>JABDEC010000028.1 GCA_013287265.1 Candidatus Babelota bacterium | reverse complement strand
TTCTAGGATCATTAAATCTTGCTGATCAAATAATAATTAAAAAAGAACAGGATAATTGGTATAAAATATCCAGTAAAAATATTGTTGGATGGGCCATTAAGAATTCAATTTTTATCATTTAGATTATTTAAACTAAATTTTTAAGGTAGAAACTATTAATTTAAATTTTAAAAATTTTATTTATTATGTTTGGTTTTTTTTAATTATTATTTTTCTGACTATTTCTTTTTTGCTTTTTAAGGAATATAAATTTTTAAAGAGACAATCTGATTCATTAATTGAATTGCAAGAAGAATACAGAAATTATTTAATTATTTTCAAAAGAATTTGTGGCGAATCAGCTAAAGAAAAAATTGAAGCTGAGTCTACAAATTCCGATGAAAAAAAAAACTCCTTTATAGTAATAAATAGAAAATCTGATTATTTAAAACAATCTGCTATTGATTTTTTAAAGCAACATAAGCTTGAAAAAAAAATAAATGAAATAAATCATTTATATTCTTCAAATACCAAAAATTGTTTTGAAAATAATGAAATAAAAACAAAAAGAAGAAAAATTAGAAGAAGTCGATTAAAAAACAACTTTGTTTCACTATTCAATAGAAATATTAAAAATGATGGTTATTTTATGTGGCCTTTAAATCCTAATGAATTCTGGATCAGCTCATTTTATGGAAGACGAAGATTAAGAAATAGAAAATCTAATTTTCATTATGGAATTGATCTCGCTGCAATGAAAGGCACTATAGTTAAAGCCGCAGCTGATGGTATAATTTTGGAGGCTTGCTATAATTCTGGTTATGGAAATACAATATTAATTTCACATGATAAACAATATAAAACGCGATATGCGCACTTAAATAGCATAAAAGTTAAACCTGGGTACAAAGTTACAAAAGGAGAAAGAATCGGGACAGTTGGTGATACCGGATCAGTAAGAAGTTCCGGAAGAGATGCTTCACACCTTCATTTTGAAGTAATAAATTACGGAGAAAGAATTAATCCTTTATATGTGTTAAAATAGAAAGAAAATTAAAATGAAAGGGTATTATGTCTGCGTTTAATTCTTTTAAAGAATGGTATAAAAGGGAGAAAAAGAAAAAATCTTTTTCTTACCAACTTTTTGAAGCATTGGTAATAATTGTGCCAATTGCTTTTTTAATACGAACTTTTGGATATGGGCTTTATCAAGTTCCGACAGGATCAATGGAAACCACAATGCTTGTTGGAGAACGTTTCTTTGCAGATAAATTTTCTATTTTATTTAAAGATCCTCAAAGAGGAGATATTATAACTTTTAATGAGCCAACATTTAATTATTCAAAAAATAAATTTCATAAATTATGGCAAAGTTATGTTTGGGGGCCTTCAAATTTTACAAAACGAATTATAGCTATTCCCGGAGATGAGATTAAAGGTACAGTTGAAGATGGAAAACCGGTTGTTTATTTAAAAAAATCAGGTGATTCTGAATTTAAAAAATTAGATGAAACTTATTTAAATAAATATCCTTTAATTTCAGTTTTTCAACCTGAACAACGTGGATTAAGCTTAAAGAGTTACGACCCAAATTATTCATTTGAAGATCAACCATTTTACAGATTAAATAAAATTGAAGTTGAGCTTGGGGCAAAAGTGGCTGCAAGATTTGGACGTCCAGCAATTGTATATCCACAATCAATATTTACAGATAGTTATGGAAAAAATCTGGATATTTATCAAAAGAAATTAGATAATGACGAATATTGGGTTATGGGTGATAATCGTTTAAATAGTTCAGATTCCAGAGTTTGGGGTCCTCTACAAAAAAAATTAATCCATGGGAAAATTGTTTTACGATTATGGTCTATAGATAGTGAAGAATCCTGGTGGATTGTTGATTTGATCAAACATCCAATAGACTTCTGGAAAAGAGTGAGATGGAGTAGATGTTTTCAAATGGTTAAATGAAGAAATAGTTGCAAGTAAACGATTTTTTGGTAAATTTATATATGATTTTTAAATTGAAATTTATGAATAATATTAAATTTTTTCTGTTAACTTTTATCATGGTAACATTATCAGCTTGTAAATGGTTTTCAAAAGAAGAAAAGCCAAAATTAGTTATAATTAATGTTCTTGATAAAATGTTGTATAATGATTGCCATATAAAAGGTTCTATAAATGTTCCTTTTGAAGAATTTGAACAATATTCAAAAACTTTAGATAAAGATACCCATGTTGTTGTTTATTGTTCCAATTATATGTGTACTGCAAGTGGCGCAGCTGCAAAAATGTTAAAAAATCTTGGTTTTCAGCATGTTTGGGCTTATGAAGCTGGAATGGCTGAATGGTATCAAAAAGGTTACCCTGTTGAACCAAAAGATGTTTGCAAAGAAAAATATTTAACAATGCAGATATCAAAACCAGAAAATGAAGAAAGTGACATCCAGGTTATTACTACAGATGAATTGAAAGATAAAATTAAAAATATGCTTTCACCTTCAATCTTTAGTTAAAAAGAGTAGTATGGCGGCATAGCCAAGTGGTAAGGCATGGGTCTGCAAAACCTTGATCCCCGGTTCGAATCCGGGTGCCGCCTCCAGTCTTCGTTGCTCACGCAACTTCATCTGGCTATCGCCATTAAAAAAAGAAGACTGACTGATGTAGTTGATGAACTGATGAGATGAGTATATCTTTATAAATACGTGACAATTTTAGAATTGAAATAAAAAAATTATGTGCCGAGGTGGCGGAATTGGTAGACGCAAAGGACTTAAAATCCTTCGGGCCTAAAGCTCGTGCCGGTTCGAGTCCGGCCCTCGGCACCAGTCTTTGTTGCTTGCGCAACTTCGCCTGGCTATCGCCATTAGAAAACGAAGACTTTCTGATGAATCCTTGATACTAATCGCCTTGAGTGATTTTATTTTATTAAAACGTGTTTAGACCAGATAGTTTTTTTTGAACTATTTCTCAATACATTTTGATTTTGCAAAACACTTGAAATGATTATGTAAAAAAAATTAGTGAAACCATGAAGTTGAGCTGATTCTTTCAATTTTTTTATTTTTTTTTAATTTAGGAAAAATTTTTTACACTATTTTGAAAAAAATTGCTTGACAAATCTAATTCAAACAATAAGTTTACAATTAGTACTAGTTTTTGTCTGCCGTTTATATAGAATTTAAAATTAGAGGAAGACATTATGAATAAGGCAATGTTAATAGAACAAATGGCAAAAATTTCCAAGTTGCCTAAAACTACTTGTAAATCTGCGCTCGAAGCATTTATTTCAACAATTGGCTCATCTTTAAAACAAAATAAGCCCGTTGTGTTGACTGGATTTGGCACATTCTTAGTATTAAAGAGAAAAAGCAGAGTTGGTGTAAATCCTGCTACAGGAAAAAAAATGCAAATACCTGCTAAAAAAGTTCCTAAATTTAAACCAGGTAAAGCATTAAAAGATTTAGTTGATTAATTTTTATTAAT
>JABDEC010000027.1 GCA_013287265.1 Candidatus Babelota bacterium | reverse complement strand
AATGTTAGATGATGTGCAAAGAGAGCGATATAAACCAGCAAAAGAATTATTAAAAAATTGGCAAATTTTTAAAACATCAGAAATTCAAAATGATGAAGAAAAACAGACAAATTGGTGGATAAAGCCGACTTAAATTTTAATCTTATTAAATTTTGGCTTTAATTCACTGTAAATTTTATGTAGATCAAAAGATATGGTTTTAGTTTCACAAAGAGTTGGTAAAAAGTTAGTATCACCTAGCCATCTTGGTAAAACATGCATATGTAAATGGTTTGGTATTCCTGCACCCGCTGCTTTTCCTAAATTCAAGCCGACGTTAAACCCTTCACATTTCAATTGTTTTTTTAAAATTTCACAACTTTTTGATATTAATTCCATTAATTCGTCGCGTTCATCTTTAGATAAATCTTTTAATTCTGCGCAATGTTTAAATGGAACTATCATTAAATGACCGGCATTGTATGGATATAAATTTAAAATTACAAAATTATATTTATATCTTGCTAAAATAAAATTTTTCTCATCATTATTTTCAGCTAATGGTTTGCAAAATATACATTCTTTTTTATCTTTTTCTCCAGTACCTTTAACATATTTTGATCGGAATGGAACGTATAAAAATTTCATAATTAAATTTATTAATTTTGTTATAATAAAACCATTATTTAAAAAAATTATGCAATTAAAAATGGATAATAACAAGATTTTAATTTTTGTTTTGGATGATGGTATAAACAATTCAGTTTTTGCTGGTCAGGTTTTGCAGCCGTTGCTGAAAAAAATTGAACAAAATATTTATCAAAAAATTTATTTGGTTAGTTTTGAGAAGCATGTTTATTGTAATGACTCATCCCTCGAGTTCCCTCGGGACGAACGCTTAATTATAATTCAATTTAAAAGACTGCCATTTTTAGGCAAAATTAGTTTATATCCGTCAATTTATCAATTAAAAAAATTTCTTAAAAATTTTAATAATTACGATTTAATTGCCCGCGGTCCATCTGCTGGTTGGGTTGCAATAAAATCAATTGAATCAAACAAATGTAATTTTTTAACAATTCAGGCAAGGGGATTACTTGCAGCGGAATATGAATGCACTCATTTAAAAACAAAAAACTTGCTAAAAAATATTTGGCATAATTTCCGCAAAAAAGCATTATTTAAAGTAGAAAAAGAGACTTTTACACAAAAAAAAATTACTAATTTTTGCATTGAATCAGTAACTTTCGCATTAAAAGAATATTTAATTGAGCATTTTGGAGCAAATCCAAAAAAAATTACTATTGCAAAAGATGATTTTCCAGAAACTATTCCGCATGAAAAAAGAAATGAATTTAGATCTGAAATAAGAAAAAAATTAAATGTTGCAGAAAATACGCACATTTATTGTTACAGCGGTTCTGTAAAAGCCTGGCAATATCCTGAACTTATTATTGATTTTTTTAAAGAGAAATTAACAGAAAATAATAATATTTTTTTGTTAATTTTAACTCAGGATGTCCATGAATTTTCCAATTTTTTAAATAAAGAAAATCTTGATTCAAAATATTATAAAATTATAAATGTACAGCATTCTGAAATTTATAAATATTTATCAGCCTGTGACACAGGTTTGATTTTTAGAAAAAAGGATATTGTAAGTTGGGTTTCGCGTCCCGTGAAAGCCATGGAATATAAAAGTGTTGGTTTAAATATTGTGCATAATAATACTGTAAAATGGTTGATTGATTTATAAGTCGCTCATATAAAACTCAACGAGTTAATTTTTTTGCAAAATCAAATAGAAAGATTTATTATTCTAATCATCTCGAGTGATTTTTCTTTAGAAAAATAGTATCGAGAGATTCAAATTTTAAAAGTTAAATTGAACCCTTCGATACACTCAGGGTGATTAATTTTGGATAATTAATTCGTGAATAATATTGCAATCATCGGTTCAGGTTACATCGGGTTAGTTGTAGGTACAAATTTTGCAGAATTTGGCAACAAAGTTATTTGTGCCGACATTGATGCAAAAAAAAATAGAAAATTTAAAAAATGGAATTTTGCCAATTTATGAACCTGGATTATCTGAATTAGTTGAAAAAAATATTTTAAATCAAAATATTGAATTTACAACAGATGTTCAGTTTGCCATTCAAAGTTCTGACATTATTTTTATAGCGGTCAATACTCCAACATTAAAAAATGGCGAATCAGATATTTCTGCTGTTAAAATGGTAGCAAAAGAAATTGGCCGAAATATAAATTCAAGTAAAATCATTTGCATAAAAAGCACCGTCCCAATTGGAACAAACAAAATTGTGCACTTTATTATTAATGAAAATAACAAAAGCAACTTTGAGTTTCATGTAGTCTCCACTCCTGAATTTTTGCGCGAAGGCAGTGCAATTTATGATTTTTTAAACCCGGACCGCATTATCATTGGAACAAAGTCTAAAAAAGTTTTTGAAAAATTAAAAAAATTATATTCGCCGATTAATTGTAAAGCTGAAAATGTAATCAAAACTGATAACTTATCTGCTGAAACAATAAAATATGTTTCCAATTCATTTCTTGCTTTAAAAGTTTCTTTTATTAATGAAATTGCTAATTTTTGTGATCAACTTGGTATTGATATTCAGGAAGTTACAAAAGGAATTGGTTTAGACAAAAGAATCGGTTCACAATTTTTAAAGCCGGGTCCGGGCTTTGGCGGTTCATGTTTCCCGAAAGATATTCATGCGCTTTTAAAAATGGCCAAAAATAGCAACATAGAACTTGAAACAATTAAGGCAACCATAAAAGTTAATGAATTGCAAAAAATTAAAGTTGTTGAAAAATTAAAAAAATTATTAAATGGAAATTTAGAAAAAAAAGTAATTTCAGTTCTGGGTTTGGCATTTAAAGGTAATACAGATGATATCAGAAAATCGCCGGCAATTGATATTATCAATCACTTAAAAAAAGAAGGTGCAAGAATAAAAGCTTTTGACCCTAAAGCAAATGAAAATATGAAGCAAGAAATTCGTGACATTCAATATTTTGGCGATGCTTATCTGGCATGTCAAAATGCAGATGCGGTTTTAATTTTGACCGATTGGAATGAATTTAAAAATTTAGATTTTAAAGAAATAAGCAAGGTTGTAAAACAACCAATAATTCTTGATACAAGAAATATAATCGATATTAATAAATTAATTTTTTTGGGATTTATTGTTGATACAATCGGCAGAAGTTGTTTGGTGAATTTCAATAAGGAATATCCTTCGACTTTGCTGCAGACTTCGCCATAGTTGCAGAGATTTGTCCTGCATTGTTAACAGGCTATGACAGCCGGACGGGTCGAAGGCAATAGAATTATAAGAATTATTCATTTGTTAATATGCTACCAGTTAAATAATAAAAAAAATGATTAATTATCGTCTAAAATTTGGATATAAAAATTATAAAATAATTCCGGCGATCGCTTTCTTTTATTTTTATTTTTCTCGAATTATGTTATTTGTCATCAAAAAAACTTTAATTTTTGGGCCAGAAAAACTGGTTGGACAATTATTTTTGGAAAAAATTAAAATCGTTCTAAAGCGAACTTAGAGATTTAAATGAAAAGAATTTATATTTTATTTCTA
>JABDEC010000026.1 GCA_013287265.1 Candidatus Babelota bacterium | reverse complement strand
GACTTGATAATTTAATATCTATTTCTTAGCTGTTCTTAATTCCTGAGCTAAATAAAAAACGTTGCCATCTAAATCTTTAAATAACACTAATTTTACTTCTCCAGGAACTTCCATAATCTCACTTATAAATTTTACGCCTTTGCTTTCTAAATCAGCTTTACTTTTAACAATATCCTGAACTGTCAAAGAGACAACCGCATTTGTTCCTGGTTTCATTGAACCATCTGATTGACCGACTCCCAAAATATTTCCATCATCTAAGCCTGTGAATTCACACCAGCCAAATTCAGGATGATTACTTTTAACTTTTAACCCGATATCAGAAAAAAATTTAGATGATTTTTTAATATCAGAAACAGTAATTGCACTTAAGCCAATTTTTTTAATAGACATAAATAAGCCTTTCATTTTATTTCTATTATTTATATAAAATAAATTACTAAATAATATTCTATCATATTTATAAATAAATAAAATTAGCTTAAATAAAGGCAAAAAAGCCAAAATAATTAATAATTATTGCATATATTATTTTCTATTAGTATTATTAATAATTATAAAGAAAAAAAAGGAATGAGGTAATTTTGCAATGAAAATTGTTTTTAATTATAAAAATATTTTCTTATCTGTCTCTCTAATTGCAATCACTTCACTCATTTATCTAAAAATTTCATATAAATATGCAATCGGCGCTGACGATAACAACTCAGAGTTTGTTAACAAAATTGTTATTTTAGGCTCTGGAACAGCAGGACTCTCTTCTGGCATATACGCGGGGCGTGCAAAATTAAATCCTGTTTTAATAGAAGGCGATTATCCGGGGGGACAATTGGTAAAAGCAGGAGTTATAGAAAACTGGCCGGGAATTTCAGCGATTGCCGGTTCGCAATTGGCGCAAGAATTAAAAATGCAAGCGACCGAATATGGAACAAAATTTATAAGTGATAATGTAAATAAAGTAGATTTTTCAAAAAAGCCATTCAAAATTTATTTAAATGACGGAACGAAAATTTTGGCAAATTCCGTGATAATTGCAACTGGAAGAAAACCGCGAAAATTAAATTGTCCTGGAGAAGATAAATATTTATCAAAAGGATTGGCAGTTTGTGCATTGTGTGATGCTCCCCTTTTTAAAAATAAAAAAGTTGCGTTAATTGGTGGTAATATAAGTGCACTGCGCGAAATTGAAATCTTAAGTAAATACACAAAAGATATAATAATTATAAATAGAGATCCTGAAATTAAGGGACCTTCTTCATGGTTAAATAGATTAAAAGAAAATAAAAATATAAAAGTAATGAACAACACAATAGCAAAAGAAATTTTGGGCAATGAAAAATGGGTAACTGGAGTAAAGGTATTAGATAAAAAAACAAATAAAGAAGAAATAATTCCAGTCCAAGGTGTTTTTGTATGTATAGGTTGGAATCCTTCAAGCGAATTGTTTGAAAAAATTCTAGAGTTAGACTCAAAAAAACAAATTAAAGTTTTTAACCAAACACATACTTCAATTCCGGGTATTTTTGCTGCAGGAGATGTAACAAATATTACTTATCACCAGGCACCTGTAGCGTCTTCATTTGGTTATATGGCAGGGATGGATGCAGAAAAATATATAAGTTCTATTAAATAAGTCTGTTATCGCATTTTATTAAATCTGTCACAATTCCATTTTCCTGAAAAAAAGACATGATTTTTAAAAATTCTTCCTGTGATCCATCAGGAACAAAAAATTCAAATATATTTTTTTCATTCAAGCATCGATCAAAAACTAAATTATCAAAACTTCTTAAAGTTGCTGTAACAAACAAAGTAGTTTTAGCTTCTAATTTAGCCTGATAATACAAACAATAATTCATAAGCAATTTTTTAAATATTTTGAAAAAAAAAAGTTTAAGTTTATGATTAGTATACATTTTTTTAATAAAAAATTCGATTTGACGTTTTAATTAAGCAGTACTATAAGTTACTTAGTACGCTTAAAGAAAGGAACGTAATGAAAAAAATTAGAAATTTACTTCTGGTTATAATTTTATTTAATTTTAATTTAATAAAATCTTCAATTATTGATACTCTAAATAAAACTGATCCAATTCCAGTATTTACTTCAGCATTTCCATACACTTATTTATACACAAATGAAAAAGAATACCTCAAAGGAAAAAGACAAAATTGTGATCCACAATATCTAAGCCTTTCGGTAAGCGCATATTTCCAAAAAGCAAACCGAGGAAAAAATCTAGACAAAAAACGCGCACAACTTGGTGATTTAACAGGAAGATGGAATATGATTGCAGCTTTGCCACTTAATGACCCTTCACAACCTGATGTGCCAACTGGTCATGCATTTCCCGCAGAATTTACGACTGTTGCAAACAATTTATTATCATGCGCAAAAACAATTACTTCGCCAACAACAGGTGGAAAAATACCTACAGAATTGACAACCATTCCAGGTATTATATCATTGCAACCGCCCTATGATTTATTAGGATTTTTTACAGTCCCAATTAAATATCATAAAAAAGGTGTGCGATTTCAGGCAGAAGGAAGATTATTTAGAGATGTGGGAATTGCCGCGCAATTTGGTGTTTCAAATATTTCGCAACTTGCACAATTTGTTGATCTTACAACTACGCCATCAGGATGTGTTCCTACCGGATGCATCACTGAAATATGCCCAACAAATACAAATCCTCCACTAAATTGTTTAAATCCATTTTCTACAAATCAATTTACTAATGCTAACTGGAAACAATTTGTAAATTGTGTCCATAGACAAGTTATGGATCAACTACAAGATCTTGCATCTGCTTCGGGTATTGATCTTTGTAATTTTAATAGAAGCTCAATTGAAGATTTTCATATTGAAGCATTCTGGAGACATGCATTCCCAATTGATAGAAATGACACTTATTGCATAGCTCCATTCTTATTTATACCGTTTGCATCAGTTGGAGGAAGTTTCGGGTTTGGAGATGGTATAGATCCAAATTTAATTTTCTCAGTACCTTTTGGTAATAATAAACACAATGCCGTCCGTTTTAATGCAGGATTTACTTTAGATTTTTACGAAACAATTGAAATTGGTGCACATGCCGGAATGGCTCATTTTTTTGATAGAGACTTTAAAGGATATCGTGTACCAAATAATATGTTTCAAAGTGAATTTTATCCGTTTACTACGGATGTAAAAATTTCGCCCGGTGATACGTGGCATATTGGATTTTTAATGAATGCATATCATTTCTTAGAATGTTTATCTGTTTATTTAGAGTACTTATATGTTGTTCATAATAGAGACAAGATTTGTCTATTAAAACCTGATCCAAGTAATGTTTTTAGACCGCAGGATCTAGAATGTAAAAGTCCATGGTCTGTACAGTTACTAAATGTTGGGTTTAATTACGATATTTCACCAAATTTTGCATTGGGATTTTTCACTCAAATTCCACTACAACAAAAAAATGCATACAGATCCACTACATATATGTTTTCTCTAGAAATGACCTATTGATTGGACAAATGAATAAATATCTTGTAACATAAAAGTAGATAAATCAAATAAAGAAAAACCAGATAAGGAATGGTAAATTTAATGAGTCGCAAAAAAGCTAATATAACAATAACCGTGAATCACAACGTGGACAAGGCATTAAGACAATTGAAAAAAAAGATAGAACGTGAAGGTATCGTCCGCGATATGAAACGAACTGTCTATTTTGAACCGCCAGCTCAAAAAAAACGTAAAAGATTGATCCGAGCAAAAAAACAAGATTTAATTAAAAAAGCAGCAAATGGCTTATTAGGGTCATAAAAAATCTAAAATGACAACTTCCAGATCCAGCTCAATAAAATTAGGAAAAAAAAAGATCACTTTTATTAAGAAAAATTTCTGAACTATTTCTTCAAG
>JABDEC010000025.1 GCA_013287265.1 Candidatus Babelota bacterium | reverse complement strand
CTAATCGATGTTGAGTTATCCGGTCACCCAATACAGAATGTTTGTCTATGACTGCCCCGAACAATGCCTTTTTTAATTTTATCGCCCTAAAAGAAAAGAGCGGACACGTTTGCGAAAGGTTTGTTATTATCCAATCATAGGTCGATTCATCCTTTAGATATTCCAAGTCGGCATCGCAATTTGGTATTAATGTATCAAGTTTTAACTTAATTGCATTATCGTGAAAATCCTTAATGATTCTTTTTAGAAAGATGTTGCTGTGAAGTTTAGGGAAAGAATATTTAATCTTGTTTATTACTGCGTCATTGTTTTCCGTAAGCGCATCTGAAAATAAGTGTTCAAGTGCGAACCAATAATTAATAAATTTGTGTTCCACCTCTAACGCCTCGTTTCCCAAGCGTAAATATCTAACGGCAGATTTAATTTTTTCTTTACTATCTTTTTTTATGTCCGAGCTCGCCTCAATTCTATTTATTGCTTCGACTATATTTTTATACAGAACATCCCCGTCTTTATATTGCCCGTCTAATTCATAGGCGACCGGCTGGGTAGTATAAAAATTATCTTTACCCTGTTTATTTATAATTAATACCCTATCCCAAGTCTCTATTGTTTGCCCTGAATAGCCCAAATTAATCAAATCTAAATTTTCAGCAAACTTAACACGTCCTTTATTTAAGGCTTGAAACACGTCTCTCGCAATGATTTTTAAACAATAGAAATGTGTTTGCCGCAACTTTTTAGTTGCAAAACCCATAACTACTTCATTTAGTGATTTGCTTTTACTTTTGATGTATTGATCAATTTCTTGAACAATTGAAATGTTCGGTATGTCTTGCAAATTCGTAACAACTTCAGCGGGAATTTCGATTTTAAAAATTACATTATATTCTTCTGAATCAAAACCCGCAACCTTGGCAATATTTTCAAATGAATGTTTAAAATCCTTTGCTCCCGGCGAATTGAACTCGTTTGTAAACTTCCTGTATAAAAATCTTTTGGTAAAGCCTAAGTACATCAATTCTGTGACAAAATAATTGCTCAAAGTGGAAATCGAATCTAACAATGAAAAATTATCTTCTAACGATTTAGATGAGTCATATAAATTTATTTTAGTTTCAATGCTTTTTAAGAGAACCTTTGAATAGTCTTTGTTGTGATTTTGGTAAAAGTCCCTCAATACAATTAGATTTTTTTTTAGTTTGTCATCGTTTTTTTCATTGTGCAAGTCCCCAATAACACTCTTAACTTTCTCAAGTGACAAAGGGAAAAAGTTTAAATAAGTATCTTTTCTATTGAGTAAATTTTGCGCTTCTAAAATTGCATACAGAATTGCTTTATTATTCGGAATCCTTCCCTTTATTCTGCCTTCGAGTAGATCACAGATTTCCTCCATAATTGTTTTAGGATTCATAACCCTTGCGCGATAAGTGTCGATAGTAAATCGATAAAGCATTTCTAAAACTTTCTCAATAAAAAACTGTTGTGGAATAGTATAAGAGACCTTACTGTGACTTAATAATTGCATTTTTAAATTAAATTGCTGTAGATTTGTAAAAACAAATAAAGTTAAATATAAGTAAAAACATAAAGGGGAGTCAGCTTTATTGGATTTGAGATATGTTTATCCTTCAATAAACCCTTCACTCCCCTACGAATACAGAAACCCGAATTAATTCGGGTTTTCTGTTTTATAAATCTTTATTTGTGTCTTTCCGGCTTTTCTTCTTCGTTGGTCGGGATTTGTGGGGCACAAAAAACAGCAATTGCATTTCGGAATTACAAATCCCGGAGCCATTAAATCTTGGATTTACAAATTCGGACTAACAGGTGAAAATACTAGTTGCTTAATTATTCCAGCACTTAACGGTTATTTTTAACTAGCCAATCATAAATTTCTTCTATGAAAGATAGTTCTTCACTTGTAACGTAATAAGTATGGTAGTTTTCATTCCTTATTCGATTAAGGTCAACCATCCATTTTGTTTTTGCCTCTTTGCCTCCAGATATTTTTTCTTCACCAGGTTTGGTATAATCAGTCTCAAACAGTTTTTGCCAATTTTTTAATATAATTTCCCTGTAATCAATTAAATGCAGTTGATCCCACGGTTCTTTTTCATCTTCTACGTCATCAATTTCACGGTTTTTCTTTGCCGCTGCCGCGATAGCTTCTGAATAGATCTTTTCCGGCACACCCTTTTTGAACCAACTTTTTTCAAATTCATCTTCTAGTTTTTGTCTTATCCTAATCTTCAAATGTGTACTTTCAATTTCCCTTATATATTTGAAAGCCATCTCATTATTTTCTTTTTCTTCCTTCTTTAAATACTCGTCTAACCCAATATAATAGATTTCTGGAAAATCCTTTCTTAGGGCTATTTGTAATGTCCTCCAATATTTTGCATCTCCTGGGGTTCCATAAGCGGTCTTTAATTCAGTGGCTTTTGTGTCGTCAAGTTCTTTATAAAAGTGAATGATTGAATCTAAATATGTCTTAGTTTCTTCAAATATATCTTTAACCGACGTGTTTGGCGTAATAGAATCATAATTTCGCAAGTGGTTCACGCAATCATTTAGCAACATTGTTATCCCATAAAACCCCTTATTAATTAATATAATATTGCCTTCTTGAGCCCACAATTCATCAAGACCTGATTTAAGATAGTTAAAGCACCTTATCAGAAATTCTGAAATATTAATGTATGCCTTTTGTAGATCGCCAGTATAAAAAGTACCGAGTTTTTCAATTTCCCGAATTTTGACTTTTCCTAAAAAATCGCTTTTGGTCAATGTAATACCTATCTGCTGTGTTGAAATTGCTTTTTTGTCTTCTCCGATAGATATTTTATCGTAAAACGGCGAGTTTCGGCTTTCTCCTAAGTTTATTGCTATTCTTGATTTTAATGCTTTAATCTGATCAATATAATTGTCGGAATCCCACAAAAGATCTGCGTCTAATGTGTTCCTTAAATCCTTAGATACAGGTTTTTGATTTTCGTTTATCTGCATAAATAATCTCACTTGTTCAGATCTTTCGAGGTTTACCAATGCAACCACTGGGATTGTATTAGTGGATTTATATTGGGAATTTGAATATCCATATAGACGATGTTGACCATCAATAATGTAAGCTGACCTATATTTTTTGGGTAAGTAAAGTACTCCTATTCTGGAAATGGCATCCGGCACTTGATTGCTACTTCTTTCAAATACTAAACTTTTATTTTTATCGGAAACGATATTAATTATAATGGAATTAGGAAAATACCCTTTTTCTTCGTCTATAAACGTATGTATCTCTTTTATCCTGTTTTTCTTAATAAGTCGTTGATACGTCGGCATCATGTTCTCATTTGCCTTGTTCCGATGTAGTACATATCCGATTTTTAATAATTTTTCCGGTTCAATTGAAAATGAATAATAAGTGTGTCCCCCCATTTTACCTTCTATTGCTGGAATTCTATTTTCCAAATCAGGTATTTCTTGCCCTGCAAAAAGGGCGCCTAAGAGTTGATATCGTGCTGCAATTCCAATTTGGGAGTTCAATGAGTAATAATAGTCTATGACTTCTTCGGAAAAATGTATTCCATCTACATTTGATAGTCTGTGTTCATCTTCAGCAGACATTCCTAAATTTCGGGTTGCTAAAATGTATTTATATTTGGGCTTTGTCATTGGAAATAAGGCGGATATAGTATTAATAATACCTGCTTTTTTACTCTTCATAGCCTCCAATTCTTTATTAAAATCCCCTTGTTTGTTTTTGGCAGCCGACTTACATTCTATTATTAATACTGTTTCATCGTCCTTTGCAAATACATCAATTTGTTGTGTTAATGAATCACTCTTTTTATCGTAGGGCAAATGAAAATGCCTATCCTTATTCATAAGTTTAAAACCCAATTGAGCAAATAATGACCATACCTTATCTTCAAATGCAATATCGTTAGGTTTTATTTTAGAGATTTTAGTTTTGGACTTCAAGATCGCATCAACTCTCCACCCTTCATTAATTTTTTCGTCTAATAAAGTTGAACCATTATTATGGCTTTCTTTATAATATTCCAACTTTCTAATCCGTAAGTTTTTTTGAATTTCACTTTCAGAAATTAACTTACTAAAAAGCTTGACTTTTTGCTCTTCTGTCATAAATCGATATTAGTAAAAACATATTCACTTGTTTGTCCTCTTTTTGCTTTGG
>JABDEC010000024.1:1874-5733 GCA_013287265.1 Candidatus Babelota bacterium | reverse complement strand
AATGTCTGGGAGATCATTTTTCCAAACTAAATTATTTTAGCGATATGCATCAAATATGCCCGCATTGTCGCGCAAAATTTGAATTAGATGATATTACTAAAATGGTACAAATTAAAGACGATGAAAAGCGACAACAAGCACAAGAAAGAGTTGATCTTGAAAGACATAAAAATAATCAGAAATGTGTAGTTCAATAAATTAAATTATTTGTTTAATTAATTTCATCAATTCATCTTTTTCTACATAAATATCAGAATATAATTTCTGATCTTGAATTTGCTCTAATTTGTCTTTGTGAGTCAAAAATGAATAATGCTTTAATCCTAATTTTGTAGAAATTTTTTCAAACGGTTGAGTAAATCCTTCAAATGTAAAAATTTCAATAACTTTTGTTGCATTGCAATAAATTAAATTCGTCAACCCGGAACCGTGTGGAGCAATAACAATTTCTGCAGAATTTAAGATTTTAGCTTGCTCTGGCAAATTATAATCTTCAAGACAAATTGCTTTAAAACCTAATTTTTCAAGTTCTGGCATTATTTCATCTTCATTAATAATTTTTCTTATTTTGGCTCTTTTGCGTGAGATAAAAATTCTTTTAAAATTTAATTGATCATTCGTGCATCTATTTAAAACATTTTCTTTTAAAAAATCCACAACCCAAAACGGTAAATTTGCTTCATCTTTAATTGCTATTGAAGGCACCAAAAGCTTGTCTGCAATAATTTGTTGATTATCCTCTCCCCAAATTATTTTAGTTTCATCAATTCCTAAGAGCTTTAATGATTCTTTTTGGAATTTTAAATTGCATGGCATTAAATAAATATAGTCGTAATACAAATTTGATTTTTTTAAAATTTCAAATCTTGGCAAAATCTGCAGCATCCAATGATAAAAACATTCTTCACCTGGTGATGCTATTACTGCAACAGTAGCATTAATAATTTTTGTTTTAACAGCATTTTTTTCTTTAAAAATGTGATGATTATTAAGCAAAGTTCCATGTTGTTTTATAATAATATCTTTAAATAAATAATTTTCTTTTGTTATTACAATTCCATCTTCAAAAATTCTTGCATGTTCAAATTCCGCTACAAAAAATTGTTTTGGCTGCGGATCTATTTTATCCTGCTGAAACTTTATAAAATGAATTTTAGCTGAAGATTTTTTTGAAATTTGTTTTAAAGAAACCGAACCGCAAGGAATTTGCCAATCAAAAAGGTGGTAATGGTTTGACCCTTCGATACAATTTTGCTTCGCAAAATCACTCAGGGCGAACGCATAATGAAAAATAAATAAAAATAATCTCTTTTTCATCGTAATGGATTTCCATTTGGAACTTCTTTAGCAACTGTAACAAATTGTAAATTTCCATTTGCATCTTCAACAAACAACATCATTCCTTGTGATTCTAAACCCACCATCTTTCTTGGTGCCAAATTAAATACAAAAACACCCTGTTTTCCAATTAAATCTTGGGGTTTAAAATATTGTCTTACTCCGGATAAAATTTGTCTCATTCCTTTGTCACCAAAATTTACCTGTAATTTGTATAATTTGTCAGATTTTGGAACTTCTTCACATTGCTCGATTGTTCCAACTAATAATTTTACTTTTGCAAAATCTTCAAAATTAATATTTGGCTCAGATAATGGTTTTTCTTGTTCAATTTCTTTCATAACTTTTGGTTCTTCAATCTTTTGAAATAAAGTTGTGCCTTTTTTTAATTTAAATGAATTATTCCATTTCTTTTTTAATTCCTGAATAACATTATCATCTAAAATATCTTCCTGGCCAATATGATCCAATAACTCGATTGCTTTATGCGGCATTACAGGCCAAATTAAATGACCAATAACATTTAATGAATGGCATGTAGCTGAAATGACTTCATTAAATTTTTCCTTATCAGTTATTTTCCAAGGTTCTTGGGAATGGAAATACGCATTAACACGTGAAATAAATTTCCAAAGTGAAGCCAATGCTAAATGAAATGAACAATTTTGCATATGATCATGATACTCATTAATTGTTGCAACTGAATAATCATACAACTCTAATGCTTCAATTGACCATTTTTTAATTTCAGGAACTTCAAATAAATCATTTTTAAATGCAAGTGCAATCGTTCTGTTTAATAAATTGCCAAGATCATTTGCAAGATCTGTAGAAATTCTATGTTCTAATTCTTGTGTGCTGAATTCTGCATCGTGCGTTATTGCAAGTTGGCTTGTTAAATAATATCTAACAGCATCTGCGCCATATGCATTGTATAAATCTTGAGGGTCAATAGTATTTCCCAAAGATTTAGACATTTTTTGCTGATTAACTTTTATCCAACCGTGCACTAAAAGATGTTTTGGCAATTCTAAATTAGAAGCCATTAAAAATGCTGGCCAGTAAACTGCATGAAAACGTAAAATATCTTTACCCATTACCTGCAAATCAGCAGGCCACCAGAATTCTAAATTTTTTTGATCTTTATTATAATCTACGCCTGAAAGATAATTTAAAAGCGCATCAGCCCAAACATATGCTACATGTTTTTCATCACCTGGAAATGGAATTCCCCATTTTACAGTTGTTCGGGAAATACTTAAATCTTTTAAACCTGATTCAACAAATTTAATTACTTCATTTAATCGTTCTTTTGGCAAAACAAAATCAGGATTGTCTTTATAAAATTTCAATAATTTATCCTGATATTTTGATAATTTAAAAAAATATGATTCTTCAGAAATAAAAATTGTTGCACGTGAACACATGGAGCACAATGGAGATTCCTGATCACCCTTTTCTACAACAAAAGTTTCATCAGGAATGCAGTACCAGCCTTCATATTTTGATTTATAAATATCACCATTTTTTAATAATTTTGTTAACCATTCCTGAACTGCTTTGACGTGTTCAGGCTCAGTTGTTCTTATAAATCTTGTGTAATCGATATTATAAAGCTTCCAGATATGTTTGTAATCACCAATAAAACTATCGACAAATTTTTGCGGTTCCATTCCTGCTTTTTGTGCAGCCTGCGCAATTTTTTGGCCATGTTCGTCAGTGCCGGTCAAAAAGAAAACTTTTTTGCCTAATAATTTATTCCATCTTGCTGCAATGTCAGCTAAAACCGTTGAATATAATGAACCTAAATGCGGTCGCGCCGTTGCATAATAAATTGGTGTTGTAACGTAAAATTTATTTTTATCTTTCATAATAATAACTCACTAAGCCGCACGAACTTGTATCCATAATTTACTTACATCTTCACGTGGAACTATCCGTTTAAAAAATGAAAAATTATCAAATGCATCAAAAATATTTGTTAGTCCACCTATATAATCTAAATTTAATGAATTAAGTGCATTTTTGATAGTAGGAAGAAAGCCAAATTTTTTAGCAAATCTAATCATTTCATCTTCCTGAAATAAAAAATTAACCAATTGATAAATTAAATCGTCTTTTTTACTTAATTTTGGAATCACGAAAGAATCAATGACGATAAAAGTACCCTCTTTTGGAATTAAAAATGCAAAATTATTTCCATTTTGCATAATTGCGCGATATATATATGCACTTTGAGCAACCACTACTGGACATATACCTGATTTTAAAAAATAATCAGCGCGAAGATCCGTATAAACTTCCACCCATTGTTTTTGTTTTATCAATAATCTCTTTATTTCTTTTAATTTATTTTGATCAATTCCTTCAATAGATCCATACAAAAACTTTGCAGCTATTAAAATTGCATCATATGCATCATCACTCATTGATATTTTTTTTGGTGTAAAAGTTGGATTAAAAATTAAATCCCAACTAGCTTCGGGCACGGATGGAAAATTTTTTAAATTAATTCCTAAGC
>JABDEC010000024.1:689-1864 GCA_013287265.1 Candidatus Babelota bacterium | reverse complement strand
AAGCCATAAATATCCCAATTATATGGAATAGAATATTCATTTTGGGGATCAAAATAATGATCAAGTAATTTTGGTTCTAAACTGGACCAAAAATTTAACTTGGATTTATCAATTTTTTTTAATAAATCTTTTCTTTTTAAATAATTAACTCCTGAATCAGTAATAATTATTAAATCATATTCCTGACCTTGAGTGACTTGTAATTTTGCAAATAATTCTTCATTATTTTCATAATAATTTACATTAACTTTTATTCCTGTTTGTTCCTGAAATTTTGCAACAGTTTTTAAATCAACCATGTCTGCCCAGGTTAAAATATTGAGCGTATTTTTTTCCAAAAAAACGTTCTTAAAAAATGGAAAATATAAAAATATGAAAATCAAACAGATCCAAAATATAAAAATAAAAAACCTGAAAATATAATCAGTCTTAAATATTCTGATCATAATTTTCTTCTTTCAGGATTTATTTTAATAAATGAGAAAAATGCCACCAGAACAATGCTAATAATTAGAATAAGAGTTGAAAGAGCATTAATTATTGGAGATAAACCAGTTCTGATCATAGCAAAAATATATAATGACAAGGTCTGAGAAGATGACCCTGAACAGAAAAATGAAACTAGAAAATCATCTAATGATAGAATTAAAACAGACAATGCCGAAGAAAATATTGCTGGCGATAAAAAAGGTAAAATTACGTGAGTAAAAGTTTGCCATTCAGTTGCGCCCAAATCTAAAGATGCTTCTACAAGCTGATAATCCATTTCTAAAAATCTTGAATAAATTGTTGGAACAACAAATCCCAAACCTAATAATGTGTGACCAACTATCAAAGTATTGAGTCCCAACGGAACATTAAAAACATTAAAAAAAACTAATAAACCAACAGCAATCACTATATCAGGAATCATCATAGTGCTATAAAAAGAAGATATTAAATAATAATATCTATCAGTTAATCCCCATACTAACAAAACTCCCATTGTGACGCTTAAAATAACTGCCGAAAAAGCAACAATTAAAGAATTTATAAATGCCATCCAAATTTCTTTTGATTGAAACAACTGGTAATACCATTCTAAAGAAAAATGAGTCCATTTATATGAAGATGAAGCATTAAAAGAAAATAAAATTAAAACAATTATGGGAATGTATAAAAATAAATAAACTGAT
>JABDEC010000024.1:0-679 GCA_013287265.1 Candidatus Babelota bacterium | reverse complement strand
AAATATGCCGCGAGGAGCAGCCTTTACAATTTTAAGTACAATTCTTTTAATGTTTACCTTATTTTCCTTATATATGATTTTAAGAAAAATTATTAATGAAGTTATAAAATTGGCAATTTTCACTTAGTTTCCTTAATTTTTTTTCTTAAAATCATATATAAGGAAAATAAGGTAAACATTAAAAGAATTGTACTTAAAATTGTAAAGGCTGCTCCTCGCGGCATATTTCTGGCACCAAGGAAATATTCAGAGATTAAAGGACCGACAAATAAATCTTTTCCGCCACCTAAAAGCATTGGTATTACAACTTCACCAAAACACATTACAAAAACTAAAAAAAATCCTAAATATACACCCGAAAGCGATAATGGAAATGTAATTTTAAAAAATGTCTTCCATTTACTAGCACCAAGATCCAATGAAGCCTCAATTAATTCATAATCAAATTTTTCTAATACATTGTACAAAGGCATAATCATAAATGGCAAATAAACATGTATCATAACTAAAATAATTGCAAATAAATTGTTCATCATATGTAAAGGTTCAGATATTAAACCGAGTGAAATTAATATTTTATTAATTATGCCCTCTTTTTCAAGAACAAAAAACCATGCATAAACTTGAACTAAAAAATTAACCCACAAAGGCAATGTTAACAAAAACATCATGAATGATT
>JABDEC010000023.1 GCA_013287265.1 Candidatus Babelota bacterium | reverse complement strand
AATCTTTTCAGCGGATATTCAAGATACTGTTACTACTACTATAAAAGATGCGGTAGAGTCTTCTGATGTAACGCTTGGGCAAGCTGCACTTGCGTCAGGCAATTTTATTTTTGATAATTACAAAACAATTTTACCTACCACGGGACTTTTAGGTTTTTTTATAGCCTTGTATGGTGCAAATAAATTATGGAATCCAAATAAAACAAAAGTAGATAAAGCAAAAAACGCAGTAAGTTCTGTTGTTACATTGAACAAATCTGAAAAGAGAAGAGCTAGAATAGCATTAGCTTTAGGGTTTAGTATTATGGCACTTTCAGGCATAGAAGCATGGAAAAAACCTTTCAGAAATTTCATATTAGATAAAATAGTTCCAAACTGAATTTCAAAGGGCTCTCATTCGAGAGCCTTCTTTTTTTACAATTTATATGAAAATAAAATTATTTTTAATTCTTAATTTATTTATTGCACAAATATTTAATTTAAAAACTGAAGTTACACTGCCAAAGCCGCAAGATCTTATAGTTTACTCAACTGCATTTGGCTGCACTCTTTTAATAATTTATGGAATTCAAAATTTACAAAATAAAAACGAAAATGGAATAATGAGTAAATTGAAATTAGGAATTAATAAATTAGGTAAAAAAATTGTACAAAAGCTAATTAATAAACAAATTACAAAAAAATTGCCCAAAATTGCAGTAACATTAGGTATAATTGGTTTAGCTGGTTGTGGAATTTATCAAATAAAGGAAAATCATGAAATTATTAAAAATCTTTTTAATTCTTAGTTTAATTAGTGCTCCTACGAATTTTACAAAATGTAATATTTGGGAAGCAATTAAACCGGAATCAATTAGTCAAAAAGTAGCCTTTTGCTCTGCTTCAGCTTTAATTTTTTACGGATTATATCAACACAGAGACAAATTTACCCATTGTTTAGTAAAAATAGCAGACAAAGTTTTTGCTCACGGATCAAAAGAACAATATGGCAACCGTGCATTAATTGCTGCTGCAGTCATATTGATTCCTTATGGCGGAAGTAAATTATTAGAATACTCTGTTAAAGATGTAATGAATAAGGCATACAAAGCAGGATAATTTATGAATAAATTTTTAAAAATATTTTTAATATGTGGTTTGCTTAGCGTACAGGCCAATTCATTAAGATCTGAATCATTTCTTCAAAAGGCTGCTAACAAATGTTTTTATTTAGATTTGATTCTTCCTACTTTCTTCAGTTTATATAACGCAAAGAAGGCAATTGAGTGTTATAATCCAGAGCTAAATCAAACCCAGACCAAACAATATATTATTCCTCAAAATGCAGTACTTCCCCATTTAAAATGGTCTTTCATAGGATTGGAAGTTGCTATATGTAATACGCTAGCGCATTGTGCATCCGGAAGTTCCTTGAATTTTGTCAAAAAAAATCCAAGAACTAGTATTGCATGTGTAATTTGTTTATTAATGCAAATAATTTAAATAATCGAATTCAAAAAATAAAATAGTTAAGCCTTTTCTATTTGTAATCTTGCAAAGTTACAAAATTTTTCATTTTAAAAAATGTTTATAATAAACACAAATATAAATAAAATATATAAATCATTTATATTTAAATAACAATCTTTTATCCTAAAATTAAGAGTAATTGTAATTTAATTTTAGGTTTAATATGAGTGCTTTTTTTAATTATTTTAAAATCTTTTTACTTCTATTTCTTCTTTTGACTAAAATCAGTTTTTCATCTTGTGAAAATGATGCAAATATAACAATTTTTATTCATGGAATTGTTAAGCCGCCAATTACAATTCAGGATTTAATCAGAATAAAAAAAGACAGAATTAAAAATACGCAATTTGCGTATTCTGTAGAATATTTGCGTGAATCGCCAGATACATTTACTTTTCAACCAATGCAAGAACTTGGCCTAAAACAAATTGATCTTGATGACAATAGTCCGGGAAATTCCGCTACTGCCATTGCAAGAATTTATGAATTACAATCAAATGATAATGCAAAAAATTATTATTATACTTTCGGTTGGTCAGCATTATTAAGTAGATCATCGCGACAACAAGAAGGTTTGAGACTTTTAAAATCATTAAAAAAAGAAATCAATAGATTAAATTTGAAAAATCCAAATATTAGAATAATAGGCTACAGTCATGGTGGCAATGTTGCATTAAATCTCGCGCGTTTTGTCCCAAAAGACAATCTACCATTTATAGTTAATGAGTTAATTTTAGTCGGTATGCCAATTCAAAAAGAGACAGATTTTTTAATTAATCACCCGATTTTTAAAAATGTTTACAACATATATTCAATGGCCGATATTGCACAACGGGCAGATAAATTTTCAACCAGATATTTTTTCTCCCACAGAAAATTCTGGCCAAGACGCGATTTTATTGTGCCAGATAAATTAAAACAGATTCAAATAAAAGTTGTTAAAATTTATTTTGATACCTGTGACAAAGTAAAACAAAAAAAAGTTATCGGGCCAAAACATTCAGAATTATGGCAATTTGGTTGGGCGCCAAAAGCTTACAGAAAAAGGTTTCCAATCACACCGCTTTCTGTGAGTTCATTAATTCCAACAATTTTAGAAAAAATTAATGAAATAGAAAATGTTAGCAATGATTTATCTGTCACAATAAACACTTATGAAGGAATAATAAAAATAAAAGACAGAAAGACAAAAAATAAATACAATTTTAATTATAATAAAAGTTACTTTGATGATTTAAAAAATTTAGCTTATGAATTTAAAATTGAATATCCATATTGTGATTATGCTGCACTTGTTAAAGACGCAATGATTTATGCATTAAGGCAAAGATTAAAGTTTAAAAAAGCAAATTGTATCGAAGGATGAATTCAATTCAAAAGATTTAATTTTAATTATTCCTGCGCACGATATTTTAACAAAATTTCTTCAATTTTTTGATAAAATTCTTTAGGCGATGCAGTAAATTTTAATCTTTCAGCAAGTTGCAATGGAGTTTCTTTTAGAATATCTTTTGTCGTTAACAATTTTGTGATTAAATCTTCTTTACCTAATTGCTGTAATGTTTCAAGAATAGTTCGTACACCTTCAACATATCCCATTGTTATAGAAAGAGTTAGTGAATTAAAATGTAATTTATTAAAGTTTGATGGATCAGCTCCGTCATTTAAAAGAGAAATAATTTTGTCTTTTTGTTCATTTTTAACTGCATCAAATAATAATAAAGTTGCCTCCTTTGCTCTTTCAGCAATATTTCTTTTTACAGCTACATCCTTGACGTTTTCGCCATCGTTATTAATAAGACAAGGGTTTGCGCCAGCATCAAGAAGACGTGTTAAAATATTAGCATAACCATAACTCGCAGCCACTATTAAAGCTGTGTTTCCATCATTGTTCCTAATATTGAGATCAACACACGAATTAATAAGAAGTTTTACTAAATGTTCATGTCCAAGCCGAGATGCTATAATTAATAATGTTGAACCACTCTCATCTCGAATATTAGGATTAGCCCCAGATTCAATATATGTTTGAACTGTTTGAATATCATTTTCTTCAATTGCCTTAAATATCTCAGCATCAAAAGAAATTTTGGACACAAATAATAAAAAAAACAGTAATAATTTTTTCATAGTAATCTCAATTAAAAACTATTAGTACAAAATACAGTTTATACTCTTTAATACTAATTGTACTAAATTTTTACATTAAAAGTAAATATTTTTGATTTTATTGACTAAATCAGGGAAAATAAGATAAAGTCGCCTAGTCAAAAAAGGTTTAACTTTCTGATATCTTTTTCGCCATATCTATTAAAATTTCTTCAATTTTTTGATAAAATTCTTTAGGCGACGCAGTTCCGGCCAATCTTTCAGCAAGTTGTAAAGGTGTTTCTTTAAGCACATCTTGTTTCGTTAATAATATCCGAATTAATTCCTTTTTACCTAATTGCTGTAATGTTTCAAGAATAGTTCGTACCCCTTCAACATAACCATTGGTTATCGCAAGAGTTAAGCCATTAAATCCAATTTTATTTAAAATTAATGGATTCGCTCTATCTTTAAGAAGTGATCTTATTTTGTTTTTATCTTGTTTTTCAACGGCGTCAAACAATTTTAAACCGTTTGTTCTTGATTTTCTTTCACATTCTTCAATTAAATCAGTAGAATAAAAGTAAGATGACATAATATCTTTAGCTGTTTGACCACTCTTATTTTTTAAATTAAGATCTGCGCCAGCTTCAAGAAGTAATTTGATAATATTTTGCAAGTTAGCTTTTGCTGCTATTATTAAAGCTGTTTCTCCAATATTATTTTGTATATCAAGATCTGGTTTTAAATTAATTAAATGCTTTACTAAATTCTCTTTATCCTTTTTATTTGATCTTATAAACTTCATTAGCAAAGTTTCACCATTAATATCTTGCAAATTCAGCACATTAATTCCTTCGGCTAAACTTTTTTCAAGATATTCAGTATAAAATTCAAGATCTAAATTAAAAACTTTATTGTGGGTTGCAAATAAAATAACAAATAACAATAATTTCTTTATCATATAATGTCGAATGTAATAACCATTTATGAATTTTTTAATGTATTTTGTCCCAGATTTCCAAAAATTGCTCAAAACTCATTTGTTGAGCCCGTAACTTTAAAATATCTTCAGAAATTTTAGTTAAATCAAAATTAGATTGAGCTAAATTGTTCCTTAATGTTCTGCGCGGAGACTTAAAGCATGCTTTTATAAATTTCCAGAAATTTTCTTCATCCTTAATATCTACTCTTTGAAATTTCGGCTTAAAATACAAAAGACGTGAAAATACTTTGGGTGGAGGGTTAAAAGCTGAAGGAGAAATTTTATCTAAAGGCTTCCAGTCAAAATAATATTGGAAAAATAATGAAACATAACCGTAATCACGGCCATGAGTTTTTAAAAGTTTTTGAGCAACTTCTTCCTGCACCATTATGACCCCTTCTTTTAACAATTGCATATTTTTTTGCAATAAATATAAAATCGGAAAAGTCACTTGATATGGTAAATTGGCAAGTAATGTCCACGGTTTGTGTTGTTCAAATTTTTCAAAATTTATATCAAGAATATTTTCATGAAAGACACTTAATCTTTGGTCTTTAATATTATTTTTTAAATAATTTACCCAATCGGAATCAATTTCAAAAACCCATAATCTTGCAATATTTTTTTGCAAAATCCCTCTAGTTAAAATTCCACTACCTCCACCAATTTCAAAAATTGAAGCTGATGCATTAAGTTCAACATTTTCTAAAATTCTATCAATTACCCATTGTTCTTTTAAAAAATGTTGTCCAAATTTCTTCTTTAAAGGAATTCCATTTTCGTACGGCATTAATTATTTATCTCATTAAAACTTCTTTAAAGAAATCCAATTCTTCAAGAACTTTTCCCGCGCCTTTTACGACACAAAGTAAAGGATCTTTTGCAATGCGCACAGGCAAACCTGTTTCTTTAGAAATTAACTTATCAAGACCTCTTAATAATGAACCACCACCTGCTGTGACAATACCTTTATCAACTAAATCAGATGATAATTCAGGAGGAGTATTTTCAAGAGCCACTCTAATAACTTCAAGAATTGTAGAAATTGTTTCTAATAATGCTTCATTAACTTCTGCGCTTGTTAACGTAACAGTTTTTGGTATTCCTGTTACTAAATCTCTTCCCTTTACTTCCATTGTTTCCATTTTAGAATCAAGCATAACTGTGCCGATATTAATTTTTACTAACTCAGCAGTTCTTTCACCAATTAAAAGATTATATTTACGCTTAACATATTGAACAATCGCACGGTCCATTTCATCGCCGGCAACACGCACAGATTTACAAAACACAACATCTTTTAAAGTAATTACCGCAACTTCTGTTGTACCGCCACCGATATCAACAATCATGTTTCCGCATGGATCTTGCACCGGAAGACCTGCGCCAATTGCAGCTGCAAGTGGTTCTATAATTGTATAAACTTCAGAAGCGCCAGCTTGGCGAGCTGAATCTTCAACTGCTCTTCTTTCTACTTGCGTAATACCGGAGGGGACTCCGATTATCATTCTTGGGCTGACTAAAGTTTTTCTATTATTATTTGCGGCGCGGATAAAATATCGCAACATACTTTCTGCCAATTCAAAATTTGCAATTACTCCGTCTCGCAGCGGCCTGCAGGCAACAATACTTTCAGGTGTTTTTCCTAACATTTCTTTTGCAGCTTTTCCTGCAGCAAGAACCTGGTTAGTATTTGCTTTTACAGCAACTACTGATGGTTCATCTAAAATAATTCCTTTATTTTTAACATAAACTACAGTATTTGCAGTACCCAAATCTATTGCCATGTCATTAGAAAAAAAACTAAAAAGTTGTTTTGCAGGAATAAATTTAAAAAAATTTCCTTTTTTTATCATAATTTTTGTTCTTTTCATCTTTTTAAAAATTAAATTCAAATCCGAATGAAATTCTATTTGTTTTTATAAAATTATTTGCGTAGAACGTACCAACCGGCATATCCCAATCAAGATATACTAAAGGTGCAAATTTTCTAGCTTTTGTTGTTTTTGTAAAATCATAAAGCAAACTAAAAGTTATATATTGTGCAATCCATGAAGATCTGTCGATTACAGGATTTAATTTTGTTTTTATTGTCTGATCACATCTTACATCTTTCCAGTCATCTTCCAGATGATAAACACCGGTTGCACGTATCTGAAACCCAAAACCATCTCTTATGTCAGCCATTGCAACATAACCGGAAGCTCCGATTGTAAACCCTGGCTCAATTCTTGCAGGCCCTACAATTGCGCCATATTGTTGCGGCTCACCATTTATTGGCATGCGAACTATTTGAGTTCTAGGAAAGCGATTTAAAAATTCAAGCCACAAACCTACGATTAAATCTTCTTTCAATTCAAATGTTGCATCAATCATTCCATAAAGTCCCCAATGACCATTTCCACCCAATGGAACTGAAACAGGATTATTTGCATTATTCTCAGGAGCTGTAGGAAATAATGTTCCAACTGTCACTCCAAGATCTAATCTTTTGAATTTATAAAAATATTCGCGAACAGTTCCTAACCTTAAATATAAATCCAGGTCATCCATTCCCTTGCTTGCAAATTCATTATATGGCAAACCTAATAAGTTATTTGCATTTCTTAATTCTCGGTCAAACTCTATTTCATCTTCATTGGTTAAATGTAATTCTCTTCTAATTTTATCAGTTATAAAAAATCTTTGTCTGTTTACAACACCTAAAAAATACCATGAAAGGCCAATTGATAAATTATTTAAAAAATTCTGTTCATAGCCTAACCAAAAACCTTGTCCTGTAATTTTGCCTTCAAGATTTGGTACTAGACTTATAGCTGATCGCCATTCAGGCTTTAATGGATTTGGCTGACCGATTGTTTGTAAAGCCTTGCTTATTTTGATCAGATCGTAACAACCATTAATTTCTGGTATACCGATTTCTTTTGAATCGTCATTAATTGCTTTATCACCCGTCAGAAAAAAAATGTTAGAACCAATTCCGGATTTTCTATCTACATATCTATCAAATTGACGCCGATATAACGGCAGATAACGATTATCAATTAATGCACCGGAAATTTCAAATGCAAAAAAAAGAAATAAAAATAAAAATTTTTTCATAATAAAACCTTGTTGGAATT
>JABDEC010000022.1 GCA_013287265.1 Candidatus Babelota bacterium | reverse complement strand
ATTTTTAATAACATATCAACGGTAAAAATTGAAGATGCATTAATTTTAGGCGCAACAGCTTTAATTGAAAAAGACCCTGCATATAATTTTGCTGCTGCTAGATTATTACTTCAGAAATTATACAAAGAAGCTACAAATAAATCAGTAACCAATGAAACACTAGAAAAAAACTTATAAACAATCTTTCATTGATGGCATAAAAAAAGCAGTTGAATTAAATTTTGCTGACGCTAGAATGCTGAACTTTGATCTTGAAAAATTATCAAATGCTTTAGAAATAGATAGAGATAAATTACTACAATATCTTGGTCTTCAGACACTTTACGGAAGATATCTTTTAAAAACTGAAAATATTCGTTTTGAATTAACACAATCTTTTTGGATGCGTGTTGCAATGGGTCTTTCATTAGATGAAATAAACAAAGAAGAAAGTGCAATCAAATTTTATAATGTTCTTTCAACTTTAAGATTTGTTTCAAGTACACCTACTCTTTTACATTCAGGACTTACTCGTCCACAATTAAGTTCCTGCTTTTTAACAACAATCAAAGATGATCTGATAAATATTTTTAAATGTCTTGGCGATAATGCATTATTATCAAAATGGTCTGGTGGAGTTGCTAATGATTGGACAAATTTAAGAGCAACAGGTGCAATGATAAAAACAATAAAAGTGGAAAGTCAGGGAGTTATTCCATTTTTAAAAATCGCTAATGATGTAACTGTAGCAATAAACAGAAGCGGGAAAAGAAGAGGAGCAACGGTTGCATATTTAGAAACATGGCACTTAGATTATGAAGATTTTTTAGATCTAAGAAGAAATACCGGAGATGAACGTAGACGCGCTCATGATATGAATATTGCCAGTTGGATTCCTGATTTATTTATAAAACGCATACTTAAAAACGAAAATTGGACATTATTTTCTCCCGAAGAAGTTCCTGATCTTCATCATATTTACGGAAAAAAATATGATGAAAAATATGTGGAATATGAACAACAAGCAAAAGAAGGAAAAATAAAATTATTCAAAGTTATTTCCGCAAATGAACTTTGGAAAAAAATGATAACACGTTTATTTGAAACTGGTTATCCTTGGATGACATTTAAAGATCCAAGCAATATTCGTTCACCACAAGATCATGCTGGCGTTGTTCATAGCTCAAATCTTTGCACTGAAATAACTTTAAATACATCAGAAGATGAAACTGCTGTTTGCAATTTGGGTTCGATAAATTTAGAAAAACATATTGTTAATGGTAAATTTGATGAACAACTTTTTGAAAATACGATCACAATAGCAATGAGAATGTTGGATAATGTAATTGACATAAATTTTTACCCAACAAAAGAGGCAAAAAATTCAAACTTTAGACATAGACCAGTTGGCCTTGGAATGATGGGTTTTCAGGATGCACTTTTTAAATTAAATATCAATTATGCTTCACAGGAAGTTTTAGAATTTACAGATTCAATAACAGAAAAATTTTCTTTCTATGCAATTTTAGGTTCATCTAAATTAGCAAAAGAAAGAGGAACTTATCAATCATATAAAGAATCAAAATGGGACAAAGGAATTTTTCCATTAGATACACTGGATTTACTTGAAAAAGAAAGAGGAATGCCGATTGAAGTTCCAAGAACATCAAGAATGGATTGGTCAATTGTAAAAGATCATGTAAAACAATTTGGAATGAGAAATTCAAATACTATGGCAATTGCACCAACAGCAACAATTGCAAACATTGCCGGTTGTTATCCTTGCATAGAAGCAATGTATAGTAATATTTATGTTAAATCAAACATGATTGGTGAATTTGTTGTAATAAATTCTTATCTTGTTGAAGATTTAAAAAAGATAAATCTTTGGAATCAGGATATAATTGATCAAATAAAATTTTTTGATGGAAATATTCAAAAAATTGATAAAATTCCTGAATATTTAAAGAAAAAATATAAAGGTGCTTTTGATATTGATCCAGAATGGATGATTAAAGTTGGTGCTTTAAGAAGCAAATGGATTGACCAAAGTATTTCTCATAATGTTTTCATGAAAGGAGTTTCAGGCAAAAAATTAAATGATGTTTATATTTCTGCATGGAAATCAGGAATGAAAACAACTTATTATTTAAGAACATTAGCTGCAACACAAATTGAAAAATCCACTTTAGATGCTAAAAAATTTGGGTACACACAAAAACGTGATCATTTATTTGAAAATGAATCAAATAATGCAATCAAAGTTGAAGAAATTGAAAAAAAAGAATGTTCAATTTCTGCAGATCCAGAATGTGAAGTTTGCCAATAATTAGGAATTTATGAAATATATAATTTTAATTTTTGTTTTGTTATTTAATATAGATTTAAATTGCATGGATGATGATTTTTCATCAACTTATAAAGATGCGGATGGAAATGCATATTATTCCTATTCAAATACATTAGAAGACATTCCTGTGCAAATAACTTTGAGAGAACCTTGTGATAAAGATGAATGTCAGAATTGCAATTGTCCTGGAAAAAATTCTATATTCACTACAAAAGTTTCAAAATTTGCAACCAATAAATCTATTATGCATCAAGCAAAAAAAATAATTGAAACTTCACAAGGTATAAAAATTTCAAATTCTAATTTTGTTTTAAGAAAATTTAGATTAGGTAAAACAATGCATTTTTTAACAATAAATGCATGCTTAAAAGCTTTAAGAAAATTAAAAAGATAATTTTAAAGGAATAAAATGCCAATAATTAATAATTCAAAAACTGATCCAAATAAAATTTTGCCCATGAAATATCTTTGGGCGCGTCAATATTACAAAGATGGAATTGCAAATAATTGGACACCTGAAGAAATTTCCATGCAATTAGATGTAGAACAATGGAAGTCTCCTACAGTTCTTTCTGTTGCTGAAAGAAGATTAATTTTATGGAATCTTGGTTTTTTTTCTACTGCAGAATCATTAACAGCAAATAATTTAGTATTAGCTGTTTATAAACATGTTACAAATCCCGAATGCCGACAATATTTATTAAGACAATCATTTGAAGAAGCAATTCACACGGATACTTTTATTTATTGTTGTGATTCTTTAGGATTAAATCCTGATGAAATTTATAACATGTACAACACAATCCCATCAATTAAAGATAAAGATGATTTTGTTGTAAACTTAACAACTTCAATGCTGGATCCTAATTTTACAACTGAAGGTCCTGAAAACATAAGAAAATTCTTGCATGATTTAATTGGTTACTATGTTATTATGGAAGGGATTTTCTTTTATGCAGGTTTTGCAATGATGCTTGCATTAAAACGCAGAAACAAAATGGTCGGCATTGGGCAACAATTTGAATATATAATGCGAGATGAAAGTATCCATTTAGCTTTTGGTTGTGATTTAATTAATACAATAAAAGCTGAAAATCCTGCTGTCTGGACAAATGATTTTCAAGAAGAGATTGTAGAATTAATTAAAAAATCCGTTGAATTAGAAAAAAAATATGCCTATGATGCATGCCCGGATGGAATTGTAGGAATAAATGCAAATCAGTTTAGTGAATATGTTGAATATATAGCGGATAGACGGTTGGAAAGAATTGATCTTCCAAAAATTTATCATACTTCAAATCCATTACCTTGGATGTCTCAAGCTACAGATTTAACTAAAGAAAAGAATTTCTTTGAAACAAGAGTAACTGAATACCAGGCAGGCGGCTCTTTAAGCTGGGATTAATTTAAATATATTTTAAACTATAAAAAGGTGCTTTTATTAAAAAAAAGGCACCTTTTTTTTGTTTTTTAAACTATTGATTTTATTGATCTGAATTGATTATACTGTAAGAAAATGAGGAAGTTATATGAAAAAGTTATTAATTTTATTACTTATTTCAAGTTTAAATTCAAATTTAATTTACTCAGATCGAATTGCCAAAATTGGAAATATAGAAGTTATGGGTGGGGAATTTCCGGATACAATAAATTATCGCACTAGAGGCGGAGAATGGACAGGTGTTCCTGATTCAATGACGATTTTTACTAAAAGAGGAAATGAAGTAGCGACTAATGGAAAATTATTTGTTGCTGTAGGAGAAGGTAGCGTAAATACAATAGCTTATAGTAGTAATGGTATTAATTGGATAGGACTTGGAACATTTATATTTAGTAGATCTGGAAACACTGTTAATTGGACTGGAAATGAATTTATTGCGCGAGGAAATGGAATAACGGCAACCAGTAACGATGGCATCAATTGGCAAAGATCTTAATTAATAGGATTTATCATATAATCCTATTAAGAAGTTTGAAAAAGATTGCGCCGATTTGTGCAAACGAAATGGTAACAAACAAAGTTCTAGTGATTATTGGTCTTTTATGGAATCGTGCATAACAAAAGGGAATGTTAACGTAATTTGTGTTTGTGAATAAGGCGGTTAGGAGAGGTTATGAAAAATAAAGTTTATATTTTTATTTTTTTAAGTTTAAATTTTTTAAATATCAATTGCAGATGGGTAAAAGTAATACCAGCAATGAGCTTAGAGGAACGAAAAGAAAGATGTAGAAGAGCTTGTGACTTTTTTGGTAAGGAATATGGACAAAATTTAAAATGGGATGAAAAAAACATGGATTGTCCTTCCTCTCCGCCATTTTGTTGGTGCCATTGTGTAAATAAATAATTTTGAAGTAGGTTATTGGAAGTTGTATGAAAAAAATTTTATTATTATTAATATTTCTTTCAATTCATCAAATTTCATCATCTTGTAGACATTTAAGTGGAAACGACTGGAGATGTCATCTGGGTTGTTTTCATCAATCTGAAATTGCAAGTGAGCAAAAATTAAGAAAAGAATGCGCAGAATTATGCATAAGAAATAATTTCTCAAGAAGTATTGGTCAACACATAGCAAGAAATGAACGATGCGGACATCCTGAAACTCATGAAAATTATTACAACTTTTATTGCAATTGTAGGAAATAAAAAAAGCCCGGAAAATTTCCGGGCTTTTTAGTTTGAAATATATTTATTTCTTTAATACATTCCTGGCATTCCACCACCCATGCCGCCTGGCATTGGACTTTCTTTCTTTTCTTCAGGAATATCAGAAATTAAAGCTTCAGTTGTTAATAATAATCCAGAAATTGAAGCTGCATTTTGTAACGCTGAACGAGTTACTTTAACAGGATCAATAATTCCTTCTGCAATCATATCAACATATTTTCCAGTTCGAGCATTAAATCCTAAAGAAACTTTAGTTTCTGCTCTTACCTTATCAACAACTACAGAAGCTTCGTATCCAGCATTATCAACTATAATTCTAATTGGTTCTTCTAAAACACGATGAATTATTTGCACACCAAGAACTTCATCGCCTTCAAGATCTTTAAGATCTGCTAAAGCTTTTTGTGCTCTTAAAAGTGCAACGCCACCACCAGCAACAATTCCTTCTTCAACTGCTGCGCGCGTAGCGTTAAGTGCATCTTCTATGCGATCTTTCTTTTCTTTCATTTCTGTTTCAGTTGCTGCGCCAACTTTGATAACTGCAACTCCGCCAGAAAGTTTTGCAAGTCTTTCTTGCAATTTTTCTTTATCATAATCAGAAGTTGTTTGTTCAATTTGTGATTTAATCATAGCCACACGGCCTTTGATTTCATCAGACTTGCCACGGCCTTCAATAACTGTGCAATTATCTTTTGTAACTACAACTTTCCCGCATTTTCCTAAATCTTGCATTGAAATATTTTCAAGCTTCAATCCAAGATCTTCAGAAATTACTTTTCCGCCAGTCAAAATAGCAATATCTTCTAACATTGCTTTTCTTCTATCACCAAATGCCGGTGCTTTCACTGCTGAAACATTAATTGTTCCACGCAATTTATTTACAACTAAAGTTGCAAGCGCTTCGCCTTCAATATCTTCAGCGATAATGAATAATGGTTTTCCTGCTCTCGCCACTTGTTCTAAAATTGGCAATAAGCTTTTCATAACGCTGATCTTTTTTTCATAAATTAAAATTAATGGATCATTAAGAACTGATTCCATTTTCTCAGCATCTGAAACAAAATATGGAGAAATGTAACCACGGTCAAATTGCATACCTTCTACAACTTCAAGTTCACTTTCCATGCTTTTTGCTTCTTCAACAGTAATTACACCATCGCGACCAACTTTTTCCATCGCTTGAGCAATCATGTTTCCAATTACTGTGTCTGCATTTGCAGAGATTGTTGCAACTTGTTCAATTTCTTTTTTTCCGCTTACAGGTTTTGAATTTGCTTTGATTTGTTTAACAACAACTTCAACAGCTTTATCTATTCCGCGTTTTAATTCCATTGGTTTTGCGCCGGCAGTTACATATTTATTTCCTTCACGGAAAATAGCCTGCGCTAAAACTGTAGCAGTTGTAGTACCATCACCTGCCACGTCTGCAGTTTTACTTGCTACTTCACGAACCATTTGAGCGCCCATATTCATGAGACGATCTTTAAGTTCAATTTCTTTAGCAACTGTTACACCATCTTTTGTAATTGTCGGCGAACCAAATGATTTTTCAATTGCTACGTTACGACCACGAGGTCCAAGGGTAACTTTTACTGCATCAGCAAGTGTATTTACGCCTTCTAAAATCTTGCTTCGAGCATCTTGCCCAAATAAAATCTTTTTTGCTGACATATTATTTAACTCCTAACTAAAATTTAAATTCTAAAATTTATCCGTTTTTTACAATTCCTAATATTTCGTCTTCACGAATTATCAGATATTCTTCTCCAGCTTCTGTGCCGGAATATTTACCAAAAAATACTGTATCTCCCGCTTTAACTTGCAAAGGTATTACTTTGCCATCTGTAGTTAATCGGCCTGATCCAACTGCAATAACTTTTCCTGTCTGAGCTTTTTCTTTAGCTGCATCAGGAATAATTATGCCTGCAGGTGTTTTATCTTCACCTTCAAGACGTTGAATTAAAATTTTATCATATAAAGGACGTATTTTTTCAAACATCGTGCCTCCTATTTAAATTGATATTATTATTACATTTCTAATTTGAATTACCTCTCTATACGCTGCATAAATGCAACACTCGAGAAGATTAGTATAAATGATAATTTTGAATCTTTAAATTAATATAACAAATTTAACAAATTTGAATTTCATTTATTTTACAATTAAATAAACAAATCTAATATAATCATCTCGGTGTTTTTGCTTTAGCAAAAATATATCGAGAGATTCTATTTTTACATCAATTTTTAAAATTAACATTTAATTAATTATTATATATAAAAAAAGAATAATTTCAACAAAATTTAAAGCGCAACACTCAACTTTTCTTATAATATTAACTAATAAATTATAAGAGAAATTTTTTAGATTTTCAGTTCTTATCTTTGACCACTTTTTGAACAAATTCTTTGATTTTTTCAGGAGTAGGCTGATATAAATCCATTATATTACCACCCGGATCTTTTATGCTAGCCATAAAACCATGAGGAGCTTCTTTTATCTCAGTCAAAAACTCAACGCCATTGGATTTTAATTCGTTTCTGATTTGTTTAATATCTTTGACTTCTAAAACCATACCCGTGTGTCGTTCAAAAGGTTGTTGATTAGTTGGACACAGTCCTAACTTAATATCACCTACATTAAATTCAGCCCATTTTTCCTTAACATGAAATTTAAGAGAAAATCCCAATTTCTTGTAAAATTCAATAGCTGCATCAAGATTATTTTCCATCAAAATAATCATGCCAACTTTGATCTGTTGTGACATTTAAAATCCTTGTTTTGCTTACCCAGCTTTCGCTCCGTCTACGTAAAAAACTTCGACGGACAGGCAAGGCGGAGTTTATCCTGAGCTTGCCGAAGGGGCGGGTTCTCCTGCCCCATTATCACGTGATAAGTAGTTTAATATCAGGCCACGGAGAATAAGTTTGATTTTAAAATAAAAAATAAGAATTTACAAAAAAAAATAAGATTATTCTTTTTCAGAACATATGCTTATCAATTTTTCTAAATTAGCATTATTAATATTTTCTCTTATCAATTTTAATTTTTGAGGGTTACCCTTAATGAATGCAATAACGCAAGGACGGGATTTAATTTCAAAAATGTGGCAAACTTCAGGTTTATCATCTACTTTAAATTCATAAAATTTAATGCCTTCAATTTCTAAAGATGCAACGAAATTATTAAAAGCTTCTCTGCCAGGAGCACAATCTATACAACTGCCAAAAAAATTTATTATTACTTTATCTTGTTTTTTTAAAATATCCTGAAACTCATGAATAGTTCCAATAAGAGCAGCAGAATTCTTATCATTAGATTTATTATCAATGTCTGCAGATTTTAGTAAAAAAATAATTATGGAGAGTGATAATAATTTTATAAAAAATTTCATAACTATCCTTTACATTTAAGATATTTATTTATAATTGGTTAACATACAAAAATAAATATTTCAATTAAATGCATTTAATAAACAAGGGTGAAATTAACCCAAAAACTGAAGGATTGTTCCTGATATCTTTCAGATTGACCAACGGATAAGCCTATACCCAACAATAATGGTGCTTTAAATATAGATTTTGGATAAAAATGGGAAGCAGTAAAGTACATACTGTTTCTTAAGAAATTAGGAGAGTCTATTTTCCGGCTTGTAAGTATTACCGCCTGATTTGTAAAAAATGTTGGGTTATAACCAATTTCAAAAACATTCATCTGTTTTCGATATTTCAAAGTAAAAAGTAAATCAATTAGGTTTCCAGGTTGAACTTTTGCATTTTCACCTAATAGAGAAAAGCAACTTCCGTCAAAAAAATGTATTACTCTAGCTTGTGCGATTGCTCCTAAAGTTTGTTTTTCCTCCATTATAAATGTATAAGAAAATTCCGCTCCACCACCTAAACCGAAAAATCTTGTACCAACTGGAGTTTCAAAAAGTTGTTGAGCAGAAAATTTTTTATACGTCGGAAATCCGGTAATTCCATACAAAATAAGTTGCGATTTTTCACTTGTATCAATATCATAACCTGCAGATAAAATTATATCATCCAATCCGAATCGTGAAATTTTATAATTTGAAGTTCCTCGGTATTTTGCACTTTCTTTTTCCAATCCTGTAGTTGCTTCAAACCACCAATTTTTTTCTGAAATATATCTAACATTGAAAAGAGACCCGCCGATTAAACTATTTTCAAATAAATCAACTCCAAAACTTTCATTTA
>JABDEC010000021.1 GCA_013287265.1 Candidatus Babelota bacterium | reverse complement strand
TAAGATGGAAAATTTAGAATTAGATCTTAAAATTTATGATTTGTGGTATGTGCCATTTTGGAAAACAAATTTATTTTATTTTCTTATTTTATTTTTTATTTCTTTAATTTCTGTCTTGCTATATTTTTATTTTAAAAAACCTAGTGTCCAAAAAAAATTACCTGAATTGGATTTGCGAGATTTGTTAACATCATTATTTCTTCTTAAAAAAAATATAGATGATGATATTGATTTAAAGAAATTTTATTTTGAATTAAGTGAAATTATAAAAAAATTTATCCTTTTAAAATCTGGAATTGATGTAAACACCAAAACTGAATTAGAATTGCTTGAATTTTTAAAAAATAATAATTTTCAAACAAATTTTGTAATTACTTTAAATGAAATAATTTTGAATGCTCAGGTTATAAAATTTTCTAATTTCTCACATCTTGAAAAAACAAACCAGGATTTAAATAATGTAATTTGTCTAGTAAAAGAAGCAATTGAGCATAAATCATTAGAAAATTAATTCTTTTGCCCACTTTTCTAATTGTATTAGGTATAATAACACTAAAACAGTCTTATTGGTGCAAAATTATAAAATAATGATAAACTTGAAATTAATATTCTGCATGAATGGGGTAATACTTGACAGATCTGGTAAACTTAAAATACCATCATCCTTTTGTTTATGGGATGAATTAGGGGTCTTAAAGACAAAGTTAATTAAAAAATTTATATATTTTTTGGAGTATTTTTATGGCAAAACATGTTGGAGCAAAGCTTCCTGATGATTTAATTGCATCTTTGAAAACCGGAAAAGCTGTAGGAGTTTTAGCTACATTTTCCGAGAAAGGTCTTCCTCACACAACACCAATACAATTAATCTATCCAAAGGGTTTTGAAAGTATTTTAATTTCTATTCATAAAGATCATACTGGATATCACAATATGGTTTGGCAAAAAAAAGTTATGATGTGTTTTATGGATAGAGACAATGTTGCCTATAGTATTTTGGGCCGTGCAGGTGTTGTAGCTGCGCCTTCATCAGTGCATCCATTAATGAATGTTGTTCGTATTGATATTATAGACATAAAAAATGATAAATCATCTCTAACCAATATAGATTCAGGAATTGGCTGGAGCTATATTTCAAAAGAATCTGAAGAGTTATGTACGGCTTTAATGGACGAATTAAAAGAACTTGCTAAAGTTTTATAAAATACCATTTTTTAAAAAAGGTTGAATGTTATGATTTTTCAAAATAATAGGATTTTTTTTCTTTTAATATTATTTTATTTGTTTATTAATTCTGAAGACGTAATTCAGAAAAGTGAAGATGAGCAAGTTCATGATGCGAGTGAATATCAGATTGATAAACAAGATGTTGAATCTAAAAATGATGAAATAAACGCGCAAGAACCTGTGAAAGAAAATAAACCGGAAGAATTGTCCAAAAATGAAGAGGAAGCAAATAAAGAAATTGATAATCAGGAATCGCAACAACCTGAACAAGCTGAGGAACCAAAAGTAGCTGAAGAAATTAAACCGGAAAATGTAGAAGAGCCAGTTAAAGTTGAGCCGAAAAAAGAAGAAGTCAATAAACCTAAAAATGAACCATCACAACAAATTCAGCCTGCAAAACAACCAGTGATTGAACCCAAAGAAGATATGGAAAAAGATATAGTTAATACTTTGGATACTTTATCAGTTGAAGATGAAGGAAATTGGTTATTAAAAAGAGTTTGGTGGGAACAAGCAGAAGCTACATTTGAAAAAATAATAAATTTGAATAATCAAATGTTGCAGCCACAAATGGAATATTTCAATAGAAAAAATGAAGCTAACAAAGCTGTGGAAGAAATGTTCAGAAAAATCGGTTTTCAGTATGGCGAACTGCATGAAATGCTAAATTATTTTCTAGAGTCAGTTTCTAAAGAAAGAGAAGCTGTAGGCATATTATCGACTGAGGAACGTGATTTTTTAAATCTTGTAAATGGAAAAAGACAAGAGCTTGAAAATTTACAAACAGATCTAAATTCATTGAATGAACTTGAAACTAAATTTAATGAAGTTTTAAATCAATTAGCGGCACAAATAAATAAATGTCGTGAATATGAAAAAAATGCATGGAATGATTTTAAAGAAATTGGAAGAATTTTAAATGACAAAAAAGCTAAAGCTTTATTCTATCAAATTGAAGGCTATTTAAAAAATGTACAAAGCATTTTCAATTATATTAATGTTGATTTAAAAAAATATTTTGACGGATTGTTAGATAAAGCAGATAAACTCGCGACTTCAATTTTATCAAAAATAGAAGAGCTGAATAATCAAGGATTCAACATAAAAGAGGAGTATCAAAAAATTAAACAGATTGAAGAGCAAAGAGAAATTGAAGCTGCATTAAAAAAACGTAAAGCTGAAGAAGGTGTAAAGCCAAAACCAAAACAAGGCTGGTTAGATTCAATAATTGGTTGGTTTAAATCTTTTTATAAGTAGAGACAAGTAACAATAAATTAATCTTTGTTAATTTGCCAATTGATCACTTTTTTGTTAAATTTTTAACTACAATTTTACATCGGCCGAGGTGGTGAAATTGGTAGACACGCAGCTTTGAGGTGGCTGTGGGAGAAATCCTGTAGGGGTTCGAGTCCCCTCTTCGGCACCAGTCTTCGCCCTACCGGGCTTTCGTCTGGCTGCGCCGCTTTTGAGGTAGAAAAATTAACATTTATAGAAAAATTGCGAAGACTGTCCGACGGAGTAATGTACGAAGAAGTAAATTTAGACTTGTAAAAACGTAGACGGACTTAAAATTCAAAATTTTGAAAATTAATTATTTAGGAGATAAACAAATGTCTTTTACTGCGCGCAGAGTGCTTTTTTCAAGCTTTTCATTCTGGATTGCTTTTGCTTTAATATCATTATATTTTGTAATGCCTTTAAGAAAGAATATTAAATTTGGTATTGATCTAGTTGGTGGAACTTATATCACTCTTGATGTGAAAGTTGAAAAAGCAGTAGAACATGAGTTGCAAGATAGATTGCATGGAATTTCTGAATTATTAAAAGAGTCTCAAAAAAATCCTACATCTTCAAAAATAGACAATGGAAACATTGTTTTAAATTTTGATTCTGAATCAACAGCTTATGATACTCAACAATTTTTAAAAGAAGAACATCCTGAATTAAAATCAAATCTTGAAGGTAAAACTTTATATTTAACTTTTTCTAAAGAAAAATTAAGTGAAATCAAAAATTGGGCATTACATACAAACAGAGAAGTTTTAGATACGCGCTTAAAAAAAATTGGCGTTGAAGAAATTAACGTTTCTACAAAAGGAGATAGAAGTATAATTGTAGAACTTCCTGATGTAGATAATCCGGCAAAAGCAAAAGAAATGATTGGTACTCCTGCAATGCTTGAATTCAAAATTGTGGAAAAAGTAGGTTCAAGCCCTGAAGAAATTTTAGAAGAATATGGTGGAGAAATTCCCGAAGGTACAATGATTGTTCCTGACCGTGATGTGCAAAAAGGTGAAAAAAAATATTATTTAGTTTCAACATATGCTGAAGTTACCGGTAGAGATTTGCGCGATGCGTTTCCAAGTATCGGTGGCAGAATGGGTGCGCAGGTAGTCGTTAATTTTCGTTTGACACCAGAAGGTGGCAGAAAATTTTATGAATTGACAAGCAAAAATATTGGTCAAACTTTGGCTGCAATTTTAGATGGAAAAGTCATTTCAGCTGCTACGATACAAGATGAAATTCGAAGTGAAGGTGCTATTACCGGTAGATTTAGTCAGGATAAAGCAAAAGAACTTTCAATGTTATTAAAATCCGGTGCTTTTGTTGCGCCGGTTGAATTTGCTGAAGAAAGAAGAATTGGGCCGTCACTTGGTTATGAATCAATTAAAAATGGTTTAATGTCCTGCTTGATTGGTTTAGGTTTATTATTTATTTTTAGTATTTTTTATTATAAATTATCAGGCATTTTTGCATTTATTGCGCTTGTTTATAATATGTTAATTATTCTTGTCGGAATGGCATTACTAAGAGCAACGCTAACTTTGCCGGGTATTGCTGGTATGGTTTTAACAGTTGGTATGGCAATTGATGCTTCAATTTTAATTTATGAAAGAATAAAAGAAGCTCTTGCCAATGGAATGAGTGTTCAGGCTGCAGTAAAAGATGGATTTTCCGATGCTTTGCCGGTTATTTTAGATGCTAATATTACGCACCTTTTAGTTGCATTAGTTTTATTTAAATTTGGTTCGGGACCTATTAAAGGTTTTGCTGTGACAATGATGGTTGGTATTGTTTCAACATTATTGACTGGAATTTTCTTTCTAAGATCTATCTTTAACTTTTTATTCAGCATAAAAAATAATATTCAAAAATTAAGTATTTAAGATACAATTATATATAATTAGGCGATGTAGCTCAGTTGGTTAGAGCGGCAGAATCATAATCTGTAGGTCCGGGGTTCGAATCCCTGCATCGCCACCAGTCTTCGCCCTAGCGGGCTTCGTCTGGCACGGCCAGTTATGTGGTAGAAGAATTAAGTTTGATATCGGAAGTGCGAAGACTGTCCGACATAGTTGATTAACGAAGAAATCAATTTTGCTTTGTAAAAACGTAGACGGACATTGTTTTGGATTATGAATTATGTCTTTTTCCCTGAATATTCCCATCATTTTAACATTAATAAGATTAATCCTGTCTCCATTAATTTTGCCATTATTTTTGGTTTATTTTTTACCATATAATTATCTGTGGTTAAATATTTTATTGGCATTGTTATTTGTTGCATTCAGCATTACTGATTTTTTAGATGGTTATATTGCGCGAAAATATAAAATGGAAACAAAATTCGGGAAAGCATTAGATCCAATTGCAGATAAGTTTTTAATTTCCTCAACATTAATTTCTCTTTTGGCAATTAAAAAAATTTACTTTTTATGGGTAATAATTTTAATTGGTCGCGAATTTTTTATGATGGGATTAAGACAAATTGCGTTAGAAAATAATTTTTCAATTGAAGTATCAATTTATGGCAAAATAAAAACAACATTTCAGATTATTATGCTAACAATAATTATTTTAAATCCATTTCACGATATTAAGACTTTTAATTTTTTTAATATTGCTGAGATATTCTTAATCTTTTGCACCATATTTTTATCATTATTTTCAGCTTTGCAATATTATTTGTCTTTTAGAAAAATAATTTAATGTTTTCTTATATATATTTTTTCTTTGTTATGTTAGCTTCATTTGAGAGTAGTATTGCGGTTTATCAGCAAAGGGATTACATGAAATTCAGCGATGTTGCGCAGATTTTTAATAAGATAGAAATTATTTCCTCCCGATTGGAAATTACTAATTTATTAAGTGAACTTTTAAAAAAATCAAATCCCCAGGAAGCAAAAATAATAGCATATTTTTCTTTGGGAGAATTAAATCCACCTTATGTTGGAACTAAATTTAATTTTGCAGAAAAAAATGCAATAAAAGTTATTACAAAAATTTTAAATATCTCTGAGCAAGAAATAAAAGAACGTTATAAAGAAATAGGTGATTTAGGTTCAATTTTAGAGCATGGAAGTTGGAGAATTAGTTCAAATCTTTCAGTTGAGCAGGTGTATGACAGATTAATTGAAATCGAACAAATTTCTGGAACCGGTTCACAAGATTTAAAACAAGAAAAAGTGTTTCAGTTACTAAAAGATTTAGATCCTGTAAGCGCAAAATATATTATCCGGATCTTAACAGCAACTTTAAGGTTAGGTTTTTCTGATATGACTTTAATTGATGCATTTTCATGGATGATTAAAGGAGACAAATCTTTAAGAAAAGAAATTGAAGAACAATATAATTTATGCGCAGATATTGGTTTAGTTGCGTACAATGCAAAAATGTACGGTGAAAAAAGAATAGAAAAAAGACAAATCAAAGTTGGAATTCCGGTAAGACCTGCTGCAGCGGAAAGATTACCTTCAGCTCAGGATGTTATAGATAAAATTGGAAAATGCATTGCGCAACCTAAATTAGATGGTTTTAGGTTGCAGGTTCATTTGGATAAAACCGGCGAAAAACCTGTAGTAAAATTTTTCTCCAGAAATTTAATTGATATGTCTTATATGTTTCCTGATTTAGTTGAAGAAGTTTTAAAAATTGATGCAAAAGAATTAATTTGTGAAGGTGAAGCTGTTGCGTATGATATCAACACAGGAAGTTTTGTACCATTTCAGGAAACTGTTAAACGTAAAAGAAAACATGGAATTGAAGACGCAATAACTGAATTGCCATTAAAATTATTTTTATTTGATTTACTTTATTTAAATGGAAAATCTACCTTAAATTCAACTCAAATAGAAAGAAGAGAAAAATTAGAAAACTTATTTAAAAACTATCAACCAGATGATATTCACGTAATTCAACAAAAAGAAATTAATAATGCTTCAGAACTTGAAAATTATTTGCTGGAAAATATTCAGGCTGGTCTTGAAGGAGTTGTTGTAAAAAAATTAGATTCAATTTATCAGGCAGGAAAAAGAAATTTTAATTGGATAAAATTAAAAAGAGAAGTTGCGGGGCATTTAAATGATACAATTGATTGCGTAATTTTAGGTTATTATCACGGAACGGGCAAAAGAGCGCAATTTGGTATAGGTGCATTTTTAGTAGGAATTTATAATAAAGAAAAAGATATATTCCAAACCATTGCTAAAGTCGGTACAGGAATGACAGATGAAGAGTGGATTGATTTAAAAAAAAGATGCGATAAAATTAAAGATTTAATTCAACCTACAAATACTATTTGTGATAAGAATTTATCTCCCGATGTTTGGACTTATCCTGAAATTGTTTGCACAATAAGAGCAGATGAAATTACTTTATCGCCTGCGCACACAGCAGGAAAAACTGAAAAAAATTTAGGTTTTGCTTTAAGATTTCCAAGATTTATTAATTATCGTCCTGATAAAAGCGCTACAGAATCAACCACTATCCATGAAGTTCAAGAAATGTACGATTTACAATATAAAAAATAATTTGTTTTTCGTCATAAAGGTACTTTCAAAAAACCCTTGAAATCAGCTTTTTGATTATGTTATTATAGGAGTAAATGGAGGAAAATATGAAGAAGTTATTATTTTTATCATTTTTATCAATGAATCTAATCAATGCTCAATCTGAAAGAGAAATAACAATTGTTAATAAATTACCGGTAGATGTTCCAATTGTTTTGAAAGCCATCGAATATCCAAGTGATGAAATTGAAAGGGTAATACCAAATAATGGCTCACTAAAAATAAACATTCCATACAAAAATTATAGTTTTTTTATCCATGGTTCTTTAGGATATGGGACAATTGGTCCAAGTCATAGTTCAATAAAAAATGCAACAAAGTGTTTATATTCGCTATATGGGCAGAATCAAATAGTATCTAATAAAAATCTTTATACTGTAGACATTAATTCATATGGATGTTCTGAAATGAGATCACCAAATGGTGATTATGATTGTGCGTGTTCAGTAGGATTGTTTTAAGAGGAAAAATATGAAAAAAATAATTCTTGTTATAATTCTAATCTTCTCCAATCAAATTTATACAAGTTGCCGGCAAAATTCTGATTGTCCAGGAACTCACTATTGCAAACTGTGGAAGTGCGGAAATAGACAGAGTGGTACAATTTGTTCAAGATGTGAAAGAAGAGCAGAACAAGGCGAACGTTGTGGTAATTTTGACGGAAATATTGTTCCATGTAGATCGGGATTTAGATGTGTTGGTCATAATCCCCAGCAAAGGACATGTCAAAAATAATCTCTTTTAATCTCTATCTGAAATATGTTATTATAAGGGTAAATGGAGGAAAATATGAAGAAATTATTAATTATATTAGTTATAATCTTTGGTATCGCTTCAGATGCTTCTGCTAGATGTTGCAGAAGAAGAGGTGGTGCTTTAGGTGTTCAATTTGGCAGAGTTACTTTCGGGTTAGGTGGGTCAGAAAATGGACCGATTATTGGTGTTGGACCATCTCCTGATAACGGACGTTCATTTTCACCGGTGATAGTACCTGGTTCCAGATATGATTATTCTGAACCGGCAGCCACTGAGATTGAAGAAGAATTATACGAATAGCTAAATTTTTTCCCGATGGCATAAGTCATAAAAAAATTTAGCTTCTTGGACAGGATCTTCAGCTTGAACAATTGATCTTCCAATAACTAAACCGTCTGGATTAAATTGAATAATTTTTTCAACGGATTCTCTCGTGATTTTAGCTGAAATAAAAATAGGCAATGTTGTATTGCCTTTTACCATATCCCATTTATCAAGAAATAATAACGATTGATTTTCATCATAAGTTTGATGAAATAAAATTGCATCAACACCTAAACCTTTGGCCTCTAAAGCCGATTGACCAGGAGAGCTTGAATCAATTAAATCTAACATTACTTTTTTGTTAACATTGTGGGCCTCTGTGCAAACGGCATGAATGACTTCTTTACTGGTTCCTGCTACAACAGTTACCCAATCTGCGCCTGAATTTATCATTAGATTTGCTGCATCTTTGCCACGATCGACAATTTTTATATCAGCCAATAAAGAAGTTTTTGGTAAATGATTTTTAAATGTTTCTATAGCCTTGGTGCCATATTTATATACAAGTAAAGAACCAACTTCAACTATATCGGCATAATTTACAATTTTCATAGCGATATCAATTGATTTGTCTAAATCTAAAGAATCAAAAGATACTTGAAGCTTCATATTTTTTTACTTCCTTTGCACAAGTAAATATTCATTTTTAACTATTATATCAGCAATTATTTTTTATTAAAATATTTAAGGAATTATATGCATTTGATAACCCAACGGAATTTCTTTTGTTATTTTTTTAACTGAACCAAAAAAAGGTTTAATGGATAAAAGAAAAAGTGCATTTTTGATGTGCTCATAATTATTTTTTGCGTATATTTTTGGCAGAATTAAATGGGAATCTTGGTGTTTTGTAATAGTTATTCCTAATGGAACATAAATAGAATCGGGATTTGCAAAAATTATTATCGTATGTATTGGAATTCTGTTATTTTTTGGTAAATTTTTTTCAGTAACGTTCCAATAATCACTTTTAGTTTCTTCATCTTGCTTCCTTTCAATTTTATACATTTTAGCATTGGCATCCTGGCTAATTTCCCAATAAGCAATTGTATTTTTTAACATAAAAATCGGTCGAATTCTATCTACAATTAACAAATTTATTGAATTTTTTTGTGTTTTTCTTACAAAAGTTATTTGCCCGTTTTGATCAGATAGACCTAAATATCCGGCATAGGTAGCGAAGATTCCATAATTAAATGGAAATTCAATTCCATTGCAATTATGAATTCTTTTATCAAACATTTTACATATTTCAGTTAAATTTTGATGATTATAATTATTATTTTTGTCAGCTGGATATTCATCAATGAACAACGTAATTATGTTATTTGTCTGTTGAGTAAAAATTGAATTGTTTAAAAATAAAATTATTAAAATTATTAAAAAA
>JABDEC010000020.1 GCA_013287265.1 Candidatus Babelota bacterium | reverse complement strand
CTCATTATCCATTTTCCCAAATTTAACTCTTTCTAAATTATCTAATAAAACATTTGCCCATATACTTGCAAGTTGCCAATTTTCGCACTTTATTTGACTTATAATTAAAAGTGAAATAATTAAAATTTTGATCTTCATAATCTTTAAGGAATAAGGCAGTAAAACTTTAAATCTTACTGCCTCAATTTATTTTATACTTTTGGTTTTGGACAGCCAAGTTTTTTAACTGCTAATGCTTGTAAACCATCTATAGTTGGTGTAATAACAGTTAAAGTATCTTGATCAATTCCAGGTATTAACTCGATTGCAACTGTTAAAATTGATTTTTTAATTGGGTCACCCTCTTCATCAACTCCAACTTTAACAGGTAAAATTAATGAGTTGAAAATTTTACAGCCAATTTCTTTTGGGGATGCTTCTTGTAATTGAGTGTCTGGTATATCAGCAATCTCTTTCAATGATCTTGAAATTGTCGAAAGTGAAGCTTTTAGAATAGGCACAAATTTTGCATCAATAGCTGCATTTAAAAAGCTATTGCAAACAGATGACATAATTAATGCGTAAAAAATTAACTTTTTCATTTTTACTCTCCTTTTTTATTTTATTAGTATTCAACTGTAGAATACTTTATCTATTCTAATTGTAATATATTCAAAATATAAAAAACAAGAGTTTTAAACAAAAATTATCAAAATTATTCAAATAAGATTGTTAAAAGTATAAAAAACAGGTTTAAATAAGGTATTTTCTTAAAGAAATTATTTATAAAAATTTAATGGCTTTTTTTGATAAATACAGCAAAAAAGAGACATTTTGAAAGTACGCCTCTTTTTTGTTGTATTTTAAAAAATGGATCTAATTAACTTATAAGATAAATATCACAATATTCTTTGCCGCCTAGAAGACCGGAATAATTAGGATTTTTTACTCGAGCAATATGGGTATGTCCTTCTTTTTCTGTTAGATCTTTGAGCGTTCCGGATGATTCACAAACAATTAAATAATTTTTATTGTTTTCAATTGCAGACAAAAGAATTCTTTCAGCAGTTTTTAATGCTGCATCTTGAATTGCTTTCACGTGTTCAGAAATTGCTTCGTTTACTGCATCTTTAATAGCATTTTCTCTGGCTTCTTCAATTTTTTTAAATGCATTAATAATATCTTCATTTGTTTCACCATTTATTTTAATAAAGCTGAAAATTAATATTAATACAATAATTTTCTTCATTTTTTCCCTTAAATAATTAAATAAACATCACAATTTTGTTTTGCTCCAGTCATTCCCGGTTGAAAAAGAGGATTTAAAATTGTGCCAACTTTTACTTTTCCCTGAATCATTGAAAGTTTTTGTTCAGTTCCGGTTGTGCAATTTAACATAACTTTACCTTGTTCAATAGCTTGTTTTATAGAATCGAGTGAAAATGGACTCATCGGATTTGGCGTAGCAGTTTTTAATGCACTATTTTTTCTACAAAGCATTTCGCGTCCCATGGGACAATCAGACAATGTTCTATATGGAGGAATATATGTCCAATCTTGTCCCAGTTGATTTTTACAAGTAGCATCATTTATAGCCATTCCAGGTGGTTGGCAAATCCATTTTTCCTGACAAAAAATTAAATTAAAAGAAGCAAAGTTTATTGCAAAAAAAATGAATAATAAATTAAATTTATCTGCCTTTTTCATAAAATTTTTCTTTCAATTTAAAATAATGGACATTCGCCATATAAATTTGTTTTTTCTTCATAATTTGGATTAGACGTTAAGGAAAAAATCCAATCATTTTTTGTGCAATCTGGCATTCCTGGAGGACAACCTGGCTGTCTACACACTACGGGTCCTCTAAAGCCGGAATTTAACCCATCACAAACCGCCTTTAACACCTTTAATTTATCTTCATCTGAACCATTTGCTCTATCCAATTTTAAATATTTTAATCCGAGCTCTCTGTTTCCAAAAAATGTATACTCATTGCATGCCATTTCTAAATCTCTATCGCTGACATTTAAATTCAAATCCTCATTCAAATAGTTCAGAATGGCTTTTAAATTTATTTCTTTAGAAACACACTTTCCAGCTACGTTAACTTCTCCCTTTTTACAGCTTCCTGGCTTGGATGGAAGTACAGCTTCACTAAACGAACAATAATAAAAAATAGCTAAAATAAATAATTTTTTCATTTTTTCTCCAACATTTCTAAACATTCCTGATCCTCATTACATGAATCATATTTTAAATAACAGACACCATTTTTACAGAATGCATTCGGTCCCCATGAGTAAATGCAATCATCAGTTGAGTTGCATTTAATTACACTCGAACCGGAAGGGCATTCATTTGTATTAGTTTTAAATGTTCTGGTTCTTACTGGTTTAATTTCCCTATAAACCATAAGAATCATGATTAAAACTAATATTTTCTTCAACTTTAAACTCCTTCTTATTTACATAATAATACAAATAAATAAGTAATTTCAATAGTTAAATTAAATTAATTAAAAATAGTAAATAAATTATTGATTTTATTAGTTAATATGTGATAGCCTTGTTTTATATAAAAAAAGGTGAAAAAAGGAAGGAATGATGAAATTAAATTATCTAATTTCAGTAATTTTCTTTGTAAATACTATTATTTTTGCCGATAAATCTGATGAGGTAAAAAAGCAATTAGCTGATTTAAATAATAAATTACACATTAATATTATTGTTTTCAAAAAGAGATGTAATGAAAATGATGAAAATGCTTGTTTTATGTTGGAGATTATAAATTTAATTAAAAAATTTACAGACACAGATCCCAACGCAAATTCAATATATAATTTAATAAATTTTTCAACTCAACTTCCAACTGATATTAATAATTCAAAAATAAATTTTGATTCTTTCTTAGATAAAATAAATGAATTAATATCTTATTTTTCTACCTCAAAAACTGAAAAATCATTAAAATTTATTAATTTTTTAAAAGATTATTTAAATAATAAATTAAATGAAATAAGAGAGTTGTATAAAGCTTATTGCAAAAAAAATATCTGCTACGCAATTGATGGACAAAAAATTCAGCAGGAAATTTTAATATGTAAAAGGAATTAAATGAAAATTATTAACAAATTATTATTGTTCTTTTTATTTATTTCAATCTTTAAACTTTTTTCAGATGATCCAAAGCAGTTAGCAAAAAATTGGTATGACATTTATGTAAAAAACTTATCAGATGAAAAAAAAGTAACTTTATTAAATTATATTAATGCTATGATAAACGTTGCAAATAATCCAAAAAATTCAAATCAATTTAAACTAAATAAAAAAAATATGGAATTAACTAATTTTAATCCTGCAATTGGCTCGGTTTTGCGATCTGTGGAATGGCTTCAAGGCCCTCCATATACAAAAGCAATAGAAATTTTACCTGTCTTTAAAAATCAATTAGAACAATCTTTAAGAGAAAATAAATGAAAAAAATTATAATTTTATTTTTTTTAATAATTTTAAAAGATATTCAAGGCAAAATTTATGATGGATGCACAGATTTTGGCAACGCATGTATTTGTTCAAACACAGGAAATAAAGGTCGATGTTTACCTTCAACAGGTTGTCAATTAGATGCCGATAATCAGACATGTTGCAATTGTAATAATGAAGTTTTAAATGATGCTGAAATAGAAAAATTACAAAAAACCGCTTTTAATAGATTTTATGAAAAATATCCAACTGTTTTAAAACCTGTTAAAGATGCTTTGGATAATAAAAAAATAACGTATTGGGATTTGCCTAAAGTCCAATTGTTTTTATCAACACCGCAAGATTATAAAGAATCATATTCAACGCCCCTACGACCAATGCTTCTTTTAGACCGGAATATTGCAATGAAAGATGGTAAATTAAAGCCTGAAATAAATTTAGCTTATAGAACTTATAAAGAAATGAAAGAGAAAAAACCTTGGCTTTTTGATGGTAGTCTGATAAATCCTATGAGTGGATATTTGTATTTTATACATCCTGAAGCTTATCAAATTAGAACTAAACTTTTAAATGGACAATATTTAATTCAGGAATTATTCCCAACTGATGAAGCATGTAAAGGTAAAATTTTAAATCAATATTGTACTTGTGCAAACACTGGCAAAGAAGGTTTGTGTTGGGTTTCAAGACAACCAATGCCAGATCAGCCATCATTAACAATGTATTGTCATTGTGATTAAAATATTTTAACTTTTGTTTTTAACTCATTTAATTCTTTGTGTAAAGCGTCAAATTCTGCTGCTCTTTCAACAAAAACTCTTCTTGCAATTACACAATCTCTACCATTACAGATCCCGGCATCTTTAACAGTTTTAGCTAAAACATCAATTGATTGGGAAAAATATTTTGAATATGCAAGTTTCATTTGTTCCTGTTCCTGTTTAATTTCGGCTAATTTTTTGTTTACTTCATCCAGTGCTTTATCCAATTGAGAAAATTCCTGAGGCAATGGTTGATTTATTGATTTTTGCGCTACTGAAACATCAGATTTTACAATTTCTGCTTTTTGTGCAAATGGATTAACAAGATCTTTTAACGAATTAGCTAAGCTTGAAACAACAGACACAATGCTTCCTGCTATATCATTAACATCTAAATTTAATGTTAAGGTAGGGAAAGCATTTCCTGCAATTGCACCTTTAACTTTTATATTTCCAAATTTTCCCTGAGACAATCCACTTAATTTTCCGCTATAACTAATCTCATTAATCTTAATTAAATTTAAAGCATTTGAAACCACATATTGACCCGCTTCTAAAGAAAGTATAGCTCCTTGTTTTACTCCCTCAATAATTCCTCTTGCTGCAACAGCTGCACCTTCTAAACTTCCGGCAGAAACATTTTCCAGTCCTTTAAGAAAAATTTTTGCAGCCTCAACTGCAGCATTTGCTGTTGCTTCAGCTCCTGTCATTGTTATGTCAACTGCTTCTTGTGCTATTTTTAATGTTAAGTCAGCACTTTCTTTTAATCCTTTTAATAATAATTTTCTTGCTTCATAATCGGCTTTTCTTGTAAGTTTTGTATTTAAATGTTTTTCTAAATTTTTACTTACATCGTTAAAAAAATCATCAATTTTTTCGACTGCTTTTTTAAAAGGCTTTGCAACATCATCCCAAAAATCTGCATTTAAATTGTTGTTAAATATTATTGCCAAAATTATTATTAGATATTTAATTTTCGTCATAATTTAACTCCATTAAGGTCCTGCTGGTAATTTATTCCACCATGATTCAAGCTCATCAATTTGTGCCTGAATTGCACTAACTCCTCTTTGTGCTGCTTTTAACACAGTTAATGCTGAATTTTTTGCATCAGTAATAGACTTTAATGCACTTTTTGCGCTATCTAATTTACCTTGCGCATCCTGAATTTTCTTTCTTAAATCTTTTGCAATATCATCAACTTTATTTATTTCATTTTTTGCGTCATTTAACGCACTTTCCACTGCTTTTTTTGCTTCATTAAATGCTGTATTTACTTGATCAATAATATAATCCTGGAGATATTGTTTAAACATTACCGTTAACATAAAATCAACAGGCGATTGAAAACTTGCAAGGCCTGAAATTTGAGCTTGCAATAAAGGATTAACAACATCACCAGCGCCAGCTTCTAATTCAAAATTAAATCCACTTCTAGTAGCAAGAATTTTTTGTTTTACTTTGAAAAATCCGGCTAAATTAATTAATCCGTCAATTTTAAATTCTTGTTTATCCAAACCTATTTGAATTGCTAATGATGGACCTTTATTAAGATCATCTGCGCTGGACATTATAAGAAGATTATTGCCAATATTTATTTTATCTAATTTTCCTTGTGCAAAAAGTAAAAGTCTTGAAGGGTCAATTTTTACATCTACATCGCCCGAAACATTTAAAAATTCAATATTAGCGGTTCCACGCAAATTAAGGCCAGAAGGAATTGTTTTTACTATTTTGCCGTCTTTTGTGACATTAACTTGTTTTAATGCCCAGCTGCCTTCAACTCCTTTTTTTCCATTCCTTCCTTGCATGCAGAAAATATCCGGTAATTTTATCTCAAATGCTTTTTGAGTTGCTAACGTATACAATGCAAATAGATCAGTTAAACATACTTTTTCTATGGAGAAATCAAATGCGCTGCTTAATGGATCTGTCAAATTTAAATCAGAATAAAGATCAATAATTCTACCACCACTTAAATCTAAATGGCCTGATAAACCAAAGCCTGTTGGCGCGCCACCTGCTAATTGAATTTTAAATGCCGGATCTTTCAATTGTATTGGAATTCCTAAAGGACCATTTAAAACATCACCTGAAATATCACCAACTAATTCAATTCCACCGGTTTTTACTGCTCCGGAAAATTTAACTCCTAATGGACTTCCGCCCATTCCTAATTTTGATGGGTCAAACATTGCATCAATTTCTATAGAAATTTTTGGTGGAGTTCCACCTTTTAAGCTAAAAATAAATTTTTTGAATTTAATTACTGCGCTGTTGCCACTCGGGAAATTTTGATCTATAGGTTTTTCAACACTAATACTGAAATCTTCAACTTTGCTTGGGTCTAACGGAATTGTAATTTTTGCATCAACATTGCTTAAGCCTAAGAATTTAAATAACTCTCCTAAAATTCCCCGCATTTCAATATTAGAAATAATTGTAATTCCCTGGTTGACTGCTCCAACTCCTTTAATTTCTCTTGCGCTTTTTGTATCTGAAATTAATAATTTTGGAGAATTCAAATTTTCAGGTTTTTTAAGTTCAATATTTACCAACTCTTCAAGTGGTTTTAAAATCTGTCCGAGCGGACCGAATTTGCTCGTTAAAGTCTGGAAAGAAAGATTATTTGGTAAATCTGTTTCTAATAAGAAATGAGGGGCGCCTTTTTCCATATCAATATAAAGATTTGCAGGAGCGTGTTGACCTAAAACTATTAATTCTCCACTAATTAAAATTCCAACCGAATCTTTAATTAATGAAATTGTAACTTTTGTAACATCTATGCATGCATCCCCAAGGCTCGATATAAAAGCACCAATTCCAGGAATACCGCTCAAACAAACTTTTTTTAATTCGCTAATTTCAATTTTTATATCTTCAACTTTATTTGCGCCTTTAGGAATTCTTATGACTCCTTTTGGTTGACCGAATATTTTTTCTAAAATGCCTTTAAATTGTAATTTTTCTGCAACAATATTTATTCCTTGTTTAAGATCTTTAACAACGAAAGGTAGATTTGGATTGACCTGAAATTTTTGTGTGTCAATGTCAAAAAGCATTTCATCATCTTCATTTGTAAATACGACGGCAGGATTATATAAAGTCAGAATGGAATCAAATGGACTTAATAAATTATTTATATTGCTTAATTTAAAATCTTTTACTCTCACGCCGACTGAAAATGCAGATTTTGTTGTTTTATCCTGCAGAAGTTTGGATCTTACTTTAAGCATAAAATCAAGACCAACTTTAGATAAATTTCCACTGATAAAGAAAATTGGTTTTGATTGATCATCAAAAATTAAATCAATTTCTGTCTGATCATTTGGCAGGCAAACATTAAATATATTAATTATTGAATTTGCAAATTCTAAGTTAAGTTCTTTTATTACGTGTTTTATAATTTCAAGAGGGCAAACATCTCTTTCGGGAGTGAATTTAATTCTTAGACTTTTTAAACTTTTGTCTCTTATGATTTGTAAAGGAACAATAAATGAAGTTTTAATTTTTCCTATACCAGAAGGTCCAGTTACCCACGTATTTAATAATCCGACAGTATTTACAATTGCTGAAATTGATAAACCATCACTTATTTTTATTGCGCCTGGTAAATTTGGATTAACTTTTTTTCTTTTTTTTGTAAAATCGATATCAAATATTGTTTGATCTTTTCCATTAGTAAGCGCAATTAATGGGTCTGAAAAGTTTAATAATTCATCAATTGGTTTGAATAAGCCGTAAATATCACCAAGTTTTAAAGGACCGGAAGGCGAAGCAAATCCAAATGTTAAAATAAAATCATCATTTAATTTTAACATGAATTTAAATGCTTTGCCTTTTACTTCAAAATCACCGGCTAAATAAAAAGTTGAATTGTAATCTTCGTCAAAAATAACTCCGAAATTTGTCCCAAAACAATATTCAGTTCCATCTTCATATCTTAAATATTTACTTATTAAATTAAGCAATAAATCTCGTACTTCAGGTTTTATATTTAATTTGCCTGATTTAATTAATGCTTCCATTGCTCCAGCAGGACAAATCCTTTTGCCTGTTTCAATCTTTTCAAAATTAAAAATTAAATCTTTAAAATCTTTTAAACCTGGAGGAGCAACTACTTCTATATTTATTTTTGAAAGACCTAGAGCTGTCGCAAAGTCTTTTACAAATCCAACGGCAGTAATTTCTCCTGAAAGTGAAACACCAGAAGGCAAATTTTTTGTTCCAAAAAGAGGTTTATCATTATCAATTGTTGTAAATGCAATTGTCAGATTATTAAAGCGTATTATTTCATCTACTTTAGATAATGATGAATTTAATGAACCTAATTTAAAAGCCTCAGGTTGATTAAGTTGTAAAGCAATAGCAATTTCTATTTTATTCTTTTTTTGCAATCTGATTTTTGCAGTTGCATTAGTTTCTTTATAATTGGCATCAGCAATAAAAGTAATTTCATCAGATGAAATATTTACTGATTTGGGTTGTTTAAAACATAAATTTGAAAAAATCAAATCAGTTAAAATTGAAAAATCATCTCCAAGTGCTTTTGAAAGAGAATCGCCTAAGCCAACTAATTCAAGAATTTCACTCAGGCATAATTTTGAAGGCTTTGAATTTAATTTCTCTGCCAGTGGTTTTAAGTCGTCGCAGCGTGAACTTGAATTAAATGATAAGATAAGAAACAAAAAAAGAGATGATAATGCAAATCTTTTCAACCTTCTTCCCCTATTTTTAATTTAGAAAATTGAAATTAAATTTAATAGAATGAAAATAAAATATTTATAATTAAATTTTCAATAATAAGAAAAAATATTGAATTTTTGATCTATTTAATTGGATTTTTGATTATCTGATTTTAAAATTGTTTCGCGGTCGCTAAAGTAAAACTTTTGGTCTCCAAATATTTGATATTCATCAGGACCTTTCCCTAGAATTGCAATTATTGTATCTTTTTTTGATAATTGATAAGCCAAATTTATTGCTTTTGCGCGGTCTTTTTCAATGATTACTTTATTTTGATTTTCTTTTGGAATGCCTGAATATATCTGACTAATTATTTCATCTAAGTTTTCCGATCTGGGATTGTCCGAAGTAATAATTGTTTTATCTGCAATATTTGATGCAATTTCACCCATTAAAGGACGTTTTTGTTTGTCTCTATCTCCACCGCATCCAAAAACAACAATTAAATTGTCTGTCATATTTTTCAAAGTTGGTAAAATTTTAGAAAAAGATGATGGATTATGCGCGTAATCTATGACAGCAACTGTGCCATTATTAAGAATGTATCTTTCCATTCTGCCAGGAACATGACAAAAAGTAGATAATGCATATTTTATTTTCTCCGGTGTTAAGCCAAGCTCTAATAATAAAGAAATTGCTCCTGCTATATTGTGTGCATTAAATTCTCCAACTAAATTGGATGAAAAATTGTAAATAACATTTTGATGTTTCAATTTAATTTCCAAACCCGAAGAATTATTTTTTAAAATTTGAAATTGAGAATTTGGCTGTGTCTTTTGATACATTTTAAATAATTTTTCACCCCACAAATTATCTGAATTAATTATTGCAGGACAATGTTTTTTTAACTGTTTAAATAATGTGCATTTCGCCTGAAAATATTCATCCATATTTTGATAAAATTCAGAATGTTCCAAATCAAAATTTGTAAAAATCGCACCACTAAATTCAATTCCATAAAGTCTTTTTAAAGTAAATGCTTGTGCAGATGATTCCATTACAACAAATTGAACACCTTCCTGAACACACCTATAAAAAAAAGCATGAAGATAATCAGGAAGTGGAGTTGTTAGAGCTGATTCATATTTTTTGTTGTTGATAATATTTTCAACTCCTGAAATCATGGCTGTTTTATAACCTGAGCGCGAAAGTATGTGATGTAATAAATAAACCGTAGTTGTTTTTCCTTTAGTTCCCGTAATCCCAATTATGTTTAATTTTTTTGCAGGGTAATTCCAAGCCTTTGCGCTTAATTCACTTAATGTTTGTCTACAATCATCAACAACAATGATTTCAGGTTTATAAATATCAATTGAATTCTGTACATTTTTTGGCAATGACAAATTTTTTTGAATTACTATTTGTGTTGCACCGTTTTGCAAGGCTTTAGGAATAAAATCAATTCCATTTAATTTTGAACCGAGAGTGGCTACAAAAATTGAACCTTTTCCTACAAAATCAGTATGTGCAGTTACGGGTAAAATTTTTGGGATTGCTAATTGTTTGTGCATGCTTAAATAATAAGTAATTTGCATTTTATTTGCAAATAAGCAAACTGAAAATTAAACATGAGGAATTAAATGAAAATTTTGGCTCTTGATTTAGGTGATGTTTACACTGGAACTGCAATTTCTGATTCATTAGGTATAATTGCAATTCCACTAAAAACTGTGCAAACAAATGATTTAGAAGATTTTTTAAAAAAGGCTATTGAAAAAGAAAATATTAAAACTATACTTATTGGTTATCCTAAAACAATGAAAGGTACGATAAGCATTCAAACCCAAAAAATAATTGATTTTGAAAAAGCGTATAAAATAAAATTTCCTGAAATCAATTGGGTTTTTTGGGATGAACGACTGACAAGTAAAAGAGCCGAATCATTTAAAAAATCAAAAGAAAAAGATGATAAATTAAGATTACATTCCGTT
>JABDEC010000019.1:3290-11500 GCA_013287265.1 Candidatus Babelota bacterium | reverse complement strand
TTAGCGTGGTATGATTTAATACCAATTTTATCCTGGCTCATTCTTCGGGCTAAATGCCGTTCTTGTAAAAAAAAAATTTCATTGCTCTATCCATTTATAGAATTATTAACATTAACCATTTTTTTAGCATTATATAATAAAATTCCAAATCCTTATTTTATTTCTTATTTTGTATTCTTTTCAGCATTAATGATAACAATACGCACAGATATTGAAACCATGTTAATTTCGAGATTTGTTACAATTTTTTTATTACCTCTAGCTTTATTATTTAGTTTTTTAAACTGGCTTCCCATAACTTTAATTCAAGTTATTTCAGGCGCACTATTTGGATATTTGTTACTTTATTTTATTGAAAAAGTTTTCAAAATAATTACAAAAAAACAAGGTCTTGGACAAGGTGATATGGAACTTTTATGTTTCATAGGAGCTTTTACAGGAATTATAGGTTGCTGGATCAGTATACTAATCGGTTCAATTCTAGGTTCACTTTTTGGAATTTTTTTTATTCTCATTAATAAATTAAATTTTTCAAATAAAATTCCTTTTGGACCATTTTTAGCAATTGGTTCAATTCTTTATGTTCTTTATCAAAATGAAATTATTTCTTTAGTTTTTAGAACTTAAGTCAAATCGTTTTTAACAATTTTAATTTCCCGTTTATCGTTAATTGTAATTACGTCAGGTTGGCCATCTCCATCAATATCGGCTACTGCACATGCAATAAACGAATCTTTATCTGCTTTAGCAACACCTAATTCAGAAGCCGAACTATCTAATTTTCCTTGAATATAATTGGTACCATTTGCCCCAGGAAATCCATAAGTATAATTAGTTACACCTTCAGGTTTCCAACCAATTCCATTCTCTCCTGTTAAATTAGGCGAATAAGTTCCATTTTCTGCCCAATAAGCTTTTTCAGCACTGTAGATTGAACCTAAATTTAAATAAACTTCCGATCTTTTTGCTTTTGCAACGTAGGTTAAAAAATTTGGAATTGCAACCATTGCTAGAAAAGCAATAATGGCTACCACAATCATTAATTCGATTAATGTAAAACCAATTTTTTGGATTATAGATTTATTGACCATCACAATATCCCCCTTTTTAATCTACAAATTATCTAATAAACTTTTCCCCATAAAATTGCTCTAATTCATCGATTGGAAATATCCCTTCTCTTACAATTTTTATTTTTTCTTCAGTACAATCAAGTATAGTTGATGGAATAATTGGATAGCTATGGTTTTCATATTTTTTATCAGCAACAATAAAATCAATTAGTTTTTCTATTTCTGGGTCTATTTTTTGTATAGAATCTGGAATCTCTCTCCCTGAGATATTAGCGCTTGTTGAAAATAAGCCATCAAACGATCCAAGAAGCTGTAAAAGATACTGATGATTTGGAATTCTAATTGCAATTGTATCATTAAAACTTTTCAGATAGTCATGACTGTTTATTTGCGATTTGAATATTAGCGTTAGAGGACCTGGCCAGCAATTATTTAGAAAACCTTCAAATTTTTTATCGATTTTTTTTTCAATAAAAATGGGTAATTTCTCAATTGAATCAATCAAAATAATATAAGGTTTTTCCCTCCTATTTTTAATTAAATCCAACTTCTGCAAACCTGATTTTGAACAATTTGCCACTAATCCTAATACTGTATCAGTCGATGTTATAGAAACATTATTTTTTTTTAGTGATTCTCGCAGTAAATCAATTGTTTTATTATCCTGCCAGAATAAAAGTTTATTAATCATTTTTATAATCTATTATTAATAATTAAATTCATTTATAAATATTTCATTGACAATTTTATATGTCCCCATATATTAATAACATATCCGTAATTAATTTACAATTGGAAGTTAATTAACGACTAACTAAATAAAATTAATTTACATTTATAAATAATTATTGAATTAAATTAGGATTTAGTGAAATATTATAATGAATAAATTTTTGGAGATTTCAAAATGATCGATACCAATAAACAATCGGCAAAACTAGCAGGTCTGGGATTGGCAAAGCACAGAAGTTATAATGAAGTAATAGAATTTCTTGATAGTCGCTGGTCAGTTCCTGTTGATAAAAGTTTAGAGCGTATCAAAAAGTTAGATTCAGCATTAAAATCTCCATCTAAGTTAAACACAATATTTGTTTCAGGTACTAACGGAAAAAGTTTAACAATTAATTTTATAAGCCAACTTCTAAAAGAGGATGGCTTATCTGTTGGTTCATTATATTCACCACATATCTTAACTTATAATGAACGAATATCTTTAGACAATGAAACTATCTCCAATAAATTATTTACTGAAATTGCAAATGAAGTAATTAATACAGCTGAATCATTAGATATTAAAGCCCATGCTTCTGAAATATTAACTATGTTAGCTTTAGTATATTTTAAAAAAAATAATGCTGATGTTGCTGTTTTAGAAGTTAATAATAATAGTTCATGGGATCCAGTTAATATATGTCTTCCAAAAGTTCTTGCTATCACAAGAGTCACGTCAATTACAGGGGAAGAAAGTAATGATGAAGTGAAAGAAAAAATAAAACAAATAGCTGAAATCAGTAAACCAGAATGTTGGGTAATTTCTGCTGATCAAAGTAAAATTAATCTTCAAATAATTGAAGAACAAGTGATTTCAAAAGGTGCAAACTGGGCAATGCCTATTAGAAAATTGGTTACATTATCCTATCCTTTTGAACAACTTCACGGAAGATGCGCAGCTTTAGCTGAAAGATGTGCTCAAATATTTGTTGAAAAATTCTTAAATGATGATGCAACCGTTGTTTCCGATAGTCTTTTAGTAAGACCAAAAGGTCAACGTGGCCGTCCAACTTTAGAAATAAAACGTCAGTCAGAGTTAAACCCTAGAAGAACATTGGAACATTTCTGGAAAGAAGTTGTAAATACTTTACCTGGCAGATTCCAATTGCTAGATAAAGAAAAACCAACGTTACTGCTAGATTCAGCAAATAATGTTGATGCCTTATCAAATGTATTATTAGGAATTAGATTATTACATTATCAAAGATCTCTTAAAGGATTAACAATTATTATTGGATGTGAAGATGATTCTCTTCAAAATCCTGAATTTCTCAAATTAATAAGATATTTCTTTAAAAAAACTTCAGGCCAGGTCATTTTCTGTCCTGTTGAAAAAAGTATTTATAATAAAGCATCAAATGCATTTAATCTGGAAAAATTAACCAATGATGTAAAAAATGTTAAAGTTAAAGCAAAATCAGCAAAAAACTTTAGCGATGCATTTGAAAGCGCAAAACAATCAGTTGATGAAAGACATGGCCTGGTTGTAATTACCGGTTCAGAATCAATTGTTAATGAATATTGGAATTACAAAGGAATTAAAAAGATATAATGCATAATTCTATACAATCAATTATCTTATCGGTTGTAATAGGGATTATTATTGGGATTATTTATGGGCTTTCTTTCTTGATTCAAAGAAAGAAAGCTCTTTCAATTTATGAATCAATTGATTTAAAGCGATTTTATCTTACAACCATTATTTTAAATATTATTAGAATAGTTTGTTTATTCCTTCTTTTTTACTTTATCTTCCCGTCAAAATCTATTAACTTTATAATTGTAATGTTATCATTTATAGTGACATTTTGGATTACCATCTTAAAAAAAGAAATGATAATTTAAATGCAAAACTTTGATGTTTTTGATGAACATTATTGGCAACCTTTAAAAATATTAGGTTTAACTAGTTCCTTTTGGAATATAAATTCAAAAATTATTATTTTTACATGGATTACTCTACTTGCTATTTTTATTATTTGTCTGATATCAAGATTTTTGATTTTAAAAAAACCTGACTCAGTTGCCTCATTTCTAGTGATTTCATATGTAAAATCATTTTACGATTTAATAAATCAAACATTGGGTAGATTTTCTTTTCAACATTTTACGTTCGTAACTTCAATTTTCACATTCATATTATTTTGTAATATCATTTCTTTAATTCCCTGGATAGAAGAGCCAACCGCTGATGCTAATACAACTCTTGCTTTGGGGATAATCGCATTTATGTACGTACAAATATCTTCAATCATTCAAAATGGATTTTACGAATATGTTAAAGAATATTTTTCTCCATTTTTTTTACTTTTTCCTATGAACGTCATTGGCGAATTGGCTAAAGTTGTATCAATGTCTTTCAGATTATTTGGAAATATTTTTGGGGGTTCAATTATTTCAAGACTTTGGACAACAGCAATTGCAGGATCAATTATTAAAGAGCTACTTGGAATATTTACAGGAATAAATTTAATTATTGTTTTATTTTTCATATTATTTGAAGGATTTATTCAGGCATTTGTATTTTCAATGCTAACATTAACATATTTATCAATTGCAGTTCGCCACGAGGAATCTCATCAATGATTGAAATCGCCAGTTTTTTTAATTATGCAACAATAACATTTTGTATCGCCTTATCTTCTTTAGGAGTTGCAATAGGAAGTAGTTTTTCTTCTATAGCTACAATTAGAGCTATACATATTCAGCCAAGCGCAAGAAATGAAATTTTAAAAACTTCAGTAATAGGCATGGCATTAATCGAAACTTCTGCAATCATTGGATTAGTCATCTCAATCATGCTTTTAATGAATAAAGATATTTCTGTAGTTAATAAATTTTATTGGGGACTATCAAATTTAGGCATTGCTTTTTCAATAGCAATTTCAGGTTTTACAATTGGTTTAGCTTCCTCTTATCCTGTTCAATATGCATGTTTGGCTATTGCCCGCCAACCCTTTTTTAATAATAAAATTTTAAATTTAATGCTTTTAACTTTATCATTCATTCAAACAGCTGTAATTTTTGGCTTTATAATCGCATTACTAATAAATTCACAGGCAATTTATGCAAATTCTCTCACAGATAGTTTACGCCACATCGCAAGCGGATTAAGCATAGGCATTGGTTGTATAGGCCCAGCGATTGGTCTTGCATATTTTGCAAAATCAGCGTGTTCAGGAATTGGAATAAACACAAAAGCATATAATAAAATTCTTACATTTACTTTTATAAGCGAAGCACTGATAGAAACTCCTATTGTTTTTGCATTAATTATTTCTTTAATTTTAATAACAAATCAAAATTCGAATCTCTTAGTTTGCTTGGCAATGCTTTTTGCTGCAATCTGTGTTGGCATTAGTAACATTATGCCCGGAATTAGTTCAGGAAAAACTGCTGCAAGTGCATGTGATGAAATTGCAAAATCACCAGAAATATATTCACTCGTAACAAGAACAAGTATGTTAGCGCAGGGATTAATTGATTCATTTGCAATTTACGGTTTTTTAATCGCATTAATGCTGATATTTTTTGTGAAATAATTTGACAACTTTTAAGGAGAAAAATGAAAAAAACTTTAATATTCTTTTTATGTTTGTCATTCAGTATTCAATCTATGCAAGTAGCCACAAAATTTAGAAATCTTAAAAGAATTAGATCCCCACTTAAAACAGCACAAATAATAAAACCAAGCGCATTAAGATTCAAAAATAACTCGCAGACCAATTTGTATAGATCAAATCCTAACCTTTCAAATCTACAAAAAAGAACATTTATGGGCAGCTTGTTAAAAATCTTTAGAAAAAATAAAAAAGCAACTTACAATAAATATACTTTTCAAATTTTAGAAGTCTTTAAAACACAAAATAATGTTGAAATATTATTAGATTTGTTGTTCAATTACGAAGCTGCAAAGGAAACTGACCCAGAACAAAAAAAAGGTATTAAAAATTTTCTTTCAAATCTTATAATATCAACTAATCCAATGGATTTGAATGAAGAATTTTTAAATAAATCGATAGAAAATTCAGAATTGGAACAAAGTTTAAAAATAAAAATTACAAAATTAAGTTGCAAAATAATAACTAAAGGTGAGGCGCAAAAAGAATTAATTGCACAATCAGATAAAATTGAACAAATAAAAAATCAAAATTTGCAATCATATAATTCTCATAATAGGTCGCACGATGATTGGCTAATTTATTTTATACTTTACACTCAATTTATACAACCTCATGCACATTATCAAGAAGATTATTATCATCATCATGAATGTTCTCATGAAGATCATTACGATTCATTAGTTTCTGAAGCTGTCTCTAATAGTTGGAACGAAACATTAAGTAATCCAAGCTGGTGGTCAGATGAAGATACCATGGGGAAAGATAGCGATTCAAGCTATTCAGATAGTGGAAGTGGAGATAGCGGAAGTGGTGATTGCGACTAGATATATTTAAAATGATCCAAAAAGAATTAAACATTCTTTATATAATCACCAAACTTGAACTTGGTGGAGCACAAAAAGTTTGTCTTACTTTATTTAAAGGTCTTGCTAATTCAGGCAACAATTCAATTTTAATGAGTGGTGATGAAGGCGTCTTGGTAAACGAAGTTAAAAATTCACAAAATTTAATCTTACTAAAAAATTTAAAACGTGAAGTTTCATTTTTAAATATATTTTATGAAGTTAAAAATTTCTTTTCATTAATTAAAGAAATTAAAAAAATAAAAAAAAAATATCCGGATCTAATTGTACATACTCACAGCACAAAAGCCGGTATCATAGGCAGATGGGCGGCCTTTTTTGCAAATGTAAAAAATAGAATACATACAATTCATGGTTATGCGTTTCACGATCATCAAAACAAAATTCTATGGTTTTTTATATATTTTGCTGAATTAATAACAAGTTTAATAACAACACATTTTATATGTGTTTCTTCAAAAGATATTCAAATAGGTAAAAAATTATTTCCGGGATTTTCAAGAAAACATTCTTTAATTCGCGCGGCTGTTGAGTGGGATAAATTTTATTCTGGAGAAAAAGATGTAAAACCCGCTCGCCCTGAGCCAGTCGAAGGGTTCGAGCGATTCATTTTTGGAACAGTTTCTTGTTTTAAAAAACAAAAAAATTTAATTGATCTTTTTAAAGCTTTCAAAGAAGTTCAAAAAAAATTTCCAAATTCAATTTTGGAAGTTATCGGTGATGGTATTTTGCGTTCGGAACTTGAACAATGGATAAAAGAAAATAATTTAGAAAAAAATATAATTTTGCATGGTTGGCAACAAAATGTTGCTGAAATTATGCTAAATTGGAATGTCTTTGTTTTAACTTCTTTGTGGGAAGGTCTACCTTGTGCAATTGTAGAAGCAAGATTATCAAAATTACCTGTAATTGCTTATGATACAGGAGGAATAAGCGACGTAATATTGCATGGAAAAAATGGCTTTCTAATTAAACAAAAAGATTGGCTTTCTATGGCAAATGTTATGTTAAAAATAATTAATGATACATCACTTTACAATAATCTAAAAAATTATCCTCAAGATTTGAATGAATTCAAAAATTCATCAATGGTTGAAAAACATATAAATTTATATCAAAATTTTTAATTACTTTTTTTGATCTTTCCAAAAAAACCATGTGTAAAAAGAAAATATTGCAACTGAAAAAATGATAAAAAGAACAAATTTAAAAATTTCAATGTCATAATTCAAATAATTTGAATAAATATTAATTATAAATATTAAAAAAGACATAACTAAACTCATATTAAAGATATTATCAATCAATAATGCATATTGAGTCTTGGGAGAAATATCTTCCAAAATAAAATAATATAACAAAAGGCCAGCAATTACTTCAGATGCATAAGATAAAGCTGTCTCTTCGTGAATTGAAGAAACGCCTAATGAAATTAAACCTATTGAATTAATTATAAAAAGTGGAATTGTTGTAAACAAAATATCTTTGATTCTATTTTTTTTAAGAAATAATGAAAAAATTACTTTATTTAATTCATATTTACTATTATCCTGCAAAGTTAATACTGAAAAACCACTCTCGACCGATTTATCGACGATTTTCCAGCCTTGTAAATTCACATTTTGATTTATTAAAAAATCACTTGCATTAGTAAGAAAAGTATATTCGGTCAATGCATAATTATTTATTTTTAAATCTAATTTATGATCATTGAAAGGAAAATTGCTATAATCTAAACTTGCTGAAAAATTAATTGTGATAAAATAACTTAAGAATTTGTAACCATCTATTATTTCATCCTTCAATAGTGATTTACTGATAATTGCACCATTTTTAATTTCCAAATTTTCAATTATTTCAAGGTAATTTTTAATATCTTT
>JABDEC010000019.1:152-3280 GCA_013287265.1 Candidatus Babelota bacterium | reverse complement strand
AAATCATCCTGACTGATATTAAATTTTAAAAATTCGATTATTGATAAACCTAAATTTACTTTTTTCAGGATTTTTTTTTCCGGTAAAATTAATTTATCTTCTCTTTCGAGTGTTATTAACTTTTTATACCTAAAAAAACAAAGAAGAAAGGTATATACCAGACCTAAAGCTATAATTATAAATTCAAATAAATCTAAAATTTTCATCATTTTCTTTCTCCTTTATATATAAAAAGAATTAGCATACAAAAAAAATTTTTCAAATTTAGATATTTAATATTTTCTGATGCGTAAAAGAAATTTTTAGAATAAAATATATCTGAATAATAAAGTTAAAATTTTTATGGATAAATATGTTTAAAAATTTACTTGAAGCAATCGGAAATACCCCATTAGTAAAGATTAATTTTGATTCACCTGCACAAATTTTTGCAAAATTAGAATATTTAAATCCGGGCGGAAGTGTAAAAGATAGATCCGCTTTATTTATGATTGAAGAAGCAGAACGGACTGGAAAATTAAAACCAGGTGGTACCATTGTTGATGCATCATCTGGTAATCATGGAATTGCTGTTGCAATGATCGGCAGAGTAAAAAATTATCGTGTAATAATTACAGTATCAGAAAAAATTAGTCAGGAAAAATTACAAACAATTCAGGCATATGGCGCAGAAGTTGTAATGTGCCCACCAACAGATTTTATTGAAGACCCGCGCGGTTATCATAGTCAAGCATTAAAGATTCATCAAAATATTCCAAATTCTTTTATGCCAAATCAATATTTTAATGTAACTAATGCTATTGCTCATGAAAAACTTTTGGGACCAGAAATATGGAAACAAACTGAAGGAAAAATTACTCATTTTTTTGCAGGTGCAGGAACTTGCGGAACAATAAGTGGTGTTGGAAGATTTTTAAAAAGTCAAAATCCCAAAATAAAAATTATTGCACTGGATTCAATAAATTCCTGGCGCGCAACAAAAGGAAATCCAAAACCATACAAAGTTGAAGGTATGGGAATGGATTTTGAAACGCCGGTTTATGATAAAAAATCAGTTGATGAAATTATTACAATTTCAGATGATAATGCTCTTTATATGTTAAAAAATTTAGCCTCAAATTATGGGTTTTTAGTAGGACCAAGTAGCGGTGCAGTTGCATTTGCAGCTGAACAATATGCTAAAAAATTAACAAAAAATGATCTAGCAGTAATGATTTTTGGTGATTCCGGGAGAGCGTATCTTACAAAGGGGTTTTATACAGAAGAAAAAACTGACAAAGTTTTAAAAAAAGAAAAAAAAGAAAATGTTACACACTTATAATTTTTAAACTTGTTGTGTTGAAATACCTATAACCTGTTTTGAAAGTTCTGCGTATTTAAATTCAATTTTTTGACCTATTTTTATTAAATTTAAATTTTTAAAATTAAGTTTGGTGGAATTCATATTCCACCATTTTTTTATTCTTTCAATTGGTAATGCAAATTTATCAGTACCAAATTTAAATGTTCCCCAATGCATAGGAACAAAATTTTTTGCATTTAAATCTAAAAATGCCTGTCCGGATTCTTCAGCACTAACGTGTGAATTACACATTTTTTTTCTTGGTTCACATGGTCCGATTGGCATTAATGCAATATCGATATTTTTAAACTCATTTGAAATCTCATTAAAATGTTGAGAATAAGCAGTATCACCGGCAAAATAAATGGAAGAAAATCCTGATTCTACCATCCAGCTTCCCCATAAAGATTTATTATAATCAAATAAACTTCGTTGTGACCAGTGCTTTGAAGGCAAAAATGTAAATCTAATCTCTGAATGATCATTATTTTTAAAGTTTAATTGATTCCACCAAAGATTTTCCTGAACATCATTACAATTAAATCCTTTTTTTAAAAACCAATCTTTATCTCCCTGAGGAACTAAAAATTTTAAATAAGGATTTAATTTCTTTAAATTTACCAAACTCATTTCATCCATATGATCTCTATGGTTATGAGAAATCAGCACAAAATCAATTTTTGGTAATTTTTCTAAAATAATTCCAGGAGGCAATATTCTTGGAAACAGAAACGTTGCATTTCCAAAAATAGGATCAGTCAAAACATTGAAATTGTTAATTTGAATCAAAAAAGTCGCATGCCCAATCCAAGTTATTGATGGCTCAGTTGAATGTGGCATAATGTTGGATTGTTCAATCCAACTGGCAAGATTATTCCTTTTTTCATAATTTAAAAATGATTTAAAAAAAATTGCTAATTCATGGAATCCTGAATGCATCATCAGCGCATATTCAGAAAAAATGTTATTACCGATTTCATTTTTAGAATTATAAAACCTTCCCTTTTTTAAAAAAGGCTGCATTTTTGAAAAATTAAATTTATCAAACATATTTAAATTGTTTTCCCCCATCCAGACAGAACGTCAGGGATAGGGGAAATGGAGGTTATCTAAATAATAAATTAATTAATGGTTTAAGATTATATCAACAATTTAAAAAAATCAAACATTTTCAATTTTCCCTATCATATTTTTTTAAATTAAAAAAAACTTTAAAAATACGAAATTATTAATCATTCAGTTATTAGAATTTTCTATGCCTATATCATACTATTTATTTCTATTTGAATAATTATATTGTTTTACATTTAATTCGTTAAATATTTTGCTATATTCCTGAGTCATTTTATTTAAACTGAAATTATTAAGCACAGTCGCTTTTGCATTTTGACCTAAAGATCTTTTGGGAAATTTATAAATGTATTCAATTGTGTCAGCTAGTTCATATTTATTATTTGGTTCAATAATGTAGCCATTATAACCGTGTACAATAACTTCATGACATTTTTGTCTACCTGTAACAATACCAGGCAATTCAAAGCTCATTGCCTCTAAAAGGGCAATGGACAACCCTTCCTGATCAGATGGCAAAACGAAACAATCAAAAAATTCATAAAATGAAATTGCCTTAAATGAATTAATAAATAAAACTTTATCGGCAATGTTTAAATCTTGACATTTAGCTTTCAACTCTTCTTCTAAATTTCCACTTCCACTATCTGAATAGCTTGAATCGCTATCTTTCCCCATGGTATCTTCATCTGACCACCAGCTTGGATTACTTAAT
>JABDEC010000019.1:0-142 GCA_013287265.1 Candidatus Babelota bacterium | reverse complement strand
CATCATTAAGATCAAATTTTTTCTTTATTTAATGTTTCATTTTTTTTCTGATTATTTATAAAATTTAAATCAATTCCGTTTTTTATTACTAGAATTTTATCGGGTTCTATTTCAAAATTATCTTTTATTTCGTTTAATACCG
>JABDEC010000018.1 GCA_013287265.1 Candidatus Babelota bacterium | reverse complement strand
TTAATGGATGCTGCATTTAAGGGTCATGAAGATATAGTAAAACTATTAATTGAAGCAAAAGCTGATCTTAATAGCCAGAATAATGATGGATGGACAGCTTTAATGTGGGCTGCATGTAAGGGTCATGAAAATATAGTAAAACGATTAATTGAAGCAAAAGCTAACCTTAATAGCCAGAATAATAATGGATGGACAGCTTTAATGTGGGCTGCATATTGTGGTCATGAAAATATAGTAAAACTATTAATTGAAGCAAAAGCTGATCTTAATAGCCAGAATAATAATGGAAATACAGCTTTAATGGAGGCTGCATGTAAGGGTCATGAAAATATAGTAAAACTATTAATTGATGCAGAAGCTGATCTTGATGTTAGGGATAATGATGGATGGACAGCTTTAATGGGGGCTGCATATTATGGTCATGAAAATATAGTAAAACTATTAATTGGTGCAGGAGCCGATCTTAATAGAAAGAATAATAATGAAAAAACTGCAAAAGATATTGCAAGAACACAAGGTAAAAATGAAGTTGTTAAAATTATTCAACAAGAAGAAGAAAGACGGACAATAATTTTTGAAACGGTCAAAGATGCACATTTAAATATATTGCCTGACGGCGTAAACAAAATAATAGCTGAATATTCATATTGAAGTAGAAAATAAATTAATCACTCTCGCTAGAAAAAAAATTTAAAAAATAGATTAAAATGAGGTTTTTATGAAAAAATTATTATTACTATTATCTCTTTTTACATTAAATATTAATTGTGCTGAATTACCTCGAATGAATTTGATTGATGCCGTTAAGCAAAATAATATTGATGAGGTTCAGTCATATATTGCTGCAAAAGCTGATCTTAATGCTAGAGATAATAATGGAAATACAGCTTTAATGTGGGCTGCATTTAAGGGTCATGCAAATATAGTAACACTATTAATTGATGCAAAAGCTAACCTTAATGGCCAGAATAATTTTGGATGGACAGCTTTAATGTGGGCTGCATCTAAGGGTCATGAAAATATAGTAAAACTATTAATTGATGCAAAAGCTGATCTTAATAGCCAGAATAATGATGTATGGACAGCTTTAATGGAGGCTGCATATTATGGTCATGCAAATATAGTAACACTATTAATTGATGCAAAAGCCGATCTTAATAGAAGGGATAATGATGGAAAAACTGCAAAAGATATTGCAAGAACACGAGGTAAAAATGGGGTTGTTGAAATTATTCAACAAGAAGAAAAAAGAATAGAAGATAAAAGAAAAGCAGATCTAGTTCTAGAAACTCTTTCATCAACTATGAATCCGAATTTAATCAAATTAATTTGTGACTACATCTAGAGGAAAAACAAGATGAAAAAATTATTATTACTATTATCTCTTTTTACATTAAATATTAATTGTGCTGAATTACCTCGAATGAATTTGATTGATGCCGTTAGGCAAAATAATATTGATGAGGTTCAGTCATATATTGCTGCAAAAGCTGATCTTAATGCTAGAGATAATATTGGATGGACAGCTTTAATGTGGGCTACATATTGTGGTCATGAAAATATGGTAAAACTATTAATTGATGCAAAGGCCAATCTAAATATTAAAACAAAGATTTTAAAGCCATAAGCGATCTTTTAAAAAATAAACCTAAATTATCAAAAGCTAAAAGTTTTTAATACTCACTGTTTATAAGATTTTTTCTATTTGGTGAGCCCTTTTTACCAAGTCAGGCTTGTAATTTTAATCATTATAACTTAACAAATTATAAATATTGCTTTTTCTAATTAAATTTTATTACAATTAGTATATATTCAAAAGAGTTTATAAAGGAGTTTATGAAGAAGTTGTTTTTATTATTATTCATATCAAAAATAATTAATTGTTCAGAAAGTTGTTCAGATCTTGAAAAAAATGAAAATTTTAGACTTGAAAAATTAAATGATCAGCAAATGAGTGCCGGAATAACAGAAACTTATGGGCTTAGTAAAATTAAATATTATACAGTTTCTGTAAGAGATTTTTCAGAATTGCATAAAATAGGCAATATTGCTGATAATAAATTTCTTTTGGATATATTTTTTAATTCAGTCTTTAGATATTATACTGTTCAAACGCTATATTTTATGGAATTAAAACCTTTTAGAGAGCAATTTGAACAATTCAAATCAGATGATAAAATTCCTCCATTAAAAAATCCTATTGATTTAATTTCTATTGGATTTAATTCAAAAGGTCAAATAATAAAAACTAGAAGACAATCTGAGCAAATACTTTCTTATATAGAAGCAGCTATAAAATATTTTAAGGAAAATGAAATGTTGCAAAAGTTGGCAATTGCATTTGAAAGAATGAAAATTGTAGTAGAAAAATTAAATGCAAAAGTAAAAGCCGGTAAAAGCGAAATATTAAAAACATTGCTTGAACAAGATCGTCTTTTAATTGATATCCAGACAATGGTTTTTCACATGATTAAACAAGGTTATGAGCAATACATTGAAAAAGTTAGAAAATTAGCGGCTGAAATTGTGGATTCATTTAAAAAAGATTCAAAACCATTGGATAAAATAACGCAAGAAGATTTAACGAAATTTGAACATTTGGGCGATTTTTTAAAAACTTTTAAACCTTCATTTATCTGTGCTCCTTATTATAAAAATATTATTTCCAAACTTGATGAATTGCAAAAACCAATTTCTGAAGTTGATGGAATTAAATTAGGTTTATAATTTTTAGCAGATATTTATATTTTTTATTGACAATATAAAACCTTAATTTATATATATTAAACACATATATTTTGAAATTAAGGAAAAAAATAAATGCGTTTTTTAAAAACACTTTATATGCATTCTGAAACTTATAAATCTTCAAATTCAACAATAAATGATATTCAGGATTGTTTTTGTTCTTCAACTGAAGGTTTTTTTATAACAAAAAAACAGGCAAGTATTACAACGGCAATTATTTTATTTTTATTTTTAGCGCTTTTTATTTCAGGTTTTTTTGTCGGTAAAAAAAGTTCAATTGAAGAATTTTCAAATAAATTATTAAATGGTTCGTTTGAAGACCAAGCAAAATATTCATTTTATTCATTATATGGTGGAAATAGCTCAGGCGAAGAAAATGAAGAAGGTGATTCTGATTCTGAATATGATGAAGATCAGCAGGAAAATGACGATGAAGATATGATTAAAAGTGAAATTGAAAATCAGAAAATTACTGAAAATTCAATTGTTGCAGATAATGCTCAAACAAAATATGTTGCAGAATTAATTGGATTTGGATCAGAAAGTGCGGCAAATCAATTTGCAAAAAAAGTTCAGAAAAAAGGTTATAATGTACATATAAGACAAAGAAAAAGTATAATGCCACGAAATAAATCGGTTAGATATTGGTATCAAATTGTTACAGATGAATATTCGGATAAATCTAAATTAGAAGATTTGGTTGAAAAATTAAAAATTACTGAAAATCTCAATGGCGTTAAGATAATTCAAAAAAAATAATTAATTTCTACCCTGTCAGTTCGCCCCGAGCAGAGTCGAGGGGAATTCTTTTTTATAAATGAAAAAATTGTTATTGGTATTTTTTTAAAATATATTACAATTATAATCATAGTACATTTTCTTGAATTTATAGGGGATAAAATGTACTTTGTTAATTTATTAAGTTAATTGCATATTTAATTTGCTTGGCATCAGAGCTACTACAGCCGGATATGGTGAATGCAATTAATTATTTTACTTCTAAGAGACAACAACAAATTCTAATTAATTTAAAGAAATGTAATTCGACGTCTATTTAATCTTTTGTTATATTTTTATCTGGAAATATCAATTAGCTCGTTTGGATAATTTAAGGAAAGTAAATATGATTTCATCAATCCGCAGGAAAATTAAAACAAAAGGTACACAAGTTATAATATGGATAGCTTTATTCTCACTTGTCGGCGTATCATCAATTCCTAATTTGTTAAAAAGATTTTTCGGTGAAACTGATTGGATTATAGATGTAGATGGAACGAAAGTTTCGAGAGAAGAATTTGCAAATAAAGTTGAAGAGCAAAAAAAATATTTAGAATATTTTAAACAACAATTTGGCCCAATGGCACTTAACTTATTTACTTCTGCCGGATTAAGTATAAATCCTAAAGATTTGGCAATTCAAGCTTTAACTGGCGAAATTTTATTTAATAAATTGGGCAAACAAATTAATCTTCAATTTGATCCTGATTTTATAAAGCAGGAACTTTATAAAAAATTACCCCCACAATTACTTGAAGGCGCAACAGATTTGCAATCTTTAAGTTATATGCTCGGTTATCCAAATGCTCAGGCATTGCAACAAAGTGTGGAAAATGGTTTAAGACAAACGTTTTTAATTGATCTTGCTGCAGGTTCTATTTATGTTCCGGAATTTGAACTTAAAAATAGTTATAATTCAACTCATGCAAGAAAAAAGTTTTCAGTTCTTGTTTTTCCATTTGATAAGTATTTAAAAGAAGTAAAAAAAACAATTTTATCAAAAGATGAATTAAAGAAATTTTTTGATGAGCAAAATCAAAAAGAAAAAAAATATTTAATTCCTGAAAAACGTTCCGGTATAAAATGGGAATTTAGTCCGGCATCTTATGGAATAAAAGTCAACGAAAAAGAAATTGAATCTTATTATAATAAAAATAAGAGATCAGAATTTTTAGAAAATCCTGTTAGAGTTCAAGTTAGACGAATCTTATTAAAATTTAAAGATGCAAAAGATAAAGCTGAAGTAATGAAAAATGCACAAAAATTATATTCAGAATTGGTTAATGATAAAACTAAATTTGCTGATTTTGCAAAAAAATATTCACAGGATAAAGAAAGTGCATCTAAGGGCGGATTAATGGAAGCTTTTGCAAAAGGTCAAAAAAATCCTATTTTTGAAAAAGCGGCTTTCAATCTTAAAAATGATAATGATATTTCTCCGGTTTTTGAATCTGATGAAGGTATTGAAATTATTCAAAGAATTTCAAAAAAACCTTTAACTTTCAAGAAATTAGATGAAGTAAAAAGCAAAATTAGAGAGACTTTGGAAAAAGAAAAGTTTAATAAATTATTTTCAATAGATATGAAAAGATTTATCAATGAATCAAAAGAGTCAAAAGATTTTAATGAATTTGCTAAGAAAAAGGGTGCAAAAGAAAATAATATAAATCTGATGAAAAATGATAATTCATTATTAGCCCAAAAACTTTTTGGAATTAAATCTGAAAATGGCCTTTCTTCATATTTTGAGAATGGAAAAGGTTATGCTGTTAGATTAAATAAAATTGAAAAATCATATATCCCAACTCTTGATTCTGTATTAAAAAATGTAGAAGAAGATTTATATAGATATAAAGCGACATTAAGATTGAGAGAACAATTAAAGAAAGCAAAGAATTTAAAGAAATCTTTTGAAGATTTAAAAAAAGAGTTTGATATTGAATTAAAAACCACTCCATTAATTAATAAAAATAGTAACGAAGCTGAAAAATTACTAAAAGATGGTATACCGGTAAATTTAATGTTTGGTTTAAATAAAGTTGGTTCTATATTAGATGCTTATGAAAATCAAAGCGGATTTTTAATAAAATTAGAGCAAGTTGAGGAATTTAATAAAGCTAAATTTGATGAAAAAAAAGAAGCTTTGCGGCAGGAAGTATTCAGGAAAAGAAAGCAGGAATTAGAGGCTTCTTTAATTGCTTCTTTGAAAAAAAATGTTAAAATAAAGAATAATGAAAAAATATTACAACAATTCAAGAACATCCGATAGTTAAGAAGTGACTAAAAATATGGTCAAAAATAAGGTTATAGATAAAGAATTAGAAACAGTAATTGAATCTAAAAAAAAGGCTTTAGAATCGACTTTTTCCCAGATTGATAAACAATATGGGAAAGGTTCAATTATGTTATTGGGTGAAACCGTCAATCAGAAAGTTGATGCCATTTCTACAGGGTCAATTTTAATTGATGAAGCTCTGGGAATAGGCGGATATCCAAGAGGAAGAATAATAGAAATATACGGCCCTGAATCATCTGGTAAAACAACATTATCATTACATGCAATAGCTCAAACACAAAAAAAGGGCGGAATCTGCGCATTTATTGATGCAGAACATGCTTTGGATGCGCAACATGCTGCAAAATTAGGCGTGAATATTCAAGATTTAATTATCTCTCAACCTGATTTTGGTGAACAAGCTTTAGAAATAGCTGAATTATTAGTCAGGTCAGGCGCAGTTGATTTAGTAGTTATTGACTCAGTTGCTGCTTTAGTGCCTAAAGCTGAACTTGAAGGGGATATGGGCGATGTCCATATGGGCCTACAAGCAAGATTAATGTCTCAGGCTTTAAGAAAATTAACTCCTATAGTGCATAAATCTAAATCAGTTTTGATGTTTATAAACCAATTACGTCAAAATATTGGAGCAATGCCTTTTGCTAATAAAGAAACCACAACCGGTGGTAATGCATTAAAATTCTATGCTTCCTTAAGATTAGATATCAGAAAAATTGCAAGTCTTAAAAGAGAAGAAGAACATTTTGGGAATAGAGTTTCGGTAAAAGTAGTAAAAAATAAAATGGCTCCTCCTTTTAAAAAAGTTGAATTGGATTTATTGTTTAATGAAGGTTTAAGTGTTGAATTAGATCTTCTTGATGCATCATTGCATTATAATATTATTGAAAAATCGGGATCATGGTTATCTTTTGAAGGTGAGAAAATTGCTCAAGGAAGAGATCAGGCACTGCAATATTTAAAAACCAATACAGAAATGATGAAAAAAATTTATAATCGTGTAAAAGAAGAAATTGCATCAAGAAAAGTACATGCAGCTTCGGTTTAAGAAAAAAAGTTTAATATTTATTAATTTTAAGGAAAATAAATTTGTCATTGAAAGATAAACTTCCCCTGATTAATGAAAGAATTCGTTTTGATAAATTGCAAACTATAAATCACGAAGGTCAAAACTTAGGAGTCATTTCAAGAAACGAAGGTTTAAAAATAGCTCATGAAGTTGGTTTAGACTTGGTTTTAATCACTGAAAAAGGTTCTGAAGGTTTTCCCGTAGCTAAAATTATGGATTTCGGAAAAGTAATTTATGCTAAAAAGAAAAAGGCTACAGAAGCAAAAAAGAAACAAAAAGTAATTAAAGTAAAAGAAACAAAGATAAGGCCAAAAATTAGTGACCATGATTTGCAAATTAAGATTAAACAAGCAATTCAATTTTTACAAGAAGGTAAACGAGTAAAGGTGAATTTGGTCTTTAAAGGAAGAGAAGTTGCAAATCGAAATGAAATGGGAACAAAATTATTTGAAAAGATTGATGATTTTTTTTCAAAGGCCGAATTAAAAAATTTATCGTCCGAACCGGATGTTAAAATGGGACCATCATGGTCCAGGATGTATTTTTTAAAATAGTATTAAGGATTAAAATGGCAAAAGTAAAAATGAAAACTAAATCTTCTGCGAAAAAAAGATTTAAAAAAACTGCAACTGGTAAAATAAAATATACCAAAGCCTTTAGAAGACATTTATTAACAAAAAAAGCAAGAAAAAGAAAAAATAGACTTGGTAAATCAGCATATATTAATAAAGCAGACATGAGCCACATTGCCAAAATGTTGCCATATTAATTATTGAAATGAAGGAATGAAATGACAAGAGTTAAACGCGGTACTAATGCAAAAAGAAGACATAAAAAAATATTAAATAGAGCCGAAGGGTTTTGGGGACAACGTAAGAATATTGTAAAGCGTGCGCAGGAAACATTGTTGCGTGCGATGGCATTTTCTTACAAGGGAAGAAAATTAAAAAAACGAGATATGAGATCATTATTTATAACTCGTATTGGAGCGGCTTCAAAAGCTAATGGACTTTCTTATAATGAGTTTATTAATGGTTTAAAAAAATCTAATATTGAGCTTAATAGAAAGATGCTTAGTCAATTAGCAATATTTGAACCTGAAGCTTTTACAAAATTAGCTGAAATGGCAAAAAAATAATTCTTGACCCGGTTATTTTTTTATTAGTAGACTACAGCAAAAGTGAAATAAAAGAAGAAAAGGAGATGTAGGTGGAAGCATTGAGTTTATTAGAAAAGAAAATTTCTGATTTATTGGAACTTATTAAAAAGCTTAAAACTGAAAATTCAGATTTAAAAGAAGACAATAAAAAGCTGAATGAAAAAATAGATTCTCTTGAAACGGTAATTTTGAAAGATAAAGAAGAACTTGAACAGGAAAAAGAACTAACAAAATTAGTAGTTGATGGTTTGATAAGTAGTATCGATTCTTTGAAATGTGAATCAAAATGATGCAAGAAAAGAAAAAATATCAGATCAATATTTTTGATGAATCATATACTATTGTTAGTGATGAACCTGAAAATGAAATAAAAAATGCTATTTCTCACGTTAATTCTTTAATCAATGAAATTACAGAAAATAGCGGTAATAGGGATATCAAAAAAATTGCGGTTTTAGTTGCATTGAAAATTGCTAAGCAAATGATTCGCCTTGAAGAAAATAATAGGCTAATTAAACATCACGAAAATAGCTTGATTGATAAAATTGAAAATGAGTTACATCATTTAAATTGATTATAAGCTAATTTTCAGTTTCATCTTTTTGTTTTTTAATTCCTCTTTAAATCAGGGATTTTATTTCCTAATATACTTCTTTAATGCTATATTAAATTCATAGGTTGTATTGAAATAGAAGTTTTAGGATTTAAAAAATGTCTGAATTAATTTATATAATTTGTGGTGCCGGTATCATAATACTAGCTCTGCTTTTTTATGTTAGAAAAAAAATGTCTCTGGCTAATTCATTAATTTCCGATTCCCAAAAACAATGGGATAAGGTAATGAAGGAAATAGAAAATGAAAAACGTGAGACATCATTAAAAATAAAAGATGAAATTTATAAAAAAAGAAAAGAATTTGAATTAGAAATGAAGCGTGATCGCATTGATCTTGAGCGATTACAAAACAAAATTAATTCAAAATTTGAAGAAATAGACAATAAAGAAAAAAGAATTGAAGAAATTAAAAGTGAACTTCAACAAAAAGAAAGAGAATTAATTCGCGCTACTGATATTCAAAGAGCCAATGAAAATAAAATAAAATCAATTTATACTGAATTAATTTCAAAATTAGAAAACATTGGTGGAATGACCAAAGATGAGGCTAAAAGATCTTTAATTGAAACTTTAGAGAATGAAGTACGCCTTTCAAGTGAAAAATGGGTTCAAAAAGTTGAAGAAGACGCAAAGCAAACTGCCAAAGAAAAATCAATTCATCTTGTTATAAGTGCTATGCAGAGATATACGGCTGAACAGGTAACTCCGCATTCCTCAAGTGTTGTGCATTTACCTAATGAAGAAATGAAAGGTCGTATAATCGGTAAAGAAGGGAGAAATATAAAAGCTCTTGAAATGGCAACAGGAATGGAATTTGTTATTGGCGATACTCCGGAAGTCATTACAATTTCTGGATTTAATCCAGTTAGAAGAGAAATTGCAAGAAGAACTCTTGAAAAATTAATTGCTGATGGAAGAATCAATCCAACAAGAATTGAAGAAACAGTTCAGCAATGTGAAAAAGAAATTGAAGAAACAATTCAGGAATATGGAAAAGAAGCTGTTTTAGCGTTCAATTTGCAAGGTGTTCATCCGGAAATTATTACTTTATTAGGAAAATTACATTTCAGAACTAGCTATTCACAAAACGTATTGGAACACAGCAAAGAAGTTGGTATTTTTTCAAGAATGATTGCTGAAGAATTACAACTTGATGGCAATATGGCGTTAAGAGCAGGTTTACTTCATGATATTGGTAAAGCAGTAACTGCGGAAGTTGAAGGCCCTCATGCTTTAATTGGCGCTGATATTGCAAAAAGATGTGGCGAAGATCCAAGGGTTGTGAATGCAATTGCTGCACATCATGAAGAAGTAGCATTTACTTCAATTTATGGTCCTATTGTTGTTATTGCTGATACAATTTCTGCATCAAGACCTGGAGCAAGAAGAGAAACATTTACTGCATATGTTAAACGTTTAGAAAAACTTGAAGAAATTGGAAAATCTTTTGAGGGCGTTAAGAAAGTTTACGCTTTACAAGCCGGTCGTGAATTAAGAGTAATTGTGGAAGAAGAATATCTGGATGATGAAAAAACAATTTTACTTGCAAGAGATTTAGCTAAAAAGATTGAAAAAGAAATGAATTTCCCTGGACAGATTAAAGTTAATGTAATTAGGGAAAAAAGAGCTGTCGAATATGCAAGATAAAATAAAAATACTTTTTGTTGGAGATGTTGTTGGGCAATTGGGCCGTGCAATGTTTCAAAAGCATATTCCTCTTTTAAAAAGACAATATAAGCTTGATTCTGTAATTGTAAATGGAGAAAATAGTCATTCTTCAGGACGAGGAATTACGCCAAAAATAGTTAAATTTTTCCGTCAAAATGGAGCAGATGCCATTACAACCGGCAATCACATTTGGGCAAGAAAAGAAATTTATTCTTATCTTGCTGAGCATAATGATGTTTTGAGACCAGCAAATTTTCCTAGTACATGTCCTGGCGTAGGAGTTACTACTTTCAAGGTAAATGATATTGTAATTGGAGTAATAAATCTTCAGGGCAGAATTTTTATGAAAGAATTTGTTGAAGATCCATTTAAAACTGCCGAATCTATTTTAACTTATCTAAAATCTAAAACAAATATTATTCTTGTAGATATGCACGCTGAAGCTACTTCTGAAAAAATTGGAATTGCTTATTATTTAGACGGAAAAGTAAGCGCTGTAGTTGGAACACATACACATGTGCAGACTGCTGATGAAAGAATTTTGCCTCATGGAACGGCATTCATTTCTGATTTAGGTTTTTGTGGCGCCTATAATTCAATGATAGGCATGAGAAAAGAAACGGTTTTACAGACATTTTTGACGCAAATGCCTTCAAAATTTGAGGTTGATATAAATCCGCCAGGAATTCTATGTGCTGTTTTAATAGAAATTAATCTAAAAACAGGTAAAACTACAGATATTGAGCGGATTCAGATAATAGATGATGAAATTTCAGTTGAAAGTATTGATTCAGAATAACTTAATTGATCCCATAAATCATTGATATTGAATATTAAAAAATCGCTGGAATAATGTTTTATTTCTGATATAATTACAAGTAGAATAATTATTTAAATGGAGTTTTTATGAAAAAATTATTATTACTATTGTCTCTTTTTACATTAAATATTAATTGTGCTGAATTACCTGGAATGAATTTGCTTGATGCCGTTAGGCAAAATAATATTGATGAGGTTCAGAGACTTATTCGTGCAAAAGCTGATCTTAATATTGTCGATAATCGTGGAATGACAGCTTTAATGTTCGCTGCATATTGTGGTCATGCAAATATAGTAACACTATTAATTGATGCAAAAGCTAACCTTAATGGCCAGAATAATTTTGGATGGACAGCTTTAATGTGGGCTGCATCTAAGGGTCATGAAAATATAGTAAAACTATTAATTGATGCAGGAGCTGATCTTAATAGAAGGGATAA
>JABDEC010000017.1 GCA_013287265.1 Candidatus Babelota bacterium | reverse complement strand
AAAAAAGATTCTAGCAGGTGAAGATTATTTTCTTTGAGAAAATTAAGAAAAATAAATCTTCATCTGTTTTTTTTGTCCTCAAAATTTCAAAAACAACAAATTATATTTTTAAATTTAATTCCGAAAACACCGTTTGAATGTGTGTTAAGGTTATGCTAAACTCAAATTGATTGGTTCTGAACATGTCTACGATCTGACACCAGTCTTCGCTCCTAACGGAGCTACGCCTGGCAGGCCAGTTTCTTTAAGGAAATTAATATAATAACAAGAGCAGTATTATAGAGCGAAGACTGTCCGGCATAGCTCGAAGAGCGGCGACGGACTACACACTAGCTGATCAAAATATCTATGTACTATGTTTACATCATAAAATCGATTAATTTTCCTGATCAAATATATGCTGGCCATACACGAGATTTAAAAAAACGTTTAACAAATCATAATTGTGGAACTACTCCTCATACTGCAAAATATAAACCCTGGCAGTTAGTTATGTATCTAGCTTTTAATAATGAAAGTAAAGCTATTGAGTTTGAAAAATATCTTAAATCACATTCCGGTAGAGCATTCAGAGATAAAAGATTATTATTCATTTAAAGATGTCACGAAAATAAATATAGGAAAATTTTTTATGAATAAAATTACTTTTTTAGGATTTATTTTCATTTTCAATATTATTAATATTTATCCAAATGAACCAGAAAAAATAGTTGCCTATGTTAATCAAAAATTTAGTATAAATATTTGTACTCAAATAATACCTGATAATGGCATTGAACATTATTGGCAGTTAATAAATTTTGATAAGAATGTCTTTACTAAATTAGCTTATTATACGGGTGCTCCAGATTGGTTTGGAGGTGATTTATATTTTGAATCATGGGATTTTAAAGCTAATAAAATTGGTAATTTTAATTTTGTATTTAAAAAATATTCAGATGAAAAAATTATTCAGGTAAATATAATAGATCTTACTTTATTGGATAAAATAAAGTTACTGCTGAAATCACTAAATTTTTTGATACTGAGAAAATAAAAAGTGAATAGTAATTATTAAACCTTAATCTATTTGATTGTTGCAGAAATACACCGACAGGGCACACCAGTCTTCGCCCATAAAGGCTACGCCTGGCAGGCCAGTTTCTAAGGTAGAAAAATTAAGATTTATAGAAAAGTGCGAAGGCTGTCCGGCGAAGTTTGAATAACTTAGAATAAGATATGCGCTTTGTAAAAACGAAGCCTGGACTAAATAAAAGTTTATCCACGCTAAAACTTCGAACTACGCAGCCAATTCTTTAAATGATTATTTAGAAAATTAATTTTGAATGAAAGTACTTTTTTGTACATTATTGGTTTTTATTACTTTTGCAGAACCAGCTAATTTGAATACTTATATATTAATACAAGAAGGCGATATTCCAATTCTTTTAACCGTGCCTCATGGAGGTTATGATAAGCTTGATGATGCATCTCTTAGAAAAGTAGGTGTTTTTAAGGCTGACCTGTATACATTCGAATTAGCTGAATCTATTAATTTTTATATACAAAAAAAAATTGGTAAAAAAATAAATATTGTTGCGGCAAAATTTAGCAGAAAATATATTGATGCTAATCGTCCAAAAGAAGATGCTTTTAAGCAAGAATCAGCGGAGGCACAATTTTTATATAATATGTATCACCAATCTATAAAAAATATTATTAAAAATTTAAAAATTAAATATCCTCAAGGTTCATTGCTTATAGATTTGCATGGTCAAAGTAAATATCCAGATTCTATTTGTAGAGGAACTCAAGATGGTAAAACTATTACAAAATTAATAAAAAAATGTGGATCTGAGGGAATAATAGGAACCAATAGCATATTAGGTTATTTACAATCTAAAGATTATAAAATATTGCCAACTGATTTTCTAACAACTTTAGAAGATCCTCATTTTAATGGTGGATATACAGTTGGACAATATGGCAGTCATACAAGCAATGGAATTGATGCAATACAACTTGAAGTTGGTATAGATATAAGAAGTGATTTAAAAAAAAGTGAAATATTCGCACAAAATTTAGCCCAAGGAATATGTAATTTTTATGAAAATTATTTGAATTAAATTTATCATTGAAAGAATGTATATTACGAATGATATCCATGACGTATGAAATTAATTACAGATTTTCAAATTTAAGAAATTATTAATAAATAACAAAGTTGCTTTCCAATTGCAAGATAAGTTATTTATTTATAATAAGTTAAAAAATAAGATAATTAAATAAATTATGAAAAAATTTATAATATTTATTATCTTTTTGAAGATTCATAGCTGTGAATCCAATCTAAATTTGATTAATAAAAAAAATCTTTTTGATTTAACAAAATCAATTGTATTTTTTTATTCAACAATTTCAAAATATCTCATGAATTAGGCCATGCAATAACCGCAAAAATGTTGAATAATTCTCCTATTGATATTCATTTTGGAATTCAAGATGCATCAGATCCAGAAATTTTTAAATTTCAAGGTTTAACATTTCATAGCTTTGATTTGCTTAAATCTGCATATACTTTGCATAAATTTACTAATTCTAAATTTAAAGATTTTATTATTACATCAATGGGTCCGGTCTGTGATATTTTATCTTTATTTTGCGTCAAGAAATTAATTCAAAAATCTTATGAAAAAAATAAAAAAAATTTCACGACAATTTATTTATATAATTTTTTTGACATTATGGTTTCTAACACATTAATAAAATCATTTTTTTATGGCTTTACACCTTTGTATCAAAAAGTAGGTAAATTTACCAACAGTGATGGTTATAAATTTTGTGAATTTATTGGAATTAATAAAGAATTTTTAGATAAAATTAATAGTTTTGATGAAAAATTAAATATTATAATTCCTTTATTAGTAGGCATTTATAAACTAAAAAATGTAATAATTTCTTTTGAAAATTATTTTAAGAATTTAAAACACTAATCTATTAAAATCTCATCTTTTAGACTATTTCAACTGAATAATTAGATTGATTTAATATATATTTATGATACTATTGGTAATATTAACTTAAACTCTTTTTGGGGGTCAAATTTATGAATATGTTTAAAAAGCTACCTTTTCTATTATTAATTATAATTAACGTTATTTTCGCTTGCAAGGCTGGTGAAATAACTAAAGCGGAATTAGATTTAATGCCAGACGATTTAAGAAATTTAATTGTAGAGTATGCAAATCCTGATTTTGAAATTGAATATAATCGAATTAGGCAAATAACTACTGATGATCGAGATCAAGTTTTAAGATGCTTACAAGATACTAGACAATTAAAAAGAAATTTAATGGAAGTAAAGCCAGCTAATGTTTCTTTATTAAATGATATTATGAATCTTGAATCAGAATTAGTTTTAAAATTAGTTTTTAATATTAATACTGATGATACAATCCCATCTATATTTGATATTTTAAAACAAGATTATCAACATTCAGATCAAGAATTATTTGATCAGTTCAATAAATATGTTAGTGAAAATAAATATAAAAAAACGCTTGATGATGTAGACGCAGATGTTTTAATAGCTAGAATGTATAGATTTACATTTTATTTGTTAATAAAAAATTCGCCTCTTCTACTTCCACAAATCAAATTATTGCAAAAATTATTTTTAGCTCAATTATTTGTTGTAAGATTGTTACATAGTTGGATACAACAACAACCTGAAGGGATATTTGAGTTTCCTAAAATTGAAGATGACAAAGAAAAATGTGCTCAATTAGACAAATTTATTGAAGATAATATGCAATTATTTAATGCTGATAAAATGATTGACGCTTTTAGAATAATGTTAAAAACATTTACACACCAACAAATATTCAGCGCCCCAAAAAATGGATAAATAGAAATTTTATTCATAACAAATTTAGGCCCGTAAATTAAATACGGGCCTTTTTTATTTCCGCATTTTAGCTTTGTTCTCCGCCGCCTTTTAACAAAATATCTTATCATTGTATAAATTGCAGGAGAACCCGCCGAAGCCTTGTGCGTAGGCTGGGTGGCTTTGGCGAATTCCGCGGGATTAATTCTAAATGTTATCTTATTCGTTTTAAAGAACTTTCGTACTGAATTAACTTCAAAGCTAGAATAAGCCGGTATTGAATCATCTTATCGAATAAGTTCTTCAAAAATTAAGTTAAAAGTGAAATTTATGGGATTGAGATTTATAAGAAACATTGTGAAGAACAGAAAAAAGAGCGCAAAATCATTTCGATTAATTGCGCTCTTTGAATTTTATTTATTTAAAATAGCACTAACTTTATTTATCAATTCTTGAAACTCTTTATCATCCATTGTTGTTGTAAATATTACATAGAAACCATTTGGTCTATGGTTAATGCCATCATGAAATACATTGTTATTACCATATTTTATCATGTTTTTTACAAATTCATTTGCTATTTCTCTTGTTCCTTCAATAATAACTGAGTGTCGCCATGTAAGTTTTTTGTAATAACAGTTATTTTCTGTAATATCAAATAATCTTCCACCAATCCCTGATGTTGAAGAGTGTAAGTATGCTCTCCAATTAAAAACATGATTATTTAATTTTTGGCCTTCTTTTAATAATTTTTGTTCTTCTTGAGATTGCTTATCATAAATTGCAGGCCCGCCTGGCGGATTCGTATTTATTTCAGTAGATTGTAATGTAAATAATGAGCATAAAGATAATATAATTAAGATTCTTTTCATGATTTAAGCCTCCATTTTGTATAAATCATACAATCTTAATTATATTCAGTTTGTAATATATTGTCAATTTATAAACAGGCTTTAAAGTTTAACTATTTTTATGTATTCAAACCTGTAAACTTATATAAATTGACAAACTGAAATATTTATCTATACTGATAATTATAATAAAAATTGATCTAAATAGGGGGTTATTTTAAGATGAAAAAGTCAATTTTATCACTAATTTTTTGCTCTATGATTTTATTTTCAAATTCAATTAAACCAATGGATCCAAAACTAGGTACAGAGCGAATCAAAAAAATAGGTACAGTTTTTGTTGCAGCAACTGCTAGTGTCGCAATAATTTATAAGTTTGCAAATATGTTTAAAGATGTGCTTAATTGGACATTAATGGATGCTGTAGAAGAAGAAAATCTAGAATTAGTTAAGAAAGCAATAAATAGAGGTGCAGATGTAAATTGCCTTCAAGTAATAAGTTGCGTATGGGGCAGTGTTACTCCTTTGCATGTTGCTGTTGAAAGTGGAAATGCTGAAATTGTTAAATTTTTACTTACAAAAGACGCAAATCTAAAAATTAAAAATGTAGATGGTGACACTCCTATAGATAGAGCTTTTCAGCGCGGTGAGATTGAAATTATAAAAATATTAGTTGCCAATATGAATCAAGAAGAATTAGAAACAGTTGCGAAAAACGATTCGCATTTTTTAGGACTCATAGTGCATAATGATTTATTTCTTGCTAAATTATTTATTACAAATGGCGCTAATGTAAATGCATATTATCACGTAGATTACAGATTTTTTAGAGATGCTTTATATTATGCTCTCAAAAATAATAATCTAGAATTAATGGAATTATTATTAGATAAAGGTGCTCAATTAAATAGAATATGTTATCCGGATTTTCAAAATATTTATCCACGCATGGAAGATCAAAAATTTAATTTATTAGAATTAGCAGAAAAATATAATGAAACCAATGCACTTAATCTTTTATTAAAATATTGCGATTCCAAAATTATAAATGATTTCTTTGGTCAAAATCCAGAAAAATTAAAATTCTGGACCGAAAAACTTCAAGATCATAGAAAAAGATTCAAAGAACAAATCAATCATTTTACTCAAAATAGAACATTTGCAGATATAGCAGTTGATTATCTTTGTGCAGATAATGCAAATAGATCGGCTACTACATAATTTTATTTTTAAATTTGGATTATAAATATGAAAAAAATCACTTTTTTAATGATAGTATCTTTATTATTCAATAGCGTTAATATTTCAGCTTTTGACACGCTTAAAAATTTTACAAAAAATAATCTTGGTAATGCGGCAAGCTTCTCTATAACAACATTACCTTTTATATTAAAATATTTTACTAGATTGATAGGTTGTTCATTACACGGTTTAGCTAGTTCAAATGAATATTTTGGAAAATTAAGAGAATCTCAATTTAAACCAAAAGTTTCAAAAGAAGTTCAAGAATGGTATACCCAAATAGTAAATAAACATTTCAATAATTTAAAATTAAATTTTTTTGTAGATTATGATGGTGAATTTTATTCTGCTACTGGAACTGATACAATATTAGTTGGAATCAGTGCTTATTTAGAACTAGAGAAGGCATTAAAAAATAAAGATACGAGTGATTCTAAAAAAATTCTCGCATATCATGAAGCTTTTATTTTGCATGAAATTAAACATTTAAAAAAAGAATATTTAGCCGGCATATTATTGCCCTTAGCTACTACATTATTAAATTATTATATTTTCAAGAAAATCAATTCTAATACAAATCAGTTAAATTTAAATTATTTAATAAAAAAAGCTGTATCAGTTTGTTTAGTTTTTATGCACTATGCATTAAATAAATATTCAATTACTAAAATCCATCATTATTTAGAAAATTCGGCTGATTATTTTGCAATTACAAAACTTAAAAATGAACCGGAAAAAATAGATATCTTGATTAATTTCTTCAAAAATAATTATCAAAAACTTTTAAATACATTAAATGAAGCAACAAATGATCCTGATTCAGGTTTAATAATGAAATTATTTAATCATTTATATAAAAAAACAAATAAAGGTGAATCATTTGCAACTTGGCTTGAAAATCATCCTAAATTGTTTGCTTTATTTTTTTATTTACTTGATTCAGAACATCCTAATTCCCAAATTAGGGCAAATATTTTGCAACAAAGAAAATTTGAACTCTTAAATAATAACGCTTAGCAAATACATAAATTATCTTTTTTTTATTGATAGTTTAAATAAACCAGCAAGAATTCTTATTATGCATTTTATTATTTGTTTTGATTTTTCTTGAATTCTATTTCTTAAAAGAATTACTTTATTAATAATTTAGGAGAAATAAATGAACAAAAAAATAATTTATGTTATTGAATTATTATTCATGAGCTTTTTGTTATTCACAATTCGTATTTCTACAGTTCAAAATCGAAATAATTTAAGAAATAATATTTTGTCTTATATTGCAAAAAGTAAATCTAGTACTCCATTACATTTAGCAGTTCAATTAGGTGATGTTAATTTGGCAAAAGAATATTTAGTTCAAGGAGTTGATTGGGCAACTTTTGAAAATATAAATCTCAAAGATTTATTTCCTCAAGTCAATGCAAAAGACGGAATGAATTTTACTCCTTTGGAACTGGCAGCTCGATATAAATCAGATAAATGGATTGATAGAATTTTTAAACCGGATATTAAAATAGCCAAACTTCTTATTGAAAATGGCGCAGATGTTAATATTAATAATGGTGGGCCTTTGGAATCTTCTATACAATTTCGCAAACCCGATTTTATTAAATTATTAATTAAAAATGGTGCAGATGTGAATCTTAAAAATGAACACGGTATAACACCATTACAAAATGCAAAAATATTTGGTTACAAAAATATTATTAAAATATTGGTAGATGCTCACGCAAAAGAATAATTATATTTTACATTTTAAAATTTATTTTCCACAAACTCTTTACTTTCTTTTTTAAAAAATATTAGAACATAAAAATATTAATCTTTTGTTAATTAAAAAAGGGAGCATATGCAAATTAGTTATAAATATCGGTTACTTCTCTTATTTTTTTTGTTTTACAATAAATTATTTGGAGCAAATTTAGCAGTAAATTATGCAGTTACAAATAGTTGGTCTGGCGGATGTCAGGTACAAATTAATGTGACAAATAATACAAGTAGCGCAATCACAAATTGGTCAGTTGCTTTTGGTTTAAATTCAGGTCAACAAATAACAAATTTATGGAACGGTAATTATACAGTTTCGGGTAGTAATGTTGTTGTGACAAATCCTTCTTGGTTTACATCATTAGCGCCAAATGCATCTACAAATTTTGGTTTTACCATGAACACAACAACTACAAATAATGTTAATAATTTAATTGCGTATAGTGGTAATACACCGCCAACATCACCAACAGGTGTTGCTCCGTCTCCAACAGGGACCACAGCTCCGACAGGCTCAACGGGAACTTCTGCGCCTACGGGAACGACATCACCAACTGGAACTCCTGCTCCAACAGGTCCGACAGGTCCAACAATTTTACCTTTAACTGCAACTTCAAGTGTAAAATGCAGTTGGCCAGTAGGATATGAAATTGTAATTTCAATTACAAATAATACAAATCAGGCAATAAATAATTGGACTGCAATATTTAATTTAGAACCAAATCAAACAATTGTAGATTCTTGGGGTGCAAATTTAAATACAGCAAATAGTAACATTACTGCTACCAGTTTATCAGGCACAACGCTTGCAGTTAATGCTATTGCAACATTCGGTCTTATAATTCATGGAACCGGATTGCAACAAGTTGATAATTTAACTGCTTCAACAAATTTATCACCAACTTCGCCAACTGGAACAACTGGTGGATCATCAACAACAAATTACAAAATGATTGGGTATTATCCTGATTGGTTGATTTATGCAAAACCTTATATCCAAAGTTTTCAGGTTTCTGATATTCAGGCAAACTTATTAACACATGTTAATTATGCATTTGCAAAACCTTACACTTCTGATTCAAATCATAATGTAATTTCTTATGCTGCATCGCTTTTTGATGTTTATTCTGATACACAATATAACGGCGGAAACTTGACACAATTGCAACAATTAAAACAGCAATATCCTCATTTAAAAACTATGATATCAATTGGCGGATGGACAATTTTAAATGAAGGTCCTCCGGCAGCAAAATTCTCAACATTGGCTGCAACTGAAAGTTTAAGACAACAGTTTATAAATAGTGTTATAAATCTTTGCATAACTTATGATTTTGATGGCGTTGATATTGATTGGGAATATCCTGCATATGCACCAAACGGCGGTCAACCACAAGACGTACAAAATTACACAACTTTAATTCAGGAATTATATGCTGCATTAAAAAATACTCAAGCCCTTGCAACAATGTACCAAGCACAAGGTAAAACTCCAAAAAGTTCATTATTATTATCAATTTGCGCGCCTGCCGGATATCAAAATTTTGCAAACATGCAAATAAGCCAACTTTCTAATTACGTCGATTGGATGAACGTAATGTGTTATGATTTCCATGGTGATTGGGATCCAATAACCGGTCATAACGCGCCATTAAATCAAACGCAACAAGGTGATCCATTATTTAACGTTAAAAGCGCAATGAATCAGTATGTGCAAGCTGGAGTTCCAACTAATAAATTAATTTTAGGTATGCCATTATATGGCCATTCATTTTCTGGAGTGCAATCAACTACTGATGGTTTATATGCTTCTTATGCAGGAGATGGTGATGGCACTGATCCAAATCAACCAGGAACACTTTCATATTATGATATTGTAAATAGATATCTACCAACTTATACAAGATATTGGGATTCACAATGTCAGGTACCATATTTATTTAACAATAGCTCAAAACAATTTATTTCTTATGATGATCCACAATCTCTAGCAGCAAAAGTTCAATATCTGCAAAATATGAATTTTGGTGGGGTTTCTCTTTGGACATTAGCAAAAGAAACACCACAATGGACATTGATTAACAATATTTATAACAACTTGGGAATGAATATAACCAATTAAATTTAGTTAACCAAAAATAAAAGGCGGTAGAAAATTATTTTCTGCCGCTTTTTATTTTTAAATTGTTTGCAAAAAATATTAATTCGATAGAAAATATTTTTTTCAATTATTTTTCAAGGACTAAAATGAAAAAAATATTTTTAATTGCGCTTCTTAATATATCATTCACTAAATTAAATTCTGAAAAATTTCAATTAAATCAAATTCATAAATGGGCAGATGTTTTAAATATTGAAGGCGGGACTATTCCAAAAAAATTAAACAAAAATCAAAAATGGTTTAATGTTGCAACAGTTTTAGATAAACCTTACATTGATGGAATTGAATTTGATTTTATGTCCAAAAATAAGAAATTTGATTTAAAAGAATCGGCAATTAATGATTATAATGAATTACAAAATTATTTTGTTCATATAACGCTCTTAAAATATTGTATTGATAATGCTCATATTTTAAGTAACAAAAAAAATAATGAAAATGTAAAAATTGTTGTGCAAGTTCACAGGCCAAAATCCGGAATTAAATATATTAATCTTTTAAATGAGATAATTTGCAAAGCTTATCCTGAATTTAATAGTTATAAAAAATTACCAGGAAAATTACCACTTGAAGTATTTATTTATGAATTACCAAATAACATAAACATAAATTTTAGATATGGTTCAGCGCCACAAACGTTAAATGATTATGAAGATGTTGATATTGTAATTTCAATAAGTTTAGTTGCAGGTTTTAATCCAAATTTAAAATCCGGTGATATGGTTATTCCAACAAAATTTGTACCAATGGATTTAGATACAATGATTTTAAAATTTAATGAAAAATATTTTGTGAAAAATTATTTTCTTGAAGATTTAGAAAAAATTGTAAATTCACAGGATATAAATCTTTTAACAATTATTAATGAATATTTTAAATCTCCCAATAAAACTAAAAATTTAAAAGCAACTAAATTTAATATGGATGATTTTAAAGAAGTAACTGATTTACATGTAAATAAAGATTTTAGTCCTTCGCTTTTACCAAAAGAATTTCTTATTGTAAATTAATAACTTTTCTAAGAGAAAACATCTAATCTTTTTTATATATATTGACAAACTGTAAATTATAGCCATAATTATTTTATATATACGCTATTTTTTAAAATTGAGGTTATTTTATGAAATCAAAACTTTATCTTTTGCTAATTTCTCTAATCTTAATTCTGAATATTAGAACCATGGAACTGGAACCAGAAATATCCAATGATGCCACCGAATCTAGAGAGACAACAAATAATAGAGATGTAGGTCCAAGAGAAGTAATTAATAAATCTGTTTTTGATGAGTTAGATAGAATTGGTAATCTTCCTCCTGAACTAAATGAAATAATTGCACAATATGCATTTGATAAAAATGTGATAGAAGCTTTTGGTGATAATATTTTTGATAATTATTCATTAGTAGAATTAAAGAAAGTTGAAAATGATAATTTAATAGCACAATTACGCAACAATAAAGATAATTTTCAAACAATTAAAGCTGAGTTTGCAGTTAAACAACCACGTGAAAAGTCTGTATTTCAAGAGGCAGACGATAATGACAATAAAGTAACATTTCTTATAAAATTAAAATCTCATCAATTGATCTTTGTTAATGAAATCAATTTTGATTTTTTTCATAAAGATGCAATAAATTATAATCTCGGTGGAGTAGAAAAAAAAGGAAATATTTTAATTGGCAGTTTCGATATGTCTAAAGATCTTAAATATTTTAGATTAAACGTGTTGGTGCAAAAATCGAGAAGAGCAGGCAGAAATCATGTGAAAATCTACAATCAAGCTCTAGGTACAATTTATTTTGAAAATCCGAATCCCAATAAAAACTATCTCGATTGTATTGGAGTTAGAAATGGACTTGCAGCAGCAAGAGAATTTGAAAGTCAAATGCAAGAGGTTGTAGACGCCACAGAAAGATCTGCTTAGAAAAACTTTTAGTGCGATTTATTACTTTCCCTGAATTCATTAAAATTCCTTTATTTAAACTATTTTTCCAGCAAAAATTTAAAAATATAGATTTTTATATCAAATTTAAATTACAATTAGAATTAATAAGATATTTTATTAAATAAAAAAAGGGAGTTCTAATGAAAAAACTATTTTTAATGTTATTAGCTTTTGTGTGCATATTTGAATTAAATGCAAAGCGTGGTACACCAAGAATTGATGCATGCAAAGATAAAGAAATAGGAGATGAATGCAGTTATCCTTCAAATTCAGGCGAAGAAAGACAAGGAATTTGTAAAAAAGGCAATTTAACTGGCGGACCACTAGTTTGTAGGGCAAATAAATAGTTATAGGTTAATTTAAAAAAGGAGTTTCTAATGAAAAAGCTATTATTAATTTTATTAACTTTTCTTTCTTATATTCAATTAAATGCACAATGTCTTCCAAAGTCAGCTGTTGAAGTTTGTGTCGGACGCACTAGAAACGCTGCATGTCAATACAATTATCCTGGGTATCAAAAAATACCTATTCACGGCACTTGCCAATATGCTTTTTACGATGTCACTTGCCAAACTGGTGGACCAGTAGCGCCTTATTTATATTGTAAAAGATCATAATTTTAAATTTATTAAAGAGCTCATTGGATTATGGGCTCTTTTTTATTTCTAAGTTTTTAATATACCAATCAATTGTTTTTTGAATTCCATCTTTTTACATTTTTATTTTTTAATTATCAATTTAAAATATCATGGCGCCAAGCATTCATTAGGCGCCACGAATTTGTAAAATGTATTTATAAATTAAGCAATTTGTTTAATCGTTATTGTTTGAGCGTTTGCATGTGTACTCGCACCATCTGCAGGAGTAATGGTAAGCGCAGGTGAATTACCCGGAGGGTTAATTACAGCCAATACAGAATTAGGTACGGTTGTTGTGATGTATGAATTACCAACAATTTCGTGACCGCCATCAGGAGCATTCTGATTACCAGCAGTTGTATAAGCTATACCAAGACCATTAAGTTCAAGCTGTAATTGACCAGGCTCTGTGGTTTGAACTCTAAAAGTAACTTCGTAAGTTCCTACAACAGGCAAATTAAAACTTGAGCCGTCAATATTAGTTATATTAGCAATGCCTGTTACTGGTATATTGGTTGGCCCAGAGCGTGGAAAAGGTACTCGCGCACCAGCTGCAACTGTTGCGGCATAATCCGTTGTTCCCGGATTTCCTGTTCCAGAAGTTAAACCATAGAACATTGCAAATTGTGCAATTGTGACCCCGGCTAAACCCTGTGGTCCAATTAAACCAATTAGCCCTGCTGCACCAGTTGCTCCAGCTGCGCCAACTGGTCCTAATAATCCAAAGCGATTAAGAACTAATCTACAACTAGCCGCCACAGTGCTTGAATTACAGCAACTGCCACCTTCTATTATTTGTCGATCGAAAAGCAAAATCATTAAGCTGAAAATAATTGATACCATTTTGGTTTTGCTTATTAAAAATCTCATTGTATCTCCTTTTTTTAATAACATAATATCAAAAAACTATTTATAAGTTTCAATATTTGCATAAAAAAATATCTAGTGTCAAGCATTGATGTCGAAAAAACATTGACAATTTTCTTTTATGATATGTAATCTAATAAAAATTTAATTAAAAGGAGATATGATGAAGAAATTCTTGAAATTTCTTTTAAGTTTTTTTTGTTTATTAATTTTAAATCAATCAGACTTTTTATTTAGTGATTGTAAAGTATGCGCAAGTTCAGATTGCTCTACAAATACACAAACATTTTTTAGACCTCGTTCAATAATTGAAGATGTAAGTTTTTTTCTTGGATTAAATCAATACAACTATTACCGCCAATATTTTCAACCTGATGCTTCTGAATGTAAAGATGAAAAAATTCATATTGCCGTAGGGGCTTTTTTTGAACAGTCCCGCAAAAATATTGGTGGTTACTTTTTTTTCAGGAAATGCAGATACTACTACACCTGCTAATGCTGCAACTATTGAATCAATAATATGTATAAAGCCTGAAAGAAAAGTTGGCGGTGTTTATTTTGATTATCATCAAGATTTTTGTTTTTGTATTAATATTTGGTTAGATGTAAAATTTGCGATATATCAGGCAACGCATAATCTACATGCAAAAGAAACACTTTTAAGTACAGTTAGTGCTACTGATTGTACTCCTCTTTGTTTTTTGTCTAGTAACTTACTGCAATATGGAAAATTATCTACCGGTGATTTAAAGAATGTTGGATTTGATGATATTGAATTAAAATTAGGCCATCTTAAATATTTTACAAATAATGCAAATGATAAAAATGGCTATTTAGGAATATATGGTTCAGTTTTAATGCCAATTGCATCTAGACCGTCAGCAGAGTTTTTATTTGAGCCATTAGTAGGAAGAGGACACTGGGGATTTGGTGCAGGCCTTAATGCAGCAAAAAATATTTATAAATGTGAAAATACATCTGTAACTTTGTTAAGTGATTTTTCTTATCAATATTTAATTAAAAGATGTGAATTACGCTCATTAGATTTTAATGCTGGCCCGCTTACAAGATTTACTGCGGCTAGTACACTTACCAGTACATCACCGGCGGTTCCGGCGACTAATCTTACAACATTGAATTTAGATGTTACGCCAAGAGGTGTAATAAATTTCTGGCTAGCTTCGCATCTACAATATTGCAGATGTCATGCAGAACTTGGTTATAATCTTTGGTGGAGACAAAGTGAAAAATTATGTTTCCGAGATGCATGTCCCCCAACTGATTTTGATAGTTTAGGCATTATTGATGATTCTTTGACTTTTATTCCATTGACATTAGACAATTTAAATCTTGCTTCAGCTAGCCACCCAAGAGTCTTAACGCACAAGTTTTATTTAGGGCTCTCATATGATGCAATATGTAAAGATGTGAATATTGGATTAGCAGCTTCATATGAATTCTCACATGATAGAAACGCATTTGATCAGTGGGGAATTTGGGCAAATATAGAAACAAATTTCTAATTGATTTAATAAAGACAAAAAAAAGAAGTTGTTGTTTGGTTGTATTCAAATGCTTATTTTGAATTTTTTCACATTACTTTGCTGTTTATATACCAATCAATTGTTTTCTGAATTCCATCTTTTAAAGAAATTGAAGATTTCCATCCCAAATTGTTTATAAATCTTACATCTAACAATTTTCTTGGAGTGCCATCTGGTTTTGTTGAATCAAAAACAATTTCTCCTTTAAATCCAATTAAATCTTTAATTAAAATTGCTAAATCTTTTATTGAAATATCTTCACCTGTGCCGATATTTACTGGCATATTATTTTCATAATTATTCATTAAAAAAATTACTGCTTTTGCCATATCATCAACATGCAAAAATTCTCTTTTTGCGCTTCCTGTACCCCAAATTGTTACTGATTGTTCATTATTTTTTTTTGCATTATAAAATTTTGCAATTAAAGCAGGCAAAACATGGGAAGTTTCCAGATCAAAGTTATCATTCGGACCATATAAATTTGTTGGCATACATGAAATAAATTTTGTTCCATATTGTTTATCATATGCCTGGCACATTTTAAGTCCTGCAATTTTTGCCAAAGCATACCATTCATTTGTTTTTTCTAATTCATTAGTTAATAAATATTCTTCTTTTATTGGTTGCGGGCACATTCTTGGGTAAATGCAGGAAGAGCCAAGAAAAATTAATTTTTTAACTTTATATTTAAATGACGCATGAATTACATTTGTTTGAATTGCCAGGTTATCATAAATAAAATCAGCAGGGTAATCCATATTTGCTTTTATGCCGCCAACTTTTGCTGCAGCAAGAAAAACATATTCCGGTTTTTCTTTTTCAAAAAAAATATTTACCGCTTTTTGATCTCTTAAATCCAGTTCTTTTGAACTTCTAGTTAAAATGTTGGTGTATTTTAATTCTTTTAATTGTCTTAAAATTGCTGAACCAACTAGACCCGTGTGACCTGCCACATAAATTTTTGACTCCGGGGATATTTCAGATTTGTTAAAAAAAATTATTGATAATAAAATTAAAAATTTAATTTTCATTTTGATACTTTCTTTTTTTGTATTTTTTTCATAAATCTCCCCAATTAATTTCTTTTACATTATGTTTTTTTAAAAAATCATTTGTTTTTGAAAAATGGTGCTGATTAAAAAATCCATTATACGCAGAAAGTGGTGAAGGGTGAGCTGCAGTTAAAATTAAATGTCTTTGTTTGTCAAAATGCATGTGCAAATTTTGTATTTTTTTTTGCGCATACGCTCCCCAAAGTAGCAGTACCAAAACTTCTTCACGTTGAATTAACTTTTCAATTATTATATCAGTGAAAAGTTCCCAACCGTGGCCCGCATGACTTGCTGGTTTTTCATCTTCAACAGTTAAAATTGAGTTCAATAATAACACGCCTTGTTTTGCCCACGCAGTTAAATTTCCTGTTTTTGGTATTGGTATTTTTAAATCATTATTCAATTCTTTAAAAATATTTTTTAAAGATGGAGGAAATGGAATTCCATCTGCTACACTAAAACATAATCCATTTGCCTGACCTGGACCATGATATGGGTCCTGACCAACAATTACAACTTTTGCATCATGAAAAGACGTTGCTTTTAATGCTGCAAATATTTTTTCTTTTGGCGGGTAAATTATTGCTCCCTGCGATTCTCTGCTTTTTAAAAAGGTTACAAGATCATCAATGTCGGAAGTTTTGCAAACATTTTCTAACGGAGTTTGCCATGATTTTGGAATTGAGGCATAAAATTTTTGTTGATTTAAAGTCATTGAAGTCATGTTTATTCAAAATTAATTTTTTTATTTCGTAATTTTTTAATTTTGCCCCTATGAATTTTAGTTTGAAATATTCGTTCCTTGGTTTCTTTGGGTATTTTAGTTTTAATTCTTTTTTTAGGAACGTAAAGAGCTTTTTTTATAATTTGTACTAATTTAATTAATGCTAATTTTTTATTTTGTTGCTGGCTGCGTGTTGTATTATTATGAATTATTAAATCTCCATCAAGTGTTAATTCTGATTGTAGATTTTGCAAAACGCGGTTTTTTTGCTCTTCATTTAACGCATTTGTTGCTTTGACATTCCAACGTAATGTAATTTTTGTACTGGTTTTATTTACGTGTTGTCCGCCAGGGCCACCTGCTCGGCTTGCAGTTATTTCTATTTCATTTTCTGGGATTGTAA
>JABDEC010000016.1 GCA_013287265.1 Candidatus Babelota bacterium | reverse complement strand
TATTTTTAGTAAAAAAATCAAAATCTTTATCAAGATTTTGAAGGAATTCCTCACCTTTTTTTGAGGTTAAAAATTTATCAAAAAAGTGTTCTGCATTTTCTAAATTACCAGTTTGGTCAATTTTTTTAAAACCAATTTCTTCTAAAAAGGCAGAAATCGATTTTAAATGTTCGCTGCCAAAATGAGCAAAAATAATTTTTGATTTACAAGTTTCAATATTTTTAAGTAAAATTGCATTAAGTAATTCACTTAATTTAGCTAAAGAGATATTTCCACTTAATAAAATAGAGCGATTAACAATTTTTTCGACATCTAATACAATTTGCTTATAATATTTATTGAGTTTATCTTTAGGGCTTTTATGCGATTTTATTTCCCTTAAAACGCGTTCTAGTTTTTGTTTAATAAGAGTTCTGTAATCTAAATTTTTTTTTGGAAGATTATTTTGTCTTAATAGATAATTAAATGTTCCTATACAGTTCCTAAAATTGGAAATAGGCTGATAGGTGTTTAACCATTTTAACCATGGAGATGAGAATTCTTTATACTCGTCTGCTATTACTTCATTAAAAACAATAAATTCATCCTTAGAAATTTTACTATCATTTATTGATTTAATTATTTGTGCAGGTTGATTTAATTCAACATTTAATATTTCATCTTTTAAACTAATCAGTTTTTCGTTTGCCAATTTTTTTGCATATAATTCTCCTGCATATGTTATGACATGATAATCATGTAATAAAATAAGAGTTTGATTTCCCCGTTTTCTTACTTCAATACAAGGAATTAAAGATTTTAATGAAGAAAAAGTTAACAAACTTGTTAGTAAAAAAGCCTTAAAAATAAATAAAATTTTCACAATAACCTCTCGATAATTTTTTATAATTTCGATCTTAATTGTTTTTCAGGAGCTAAATGTTTCATTAAGAAATTGTAAATATCAAGTTGTTTAGCGTGATTAAAATAAATAATTATAAATTCATTCATAATTTCATTTACAATTTTATCAATTTTATCTTTATTTTTATTAAGAGAAAGCATTTTTTCTCCTTTTTTTGATGTCAAAAAATCATTCCACACTTCGTCGAAATTCTTGCAATTTCCAATTCGATCAATTTTTTTAAAACCTATTTCTTCTAAAAAAGGCGAAATAGCTTCTAAATGATCATTGCCAAAATGTGCAAAAATAAATTTTGATTTACAAGTTTCAATATTTTTAAGCAAAATTGCATTAAATAAGTCATGTTGAATTTTAAGCAGTTCTTCATAAGTAGGCCATAATTTTTGTGTTGCATTAGTTATTGTCACTGCATAATATTTATTTAATTTATCGATAGAGCTTTTATGTGAACTAATTTCCTTTAATGGCCGTTCCAATGCCGATCTAAGAAAAACTCTAAAATCCAGATTTTTTTTGGGAAAATTATTTTGTTCTAATAGGTAATTAAAAGTTTGTATGCACCCTTTAAAATTGGATTTAGGCCGATAAGAATTTAACCATTTTAACCAGGGGGATGAAAATTGCTTGGATTCATGTGATTTAATTTCATTAAAAACAATAAATTCATCTTTAGAAATTTCACTATTAATTATTGATTTAATTATTTGTACAGGTTGATTTAATTCAAGAGCTAACATTTCTTCTTTTAAATTTAGAAGCTCTTTTGAAGCACTTTTATTCTCATATAATTGCCCAGCATAATTTATGACGTGAGCATCATGCAATAAAATAAGAGTTTGATCGCCTCTTTTCATCACTTCAATGCAAGGAATTAGTGATTTTAGTGATGAAAAAGAAATAAGAGTTGTTAATAAAAAAGCTTTAAAAATAGATAAAATTTTCACAATAACCTCCTAAAAAACAGATATAAATAATAGTTTATATAAAAATTACAATTTGTCAATTAAACTATTGAAGTATTGGGTTATTTTCAGGTATGTTTAGTAAAAAGGAGAAGGATGAAGAAGATTATTTTATTGGCTTTTATTACCGTTTTTGCGGCATTAAATGGTGACCGTGAACCTGGTGAAAAAATTGAGTTTGAAAAATGCACAGCAGAAACTGATGAAGCCAGAGCTGAAACATTTCAAGAGGTTAAAACAAATTGCCCAATTTGGTGCGCACAAAAAGGATATTCTGAAACTGAATGGGAAGCTGGTTGTGAATATTTAGAACCCTGTGTCAGTGGCTGGGGAAAGGGATTTATAAAAGGTCATATGGCAAAATGTTATTGCAAGTGTTTTAAAAAATAAAGTTATATTTTTTTACCTTAAAACCAGCGGAGCCAGACGAAGCCCGAATGGGCGAAGAGATTTGTCCTACTACGCTAAAGCTACGAAGGACATGCTTCTTACATTCCTTTGACTGGCTCGCCATGCGAAGCTTTACGCGAAGCATGGTTGCGGGGGCTGGATTCGAACCAGCGACCTTTGGGTTATGAGCCCAACGAGCTACCAGGCTGCTCCACCCCGCGATACTTTTTGTCAAAAAATTTCAAGAAAATTTGTAAATTATATTTAAAGAATAGTTTTATTTAGCCTATTGTCAAGCTAAATATTCAAAAAGTACAATTGCAGTCGCAATTGTTTTAGAATGTGTTAATGAAATTTTTATTAAAATTTTCTTTGAGTCAAAATTTAAATTCAATTTTTTCCAATCAATTATCAATAGAGGTTCAGAGTTTTTATTTCTTGTTATTTTTACAACTTTACAAAATTTAAAAAATGAAATTCTTTCTTTTAATAATGAATTAATTGCTTTATATGCGGCTTCTTTTGCGGCAAATCTAATCGCAAGACGTTCTGCGCTTTTTGTTTGATTTTCAAGACAATATTCAATTTCTTCTGCTTGATAGATTTTTTTTAACTGAGTTGTGTTAAATTTATGCCAATTTTTAAAACGTTGAATTTCAATAGTATCTAAACCAATTGATAAAATCATTCTTGTAATTTTTGATCAAGTGAACGGTACATTACAGCTTCTTGAATATGTTTAACATCAATTATTTCTTTGTCATCAAGATCTGCAATTGTGCGCGAAACTTTTAAAATTTTATGATATCCACGCATACTTAAATTCAGACGTTCAAAAGTTTTTTTTAAAATAGCTTGAGCTTCCGAAGTTAATTCACAATATTTTTCAATTTCTTCAGTTGACATTGAACTATTATATCTGGCTTTTGAAAATCTTAATTTTTGTTTTTCAACAGCTTTTTCAACTGATGAATAAATATCCTGTGAATTATTAATTTTATTTGTTGATGTAATTTCTGAATATTCAATTGATTGCACATAAACTTGTAGATCAATACGGTCAAGCAATGGGCCTGACAATTTTTCTATATATTTTGCAATTTGCTGCGAAGAACATACGCATTGCTTTTTCTTATCTCCAAAAAATCCACATGGACATGGGTTTAATGCGGCGACTAATAAAAATGAAGCAGGGTATTCAATAGTGTGATTTGCTCTTGCTAAACAAACATTTTTATTTTCCAATGGTTGACGCAAAACTTCTAATGTTGATCTTTTAAATTCAGTAAGTTCATCTAAAAATAAAATTCCATTATGAGCTAAACTGATTTCACCAGGTTGAGGAAATGTTCCTCCACCAACTAAGCCTGCTTGTGAAATTGTGTGATGAGGATTTCTAAACGGACGGGAGAACAATAACTTTTGACCTTGTAGTTTTCCACTGATTGAATAAATTTTGGTAGTTTCTAAAATTTCATCGAAAGTCATTTTTGGCATAATTGTTGGCAATCTTTTTGCCAGCATAGTTTTGCCTGAACCTGGTGAGCCTACAAATAAAATGTTATGGTTACCTGCTGCGCAAATCTGTAATGCACGTTTTGCCTGTTCCTGACCTTTTACTTGTGAAAAATCTAAATTTTGTTCCAGTTGTTGATTGTAATAATTTTGCCATGAATAATTTGTGGGTTGAATTTCAATTTCTTTTTTTAAATAACTTATTAATTCAATAATATTTTCAACGCCTATGATTTCTAATTCTTGCAATAAAGCAGCTTCGTTTGCATTTTCTTTAGGCAAGATTATTCGCTTTTTTCCGATTTTTTTTGAATCATAAGCAATTGCAAGTGCGCCTTTGATTGGTTTAATTGAGCCGTCAAGTGAAAGTTCGCCTAAAAAAATTGTTTCTTCAATAAATTGTTTTGACAATTCGATGTGTTTAATTGCAAAAAGAATTCCTATTGCAATTGGCAAATCAAAAAGAGTGCCTTCTTTTTTTAAATCTGCAGGCGCCAAATTTACGGTAATTTTTTTTTGTGGAAGTTTAAAACCCGTATTTTTTAATGCAGTTAAAATTCTGTGCTTACTTTCTTTTATTGCAGTGTCAGGCAATCCGACTATAAAAAAATTTATAAGTCCGAAAGATAAATCAACTTCAATTTCAACAGGATAAGCATTTATACCAACCGGAGTTGCAGAAAAAATTTTAGAATGCATAAAAAATAAAACCTATTGTAAAAATTTTTCAAAAAAAAATTTATAATTTGATACTATATGTATATATCACATATTTTATTATTTGGAAATAAATGTAAATTTGGTGTAAAATAGTCGTCATAGATTTTAAGTCTAAATCTTATTAAAATTTCGCGTTTGTCTCTTTTTTTCAAAGCGTGGCAATCAAAATAAAACATCAGGTTTTATTTTATTACAAAAGGAAATAAAATGACTGGCTTCAGGATGTATAATTTAATTATTTTTACAATCTTATTTTTATTAAATTCAATTGCATATTCAGCGAGAACAATTATCGGTGATAACACCACAAATGGTTTTTCATTTGCAATTAAACAACACGCCTTTAGGGCAACATTTGATAATTTTATTTTTTCTGTTGCTGCTGATGTTGCAAAAGTTGATAATGCTTACGCAGTTGCTATTACGGGAAGAGGCTTTGATAATTTTAAAGGATTGACTCCAAAAATTGTAAAATTGAATGGAATAGAAAAGCAGAATAATCCTTTAAATGGAGCAAAAATTTCTTTACTTGAACATTTTCAGGAATCACCGGTTGTTGTAAAGGAAGGCGAAAATAAAAAAGTTTATCTGATTCATGATACAAATAATATTTCTGTGATATCATCAACCAATTTAAATGACGCTAAAAGCAACGAGTCAGCTGGAATTGTTAAATTGGGTGTTGCTAATCTTTCTTCTAAGCTTGATAGTTTTATTTTTGCAGCAGTTAAAAATAATAAAGGTGATGTTTTTGGTTCTGAAGGAAGTGGAATTTCTTTACTAAAGTTTAATGTTAGGGAAGTGAAAGAAAAAATAAATAATGAAGAAAAGAAGAAAGTAATCCAGGAATTAATTATTATTTCACCGGAATCTAAAACGCCAAATAAAGCATTTCAATTTGATGGGTCAATATCCGCAATTAAAATTAAAGAAAACGCATCAATTGTTTCTGACATAATTGATATGCATTGGGATGAACATTCAAATAGATTATTTATAGCTTTACAAGTTAAATCTAATAATGGTGGCGCAAGAGCAGTTGTTGTAGGAAGAATTTTTGATGGTAATTTAATTTTTAGTCCGATTGCTTCAGATAATGTTTTTTCCGGTAACGCTAACATTGTTGGTACAAATGACCAAGAGCAATTTGTTTCTATTTATAAAATAAGAACAATGTACACGAGCACTAAATTAAATTATTTAATTGTTGCTGGTGGGAATGGTCCAATTACAGCTGTGGGAAATTCAATTTATGCCTTGCCAATTGTGAATGGTAAAAATAATGAAGAAGCAAGAGGTACTTTAGCAAAGTATGACCAAATTCCAAAAGACGAATACATAAAAGAATATTTTACAGGAAGATCATTTACACAGCCTGCAACAAATTCTAACGATTTATTAAATTCTAATGATGATGCTGCTAACGTTGGCAATGGACCTTTGCCATTAAATTCAAATCAGTTGATTTCGGATATGTTTGTTCTTGGTGACACGGTTTTTGTTTCAATTGCAAATGATTATGAGAACTCGTCACAGCCAGGTATTTTTTCATCGCAGGCTATTTTTGATAACAAAGGAGCAATAAAATCATGGACAAATTGGTCGCGGATTATTGGTACTGATTCAAAAATATTTGGTATTTGCTTTGATTATTTTACTTCTCAATTCTGGTACGTATGCGAAAATTCACTTAAAAGAACAGAATGGGGAAAAGGTGAAAATAAATCCAAAGGTAATGGTTTATTGGGTGGAACAATTTCTGATAAAAATGTTGGCTTGGTAAATATATTAAATGAAAAATTTCCAAAATCTATCGGGGGAATTCAAAATCTATTTGATTTTAACAAAAATACTTGCGGTTTTAATAATTTTTCCATAATGATCGCAGTTGGTTTAAAACAGATAATGCTGATAGAAACAGGAAGATTACAGGATGGATTTTTTAAGCCAAATAAGGGAAATTTTTTGCATGGAGCAGCCTTGTCGATAAAAGGTGATTATCCGATTGTGAATTCAGAAACTAGAATTGTTAATATGATGGGTGGAATTTTGAATGAGTTGCATTCAATAATTTCATCTGAAATCGTGAGTGATAAATTTAATGACAAACATTGGATTGCTGTAGCGGGAGTTGGCGGACTGGCAATTTTAATGGACTCAAATGGAAATGGTTGGAATGGAAATATAAGCGCATTTACAGACATTCCTAGGGGATTGGCATTTAAAAAAATTGGCGATTTTTCTTTTGTGAAAAAAATAAAAAGTGATGGAAAATTTTTATATGTTCTTACTGATAAAAAATTGGATAGAATTGAAATTTCAAATGAGAATTTTAAAAATGCAAATTTAAAAATTGAAACAATTGCTGATTTTAAAGCACTTGGGCTAAAAAAAGATTCTTCATTTTCAGATTTTAATGTATCAGATAAATTGGCTTTGCTTGCAACAAGCGATGGTCTTTTTAGAATTGGTAATGGACGCGATGTAAGAATCGGAAAGTCAAACGAATTAAATTGGACTTTAATTTCAGTTCCGGAATCAATTGGTCCAGTTTATAAATTATTATTTGTAACAAAAAATAATAATGAATCAGATTTTGCATTTAAATCTCAACTTTATGTTTTAAGTGGATTTAAAGGCTTACAACAATCAAGAGTAAACAGATTTATTGTAGATCTAATTGGTGAAATTAATGACAATACGATTTTGCCATTGCCTGATTTTCATATTAAAGATTTTCCGGGATATTTATTTGATTTTGCCGGTTTTAGAGATAATTTTTCAAACCAAATTTCTTTAAACTTTAATATTTCCAGTTCAAAATCATTTGCAAGAATGGCACCCGGAATAAAAAGTGGTAGCAAATCAGTTGCTACAATGCTTTTTAATCTTCCAAATTTAAATGAAGCAACAAGAATAAATCCAATAGTCATAAATTCGGCATCTGGCAGTTTATTATTATCCGGCAATTTTGGCATACAAGTTAATGAATGAAGGCTTCTATTATGTTTAAGAAATTATTTAAATTTTTATTTATTTTTATTTTATTTAATTTTAATCATGCTATTAAAGCGATTTTTCCTATAAATTTTTTCAGGGCATTTGATATAAATTTCAGAACTGAAAGATGGAAAGATGAAAAATATGAAGGCTACATAATTCCTGAATTTGCATTTGATGCAAAAGGTAGGAACAATCATTCCAATGAAGTAAATATTTTACAAATCTGGAATTGTACTCAGGATGCTTTGGCGATGGTTCGCGGATTTGACCCGAACAGTGATATTGGAAGATTTGCGTTGCAACTCAATGATGTGACTGATGATGGAACAAGAGGACATTTTTTACCGTCAGCCAAGTTAAATGTTTTTGATGTTTCATTTACTCCAAAATTTTATCTTCCACATGATTTTTCAATTTATTTATATATTCCATTTTTTTCAATGCAATTAAAAGATGTTTGCTTTAAAGATTTGACTGAAGATGTTTTATTTATTGACCAAGAAGTTAAAACTAAATTAACTAATAATATTTGTAATGTTACAAAAGAGTTGGGCTGTTTAGAGTTAAATGGGTGGAAAAAATCAGGCCCAGGGGATTTTATAGCAACTCTTGAATGGGCAAGAACATATGCTCAGACAAAACCACTGTTAAAAAATGTTGGAGTTAGCGCAAGGGTTGGGGGAGTATTTCCGTCCGGTGTTAAAAAAAATGAAGATCAATTACTTTCAATTCCTTTTGGCTATGATGGAGCATTCGGGCTTTTATTTGGCGGAGGTATTGATTTGACATGGGGAAAATATTTAAGATCCGGAATTGATGTGGAATTTTTACAACTGTTTGGAAATACAAAAGAAAGAAGAATAAAAACAGATATTGATCAGACTGAGCTTTTATTACTTGCTAAAACAAAAGTTTTTAAAGAACAGGGAATTTTACAAAGATTTAATATTTATACAGAAGCGTATAAATTTTTAAAAGGATTATCATTCAGAGTTACTTATCAATATTATAAACAAAATGAAGATAAACTTTGGCTTTTAACAAATGATTATTCAAATTTCATTGCGAACAGTGCGGAAAGTCTACAAGGTTGGTCAATACATCAATTACTGTTTATTTTAGATTATGATCCTTTAAAAAATTATTGCGATTCACATTCTTGGCTTCCTCGATGCTTTTTATATTATAAGTTACCTTTCAATGGGACAAGATCTATCGGATTACATTCTGCAGGTTTTGCATTTTCATTGAGTTTTTAATTAAATTGTTTTGGCAAATTTTAAGATGCAAATTAAAACAGGCTGCGATTTAATTAATATTGAAAAATTTAAAAAAATAATTGAAAACCAAGATGTTTTAAAAAAAATATTTACATCACATGAAATTGCAAATTCATCTTCATTAGAAAGTCTTGCTGGGAAATTCGCTGCCAAAGAAGCGGTAATTAAAGCTTTACAAATTGACCCGGGAAATTGGCATGAGATAGAAATTATAAAACAAGAAAATGGCAAACCTGTAGCAAAAATAAATTATTATGATAGAAATATCATTAGTCATGATTTAAGCATATCTCATGATGGTGATTATATTTTGGCCTTTAGTTGTTTTTTAATAAATGATTTTAAATAAAATATTAGAAGAATCGGCACATAAATTTCCTAATAAACCTGCAGTTACAATGAAAATGGGTTTTCGTATAAAAACCCTTTCTTATAAAGAAGTATTTGAATTATCAAAACAAATTGCGATTTATCTCGAAAAACAAGGCATTAAAAAAGGTGATAAAGTATTAATTTGTGCTCCAAATTCTCCTTATTGGGTTTGCGTTTTTTGGGCTACTTTATTGCGTGGTGCAATTATTGTTCCTCTTAATATTCAAAGTACAAAACAAATTATTGAAAGTATTGCAAAGCAAACTGAAGCAAAAATAATTTTTAAATATTTATTTTTAAAAACCGAACTACCAAATATTAAACAAATTGATATTGAATGCATCCTCGATTTGGTTGAAAATTATCATCCCAAAAATTATGAACAAGTTCACGTTGATGAAAATGATCTTTTTCAAATCATGTACACCTCAGGAACTACGGGTGAGCCCAAAGGAGTAATGCTCACGCACAAAAATGTTTTTTCTAATTTAATTGAAATTTCAAAAATTATAATGGTTTCTCCATCAAAAGATCGTCTTTTATCTGTATTACCATTAAGTCATATTTATGAACAAACAATGGGCTTTTTATTACCTTTTTGGAATGGTATTGAAATTATTTATGCACATTCATATAGTTCTGTCAGAAGTTTAATGAAGAAATATAAAATTACAAAAATGGTTGCTGTGCCTGAATTTCTTCATGTTTTGATGAATAGAATTGAACTTGAACTTGAAAATAAAAAAAGAAAAAATTTATTTGAAAAATTACAAAAAATTTCTTTAAAAATTAATAAGAGATTTATTTCTCGTATATTATTTTACCCAATTTTACGGCAACTTGGTGGAAAAATAAATTTAATTGCCTCTGGAGGCGCAGCTTTAGATATAACTTTAGCTAATAAATGGCGAGCTTTAGGAATAAGAATTTTACAAGGATATGGTTTAACTGAAACTTCACCTGTTGTAGCAACAAATACATTTTCAGAAATAAAAATTGGTTCGGTAGGAAAACCAATTGATGGCATTCAAGTAAAACTTGGACCTGATAAAGAAATTTTGGTAAAAGGCCCAAACGTTTTTGCGGGATATTATAAAAACGAAGAAAAAACAAAAGAATCTTTTACTGTTGACGGATTTTTTAAAACCGGTGATCTTGGCGAATTTGATAAAGATGGCTTTTTATACATTCGTGGTAGAAAAAAATATATGATCAAAAGTTCTGGAGGACAAAATGTCTATCCGGAAGACATTGAAGGCGAATTAAATAAATTTGTAAAAGACAGCTGTGTTATTGGAATTGAAAAAGATCATGGGGCGGTAGAAATTCATGCGATCTTAATTTTGGATAATTCAAAAAAAGAAAATCCTGAAAAAATTATTGAAAAAGTGAATTTAAATTTAGCTTCTTACCAGCAAATACACAGTTGGTCTATTTGGCCTGATAGTGATTTTCCCAGAACTGTAACAAAAAAAATTAAAAAAGAAGAAGTTAAAAAATTAATTGAAAATAAATTAAAAGAAACTGCAAAAATTCAGGAATCAAAAAAATCAAAATTAATTCAGATTATTGCACAAATTACAGGCACTGATATTGCAAAAATAAATGATGAAACAAAGATAGTTAAGGATTTACATTTAGATTCATTAATGAGAATTGAATTAGTTTCTTTAATTGAAGAAAATTTTGGAATTTTAATTAATGAAACTGATATTAAACCAAACACAACTGTAAAAGAAGTTGAAGAAATAATAAAATTAAAAAAACCGGTTAAAGAATTGCCGCCTTTAAAAAAATGGCCTAGAAGTTGGATAATTTTTATCCCACGAGTTATTCTTCAGGAAATATTTTTTATACTGACCAAAATTTTCGTAAAATTAAATGTTGAAGGATTAGAAAACTTAAAAAATTTAAAATTACCGGCAATGTTTATGCCGAATCATATTAGTTATCTTGATTCAGTTGTCGTTCCAATGGCTATACCAATTTCAATCAGATTAAAACTTTCTTTTGCAGCTGCTCGTGATGTTTTATATAAATCTTATAAGTATTTGGTAATTCCTGCTGAATTGTTATTTAATTCTTTTCCAATTCAAAGAAAAGAAGGTGAAAATATAAAACTTGGATTAGATTTTATTGGTGAAATGTTAGATTCATCATTTTCTGTTGTAATTTATCCTGAAGGAAAAATGAGCTTAGATGGCAAGTTACAAAATTTACAAAAGGGAGCAGGTTTAATTGCGACAGAAATGGACGTATATATTGTTCCGATAAAAATTATTGGCACGAATGAAATTGTTCCATATGGAAACGTTTTTCCAAAAAAGCGTGGCAAGGTAACTGTTAAATTTGGAAAACCATTAAAGTTTAACAGGTGCGATTCTAGTCAAATTGTAATAGAAAAAATTCATGAAGCAATGAAATCGTTATAAAATTAGGGTTTTAACATGTTAAAATTAAACAAAATATTTATCTTATTTTTATTTCCTGGATTTTTAAATTCATTTGAAAAAAGAAGTACTGATTTCAAAATTCCTACAAAATTTTGGACCGATGAAGAATTTGAGAAAATGATGCAGCAAGCTAATTTTTTTTGTACCGAAAATAATGAAGAAACGGATGAAGATCTTAAGATAATATTTAAGGGTAAGTCTTGGCATTTTAAAAAACTTCAAGAAAGAATTGTAATTTGTGATTGTGGTAAAAAATTGCCAATAAGTTTTATTTGGAAGCATTTAGATATGCATAATCCGGAAAGGGGTCAATTTTCTTGCAATTTATGCAAAATTCCATTGTATTTTAAAAATAAACGTTCTTTTCATATACATTTAACGCAAACACATAAAAATAGAAACTTATAAAATTGATTTAGGCCCCGATAAAAGGGGCCATTTTTTATTGTTCAATATTTTTTAATTCTTTTCGCAAATATGCTGGGACATCAATGTCATCATTATCTAAAGTTACGGGTTTACTTAATTCAATATTTTTAACCAAAGATTTTTCAACTTTCTGATCTATATCTAATTTGGTACCTTTAATTTTTAACTCTTTATTTTCTTCATTTTGTATTAAAAATCCGGTTGCAATAATTGTTACAGTAACTTCATCTTTCAGTTGTGGGTCTATAACAGAACCTAAAATAATATGCGCATCTTCATCGGCTTGTTCATAAATTACTGATGCAGCCTGACTGATTTCATAAATTCCCAAATTTGTTCCGCCTGTAATATTTAATAAAACACTTTGCGCGCCCTTTATGCTCATATTTTCAAGCAGATCAGAAGAAATAGCTTTTTCCGCAGCTTCTTTTGCTCTATTTGGTCCCGTTGCTTTTGCAGTTCCCATTACTGCTAATCCCATATCTTTCATTATTGTTTTTAAATCAGCAAAATCAACATTAATGTGACCGGGTTTTGTAATTATGTCAGAAATTCCTTTAATAGATTGATTTAAAACATCATTTATCATTTCAAAAGCTTCTATCATTGAAACATCCGGGCCGACATTTTCTAATAATTTTTGATTAGGGATAATAATTAAAGTATCGACTTCTTTTTTTAGGGCATCAATGCTTTCCTGTGCAGTGCGCATTCTTCTTTTGCCTTCAAATGTAAATGGTTTTGTAACAATCGCTATTGTTAAAATTCCTTTTTCTTTTAATGCCTTTGCAATTACAGGACTTGCACCTGAGCCTGTACCGCCGCCCATTCCTGCTGCAAGAAAAACTACATCAGCATCTCCAATTATTTCTAATATTTTATCAAGATCTTCTTCTGCTGCTCTTTTTCCAATTTCAGGATGCGCTCCTGTTCCCAAACCTTTTGTAGATTTTACCCCAAGTTGAATTTTGTGATGAGCTTTAGACAATTTTAGGGCTTGAGCATCCGTATTTGCTACAAGAAATTCAATATTTTTGTATCCGGCGTCTATCATGCTATTGACAGTATTTCCGCCCGCTCCTCCAACTCCGATTACTTTAATTGTTGCAATTGCATTTAATTCATTTTGATTTTCTTGTAATTCAAATTCGAGCATTGCATTCTCCTTTTTTTAAAAGAAATCTGATATCCATGATTTCATTCTTAATAATATTTTTGCGGCTAAGGGACCATTTAAATTTTCAATTGTGCGATCTTGTTTTTTAATTGTATGAATTAAAAGACCATAGCCTGTTGAATAAATAGGACTCTCTAAACTTCCAGGCAAAATATTTTGAGTTTTAGGTAGGCCTATTCTGACAGGCATTTTTAATATTTCTTGAGCTAATTCTTTCATGCCAATTAATAATGAGCCTCCGCCAGTTAAGACTAATCCGGTGGTCATGAAGCTTTTTAAATTATATTTTTTTATCTCATCATAAACTATATTCAAAAGTTCCTCTGCCCTTGGTTCAATTATTTTTAGCAGTAATGATTTTTTTGTTGTAAATTTTTGTTCTCCGTGAACCATTTCCATTTCTATTTCATCATCCTCCATTAATAATTTTGAAAAAGCAAGTCCATAATTTTGTTTAATTCTTTCAGCTTCATTAATTGTTGTCTGTAAGCCTATTGCAATGTCGTTTGTAAATAAATTTCCTGCTATCGGAATTACCATAGTGTGACGAATGCTATCATGATAATACACGGCAAAATCTGAAGTACCTCCGCCAATATCTAAAACTGCAACTCCTAGTTCTTTTTCATCTTTGTTTAAAACAGCATCAGCTGAAGCTAATTGTTCTAAAATTATGTCAGTTACTTTTATTCCTGTCATTTCACAACATCTGACAATATTTTGTACAGATGCAACAGAGCCTGTAATTATGTGTACTTGTGCTTCTAGCCTGATACCATACATTCCTAAAGGATTTTGTATTTTTTCCTGAGAATCAATCGAATAATATTGTGGTAAAACATGAAGTATCTGCTGACCTTCAGGAATTTGAATGGCTTTTGCAGCGGCAATAACATTTGCAATATCAAATTCTCTAACGTCACCTTTTTTTATAGGAACTGCGCCATTTGAATTGAAAGATAAAATGTGACTTCCAGAAATACCGACTACCGCAGATTCAATTTTATGTCCGGAAATAAATTCTGCTTCTTTTACGGCTTCTTTAATTGATTGTATCGTTTTTGCAATATCAACAACAACTCCTCTTTTTAATCCATGAGATGGTGCTTTACCTATTGCTAAAATTTGTACTTCATCATGTGAAATTTGCTTTGCAACTAACACGCAAATTTTTGTTGTGCCAATGTCAATTGACACCACTATTTTATCTAAAAAAGTATTTGCCATTTTATCCCCCTTTTAGCGAAACAACTATCTGATTTGAAAATCTAAGATCTGTTATTACTTCAGTATTTTGTTTAACATCTGGATTTTGTAAAACTTCTTGATACAATTTTTTGCAAATTTCTGAAATTTTATTGTCAGGAAAATATTTGTTTGTAGTTATTATTGTAAAGTTTTGATTTTTGCTTTTTAGTTTTATTGAATTATCATTTTCCCAAAAAATTTTAAATTCATCTGTTAAAGATGCGGGTATTTTTTCTATAAAATTTATTGTTTGAGAATTTAAATTTTTTACATCACTATTTAATGTAATTGTTTCTAGCGAATTAATATTTTCATTTTTAAAAAAATCTTTGCTTAAGATTTTTCCGCTTTGAGAAAAAATATAACCATCATTTATTTGATACAATGGAGAGTCACCATTAATTATTATGGTTGAATAAGTCAGATTTTTTTTTTGTATTTTAATGTTATTAATAAATGAAAATTTATCCATTAATATTTTAGAAGCTTCTTTTAAGCTTTTTTGTACTAAATTTTTATTAATGAATTCGTTAATTTGATTATTTATTTCATTAGAAAAAATTGAATCAGATACAATGAAAAATTTATTTGTGAGTAGCAAAGAATTAATTTTTTTTAATTTAAAAAGACAAAAAATAGCTATAAGGATAATTGACAAAATTTTAACGTTCTTAAATATCTTCATTCCACTACCTTTTAAAAAATGTCTATTTAATTTTTTAACACAAAATAAGTATTAATAGTCAATAATTTGATTGATTCTTTTTTTAAAGAGGTTTGAAGCCTTAGATGAGTTTGTTTTGTGTGGAAATTGTAAAAAGTAAAATTCCTGCAGCGACAGATGCATTATAAGATATTTCTGAATTTTGCTGAGGCAAAGTAATATGTTTCCCGTAATCTAAAATATTTTTTGAAATGCCTGTTCCTTCATTTCCAATGACAATGCATAAAGGTAGTTTGAACTCTGTTTGCAAAACATTTTGAGATTTTTCAATTGTAGCTAAATAAATCTCATATTTTGCTTTTTTTAATTCCTGAATTGCAAATTTTGCAGATGGCGCCATAAAAATTTCAAGATATTCGGCTAAACCGGCAGAAGATTTAAGTACCGTTGGTGTAATTGGAGATGAATCTTTTTGAGTAATTATCACTCCTTGAACACCTGTACAATATGCTGATCTTAAAATTGCTCCTAAATTTCGCGGGTCTTGAATTGCATCAAGCATTAATAAAAATTTTTCTCTTTGAGGCTCAAAAAATTTCTTTCTTATTTGAAATGGACTTGCCAAAGCCACCACATTTTGGTGATCTGTTGTTCCCGCAAAATTATTTAGTGTATCTTTTGAGGCAATTTGAATTTCTACATATTTGGGCAATATTTTAGATATTTGTTCCCAGGATTTTGGAAATGGTTTTGTTGTATAGATTTTATAAAGTTTTCTTTTTTTGGCTTTTAAAAGCTCAATAATCGGGTGTATTCCAAAAACAATTTCCTGATCTTTTTCGGTTCTTTTTATCATTAATTGCCTTATGTTATAAATCTTGCAATCTATTTTATTATATATCAGTTATAAAATATTTAAAAAAGGAGTTTATTCGAATAATAAACCTTGAGGAAATTTTTGGTATTGAGAAAGTTATTTTTTTCCAACAATGGGAATGCTAAAATTTTTTACCTCAGCAAAGTTAAATTTAATCTAGTCTTCAATAAAATCTACCGAACCTTTATATTCAGCAGCTATTTTTGCTAATGCTGTAATTGGTAAAAAATCTTGTAGTGATTTAATTAAATCTTCAGATGATATTATTTTCCCTTTTTTAATCTCAATGTCTTTTTTATCTTTATCTTTATATCGAATTAAAATTGCTGAATCTGGCGTATATTCTCTTAAAGGCATTGTCAAACTGTCAAATACTTTCAATGCACGGCGCCCAGTATAAACTTCGGAATTAAATTTTTCTTCAAGAGATATATTAATTGATCTAACCTTAGATGTAATATATTTAGAAATGTCTATTGATTTAACTTCATTTTTGGATAATTTAGTTTTAAAACTAGCTGGCCGTCCGTGGCTGCATAGAAAACGGAATTCAACGATATCATCATCATTATCTGTTTCATTTATTAAAATAATGGGTTTTAAAAAATGAAAATTAATAATCATAAAAACTAAAATTAAGATTTTCTTCACTTTTTCTCCTCTTTCATTCCTAATTATAACTGTAACATAATCAATAACCTGAAAACAATGGTTTTATAACTATATTTTTACAGAGATATTCAGATAGAATTGGAATAATTATTGATTTTTGGTTATCAGAGTAGGTATGATTAATGAAAAGGAGGTTACTAATGAAGAAGTTATTATTTGTTTTATTAATTGGTTCATTTTCATTGAATTTATTTGGCGGCTGGAGAGGTTGCATTAATGATACTGATTGTTATGAATCAGAATATTGTGATAAAGGTGATGCAGGTGGTCCAGTTATAGGTGTTTGCAAATCTTTAAATGAGTGAATGTATATTCAATAAGATAAGAAATGAAGGTTCATATTAAACTATGAACCTTTTTTATTTTTTTCCTTAATATATCTACTAGCCACCCTTAGTAAACACATTCAGAACTTTTTTAGTTTAAAATTAAATTTCTTTTATTTATATAATTGTTCTTGAACAAAAGTATCAATTTTGATACAATATTTTTTATTATGCAGGAAAAATTAGAAAAAGTTCTTGAAGTAAAATTCTTTGCCAATGAATCCGGAAATGAGCCTGTAAGAGAATGGCTAAAAGAATTACCGATTGAAGAAAAAAAATCAATTGGACGTGATATTGCAACTGTTCAGTATGAATGGCCTATTGGAAAACCATTAGTTGATAATCTGGGAAATGGATTATGGGAAGTAAGGACAAAATTAAAAAATAAAATAGCAAGAATTATATTTTTAATTAATGATGGTAAAATGATTTTGCTTCATGGGTTTATAAAAAAGACACAAAAAACGCCAAAGCCGGATTTGGATTTAGCAAATAAAAGAGCAAAAACTTTCTTTAGGGGAAACAAATGAAAAAGAAAATTAAAAATAAACATATTGGTTCTTCTTTTGATTCTTTTTTAAAAGAAGAAGGAATTTATGAAGAAGTTCAGATTGCTGCTATTAAGCAGGCAATTGCGCTGTGCATAAAAAAAGAAATGGAAAAACAAAAAATTTCGCAAACTGAAATGGCTAAAAAAATGCGCACAAGCCGAGCAGTAGTTAACAGATTACTTGATCCAAAAAATACTTCGGTTACTTTATTAACTTTAAATAAGGCTGCTTTTGTTTTAGGAAATGAATTAGATATAAGCTTTAAAAAAAGATAATTTGTGCGAGGAAATTTTTAATAAAAAATTATAAGAAAATTTTGATAATAAACTTTGAGAAAATTTTTAGTTTTGAGAAAGTTATTGAAAATTTTTAGTTTTGAGAAAGTTATTTTTTTCCAACAATGGGAATGCTAAATTTTTGTTTGCTGTTGAAAGTTAATTTGACCTACATCTGCATTGCCAACAATTATTACCATCTTTGCAATTACCATTAGTACAACAAAGCGGCCAACACAAACCACGTGCAAATCCTCGGTCAATACATTTTTGGTTACAAGCAAATTTTTCGCATTGCTGCATTGTATTAAAATGCCCAATTACTTGACCTTTATTTATTAAACTTATCATCAATAAAATAGATAAAATTAAATATTTCTTCATCTTTTTCTCCTCTTTCATTCCTAATTATAACTGTAACATAATTAATAACCTGAAAACAAGGGTTTTATAACTGTATTTTTACAGAGATATTCAGATAGAATTGAAATAATTATTGATTTTTGGTTATCAGAGTAGGTATGATTAATAAAAGGAAGAAATTGTATGAAATTTAAATTTTTGTTACCAATTTTATTAATTGTTATTAATTCGGTTAATGCTTTTAGGCTACAAAATAAAACTGAATTTAAAGTTAAAGGTAAAATAGAAGAAATAACCCAAGATCCGTGCTATACTTACAGATCTCATGTGCGCGCGCACAAATTTGAATTGCAACCAAATAAAGAAACTGAATTTAGTCCAAAGTCATTTGATTTTATTAACATTAGGATAGTAAATTCTGTTCCTAATATTATATTTTCAACTAAGGATAAATTTACGAAAGATCAATTGAATTCAAAAACTCTTACATTTTCAATAATTCAAATTCCACCTATAAATAAAGAGCAGTTAATACAAGAATTACCAAATTTACACCCAAACTTAATCAATATAATTTATGAATATTTTAAAGAAGATCCAAAATTTGAAATTATTTATGATGAAGAAGCCACCAAAAAAGCAGAATCCGAAGCAGAAATGAGTAAGGAGTAAATTAGATTGCGTGAGGAATCAATTAGATTTGCAATTGAAGCATTAGAACATGCAAGAAGAAGATTAGCAGAAAATAATCCTAACCAATAATAAGCTGCATAATCTCATGAATTTAAATTTAGAATATCAATAAAAAAAGGAGTTATATGAAGAAGTTATTATTAATTTTGTTGTTTTTAGGTTCAATTCAAATAAATTCTCAAAATCCTAATTCTTGTTCAAACAAAAAGGAAGGCGATAGTTGTAAGATTGAATATTCTACTGAATCCGGGGAGATAGATTCTTTTCCTGGTATATGCCGATTTTTTCTAGGCGGATTA
>JABDEC010000015.1 GCA_013287265.1 Candidatus Babelota bacterium | reverse complement strand
AATGAGGTTATTAGAAATATTTGGAGCAGGTCCAAAGAATCGAATTTTACAAGCTATAACAAAACGTCAGAATGAATTGAATGAACAATTATTTAAATGGGTTATGGGAGTTAATTCAGAAAAAGGAAAAATTGAAGTTGAGCGCTTAATTAATAGTGGAGCAGATGTAAATGCAAGAGATGAACATATGCAAACTCCATTAATAGTTGCGGCAGCATATGAAGCTTATCCAGGAACATTAAGATTACTATTAGAAAGAGGCGCTAATGTTAATGCCAAAGATGCAAATGGAGAAACAGCATTGTTCAGGGCGTTAAGAATGTTAGGAGATCAAGCCCATAAAGATGCTTTTGTTAGAATTCTTTTAACCAATAAAGCCGATGTAAACATAAGAAATAATGTCGGACAAACACCTTTATTTTTTGCGATAGATAATTCGTTTGAATTTTCCGATATTAAAATATTACTTGAACATGGCGCAAATGTTAATGAAGTTGGTGATGAATATTTTAAAGATACTCCATTAATGCAAGCAGTTCGCAGAGGAAAAAAAGCATTAGTAGAATTATTGTTAAATACAGAAGGCATTAACGTAAACGCTAGAAACACCAAAAATGGAAAAACAGCATTAGATTATGCAACAATAACCGGAAAAGATGAAATTATTAGTTTATTAAAAAAAGCTGGAGCAAAAGAATAACATTTAATTAAGATTTTTTTATGAAAAAGTATGTATTTAAATTGTTTATCTTTTTCTTATTTTTCTTAGGATCAACATCTAAATCGGAATTTTACGATGTTGGAATATTTTTTGATACTTCAGAAGTAATGGCAAAAAATACAGATCTTGCAGTAACTCTTGATATGTATTTACCATTTTGCCAAAGAAAATTCTCTTTAATAGTTACCAGCAATCTTTTTAGAACTTTTATTGATCTTCAATTTAGACGGAATCCAGCAGGTGTTGGACCTGAAGATTCTATTGCAAGAATTTTAAAATATTTTAAAGATGAATTTTATGATCTTTATAAAACAAAAAAAGGCGATTTTTATGTACTTATTCCAAAAGATTTAACAAAAACAAATATTCCATTTGAGTTCAAAAATTTAGAAAAATTATCATTTGATCAATTTACCATGAAAGTTAATTCACCTCAGGAGAAAAAAAGACTTCTTGAAATGGTTTTAAATTTACCTTTATATAACTGGTTTGATATAGAATCCTTTAAACAAATTTTCATGCAAGATAAAGGTCTTTGGAATATGCTCGTCATTGGACATGGTCTTTTCCCTAAGCTACTAACAAACTTAAATAAGGATGTAAAATTTTTTGAACAATTTGATCTTTACGATGCACAAATTGTTGGTTTAAATTTTCCGGATTATTTGAAATTTTTAAATTTTTTAGTTAATAATATTCAATTAAATTTCTTATATCAAACAAGCTGTTTTGCTGGGGATTATAATCTAATTTTACCATATCTTCCAAGTATAATGCTTTTTGGCGTTTTAAAACCTCTAACCAAACTACCAAATTTCACGGTAGCTGTTGGATCCATTACCAGTCAGGTGACATATGCAACGAATTATAATTCTATACATAATTGTGTAGATAATAAACCATTATCAGAAAATGATTACAATTTTGTAAAAATGTTTGAAAACTTAAGAAAATTTGGAACTGGAGGAGTAATAAAATATAAAACTGAAGAATTAAGTGAAATTTTAAAACCGGTATCTTTTATTATATCTAAAGAAGATCCTAATGGAATATTAAGTACGCCTTCAGTTATGCTTCCCGGAACAGAAAGATTTGTTGCAGTTCCGGTAACTAAAAATTTAATAGTTTTATCTGATGCATTATATAAAATTCAACTGCAAAGAGCTCAAAATTTTGATTTTAATAATATCAGAGGTCTTTTAATTTATCCTCCAGAAATTAACCTTGAAATTAATATTAATTCGGCGCCTGATAAAATTCCTACAATGGTTTCAATGTTGCCTGGAGTAAATTTACATAAATTCAAAAAAGTTAATTTAAATTTTACATTTGAGCAATTTATTAAATCTTTCATCGGAGGCACAAAACCAGTTTTTGAAAAATATTTTTATTTTGATGAATTAAGCTTGATGAATGATAGATTTCCAGTAGAAGGTGATGTTGATAAAAAAGTAACATTACGCAATGTCCTTGTAAGATTAAAAGAAGATTCAATTAAAGTAATATTTATAAAAGATGGCCATGTTTATTCAAATGAAATTTCAAAAGGTTTTGAGCTCAAAAAACCATCTTTAAAATATGATTATCAAACACAGAAATATGTTGATAATGAATTTGTAAATGCAATAATTAATTTCTTCTTTAAAGGCAACAAGAATGATAATGCCGCTTTAAGAGAAAAAATGAGTTTTGATACACTTGTTCAATTAATTTCAAAAGAAGACTCAGAAGAGTTAAATAAATTCAGGGGTAAATAAAACCTATTTTCATACTTTTTATCAGAAATCCATCAAATTCTTGAGTTCTTCACATTTTCTTTGTTACTATTAGAATATAAATGCTGAATTATAGTTATTTAGTCGTATTTTTTAAAAAGGAGCGTTATGTTTCTAAATTTAAAATCATTAAAAAAATTTGTAATTTTTATTGGTTTAATTCAATTTGTTTCAATTAAATCAATGGAAATTAAGTTATCAAGTAAAGATAAAGATAAGAAAGAATTTACTGTTGATAAAGAAAAGATTGTGGCACTTTCAGGTTTAGTACGAACATCTCTTGAAGCTGATGCAAGTGCGACAGAAGTACCGATTCTAGGAGTTGCTAGTCGTGAATTAGGTTTTATAGCTGGAAACATAAATAATATTTATGGCCAAAATGAAGAACAGATTGATAAAAGTCTAAGTGACTTGATAAACAAACTTTCTGATGAAGAATTAATTGAACTTATAAATGCAGCAAATTATATGGATATTCCATTATTATTGAATGTTCTAATTAAAAAATTTGCTGCAAGGCTTGTTAAAGATAAATCAAAAATGGGATTGGTAGAAAAACTTTTCTTTGGAGCATTACAAAGAACAATTTTAAAAGCAATTGAGGATGTTCAAAAGAATTTAAATAATGCTTTGATTAAAGCAATAACAAATGATTATAATCGATTACAAAAATCTGAAAATGAAATAACAAACGAATTTCTGGAATTGGTTCAATTGGGCGCAGATGTTAATGTAAAATCCAATAGCGCATTTTCATATGCAACGCCATTGATTATTGCTGCACAAAAAAATTATATTGAAATTGTGAAGATATTAATAGCAGTAGGAGCTAACCTTAATATAGTGAATATGTGGGGAGATAGTGCATTAAAAATTGCCAAAGGGGCAGCAGGAGGTCATCATATAGCTAATTTATTAAAAGAAGCTGGAGCGAGAGATTTTTAGGGCATTGATTGTTTTGCAATGCCCTTTTTATTTAATTAGTTAAGATGATTTTTAAAAATAATTTTAAAAATCATCTTAAAGATTCTAAAACTCTTTTTTTTAATTCTGTTTTATTTTTTATACCTTCTTCAATTTGAATTTCATATGCAAATTTAACAAGTTTGCCCAAAAGTGGTCCGGGTTGAATTTTATCCAGCAAATCTTTGCCTTGAATTATTGGTTTTTCAATTGAAGTTGAAAGATCTAATTCATTAATTTCTTTTTCAAATCTTTCGCATTCCGGCATTTTCTTTTTTAGTGGTTTACCTTTTTTCGGGTTTCTACCCAATCTGTCTGCCAAAAATAATTTAGAAAGCATTTGTAAATTTGTATTTGGGTAAAGTTTAAGAGCCAATCTCTTGTATGCAGATGGTTTTGCATTTTCAACTAATTGTCCTGGTTGCATATGCCATCTGACCAATTTACAAACTGTTTCAATTAAATTTATATTATTTGTAATTCGTTTTAATAATTTTTTTGCTAATTTCTCACCAACAACTTCATGTTCGTGACTTATAAATCTTCCATCAACAAATTTAGTTGTTGCAGCTTTTCCAAGATCGTGGCACAAAGCTGACCACATTAAAATTAATTTTTCATCATTAGAATTGTATTTAAAGGTAGCAGCCGCATCTAAAGCTTGTTTTGTATGCTCGTAGACATCACCTTCCGGATGCCATTTTGGGTTTTGTGGAATTCCGATTGTGTCATAAAGTTCCGGCAAAATTTCTTTTAGTCTTTTAATTTGGTGTAACCATTCAATACCAATTGAAGGTTTTTTTGATTTTAAAAATAATTTTTTAAATTCTTCTTCAATTCTTTCGCGTGAAATATGTTTTATATCCATTTGTTGGCAAATTTTATTTAATTGCTTATCAGGATACATGTCAAACCTACCGATAAATTGCATTACCCTGTAAAATCTAAGGGGGTCTTCAATAAATAATTTTTTGTCTGTCGCTCGCAAAATTTTATTTTTTAAATCTTTTGCACCATTAAAAGGGTCTACTAATTCAAATGAATTTAAATCAATTGCCATAGAATTAATTGTTAAATCTCTTCGTCTGAAAGCTTCTTTAATTGACATAAAAGGGTCAATCTTTACCGTTGGCTTTCTTCCCTTGCTATCTTTTCTTGGTAAAGACCAATCAATATCCAAACCGTGCAATCTAAAAACACCAAAACTTTTGCCCACTAAACTGATGGAGCCAAAAGATTTTAAAATTTGTTCTAATTTTTTTTGGCGCAAGCCATGAATTTCAATATCTAAATCTTTAACTTCTAAATTTAAAAGCAAATCTCTTACAGCACCACCCACCAATAATGCTTTGCCCCCACTACCATTAATTTCAGAAACAATTTTTTGTACTAAGGGATATTTATTTAATATTTTTTTTAATTTTATTTCTATTTTTTTTGATATTTTTTTATACATATTTTTTTTCGTAAATAATTAAATTTAAATATATTTCATTTTTAGATTTTTCTGCAGTAATATTTCAATAAATTCATTAAATGAAAGAAAATTATGAATTTAAAAAAGATTTTATATACAATAATTATTTCTTTTATTTTCCACATAACAAAAATTCAATCTGCTAATATTCGCGAAGCTTTAAAAGCAATAGAGAAATTTGAAAACAAAAAAGTATTGGATTTTATTGCAATCGTAAGAAATGTTGATTACATAGATCCCTGGCAAAAAAGAACCTTATTAGGTTGGGCTGCATTTAGAGGAAATTTACCTTTAATTAAAATTTTAATTGAAGAAATGAATGCGGTTATGGAACCGAAGGACAAAGATGGTTACACGCCTTTAATTCTGGCAGTTAAAGGTGGAAGATTAAATGTCGTAGCATATTTATTGACTCAAAACATTAATTTAGAAGCTGTTGATAATTTTGGTTGGACTGCTTTAATGTGGGCATCAAAAGAAAATTTAGAGATGGTTAGACTCTTAGTAAATAATCATGCTAATGTTTTTGCTGAAGATGAAATCGGAAATACACCGTTTTCAATTTCTCAACAATTTCATAAGGACGCAATAACGAATTATTTACGAGACAAATTAATTTTATTAAATCAATTTACATTCGAAAGTACAAATTTACCTAAAGAACTAAGTGATTTAACCGTTGATTATTATTTATTTGGAAAAGATTTAAAAAAAAAACTGAATAATGATCAAAAAATAATTTTATTAAAAACTTATATTTCCTTAATTCATAGAAACTTTATAATAATTAAATTATAATTTCATAATCTTTCACTTCACTATTTATTGAAGCAAATTATTCAAAGGATCAAATGAAAAATATTATTAAATTAATTTTATTTTCTTTTTATTTTTCTTTAAATTCCAATTCTCAGGAAAACAAAATATCGTATTCAATAAATACATCAACTAATATAATTAATGTAAATATTGAATTTAAATTAAAACAAGATGAAATCCTCTATGCAAACTCCATAAATTTATCAACAGATAACTCAAATTTTGAAATTAAATCATGGAATACAAGCAATGAACCAACAAAAATTTATGATTTAGACTTAAAATATGATGTAAATGCATTTAATAAAAATTTTGATCTTAAAGTTGTAATAAATAAAAATCCAAAATCTTCAGATACTAGATTTAATTTATTTTTAAATTATCTAAGAAATACAGACAGAATTAATCAATTATTAATTTTTCCAATAAATTTAAAAAATGATTCAAATGAATTTTCGCTTCAAGAAAATTTTAACAGTGAAACTAAAAACAGTGACAGTAAAGTTCCAGCTAATGCTAAAAAAGAAGAAAAAAAATCATTTTGGGATTACATTCAAAAATTTTCTGCGTACACACAAAATATAATAAAACATAACAATTCAATATGGCTTCGCATTTTTTTAGTTTTTATTTTGGGAATTTTAATGAGCTTAACGCCATGCATTTATCCAATTATTCCGATTACTGTTGGAATCTTGCAAATGCAAGGCAGCAAATCATTACTTTATAATTTTTTACTTTCGTTATCTTATGCAACTGGAATCGCAACAACATTTGCTTTATTTGGTCTTACTGCAGCCTTAACAGGACATTTATTCGGTCAAATTTTAGCAAATCCAATTTTTGTAATTTTTATTTCAATTATTTTAATTTATTTAGCTTTATCAATGTTTGGTTTCTATGAGATGTATGTTCCAAATTTCTTAAAAAATCCAAAAAATATAAATCATAAAGGTTCTATACTTTCTGCATTTATATTTGGTGCGATGAGTGGAAGTATTGCATCACCTTGTCTTTCTCCGGGATTAGCGCTTCTTCTTACTATTGTTGCAACTTTGGCAAACAAACTCCTGGGCTTTGTTCTTTTATTTTCTTTTGGTATCGGATTAAGTGTTCCTTTATTAATTATTGGAACATTTTCTAGTTCAATTAATTTATTGCCTCAAGCTGGAACATGGATGGTTGGAATTAAAAAACTTTTTGGTTTTATGCTTTTTGCCATGGTATTTTATTATTTAAAAAATATTTTGCCATACTCAATATTACTTTATCTGATTTCCATTTTCCTCTTTGCATCAGGCATTTATTATTTTAAAGATATTAAAATTCATGATACAAAATTCTGGAAATTCTTAAAAAATATTTTAGGAATTTTATTTATAATCAGTTCGATTTTCATTTTTGTAAAAGCATCACAGGAATATTTTTTCCCCGCAAAATTAGTTGAAGAAGATATCTGGAACCATGATTTTGACAAAGCAACTGAACAGGCAAAAAAAGAAAATAAAAAATTATTGATTGATATCGGTGCATCTTATTGCACATTATGCAAAGCAATAGATAAATATGTTTTTAATGATGAAAAAATTAAAGTAATATTAAATGAATTTGTATTGTTAAAAGTTGATGCAACAGATACAAATTCTGAACCTTACATTAGCTTGAAACAAAAATATGAAATTATTGGTGTTCCAACAATTTTAATAATTAATCCAACGACTCAACAATTATATAAAAAATGGCAAGGTGAATTGTATGATTTACCTAAAGAACAAGTTGTTGAAGAATTAAAAGAAATTTTATCTAAGTAGCTTTGCAGGTTCATTTCTTAATTTATATCAAAATCTTGCTTTTATTAATATATTTATTTACAATTAGAATTAATAAGCTATGTGTAATATTTATTAAAGGATTTTTATATGAAATTTTATTTTATATTATTTTTCTTAATATTTTGCGAAATAATTTCATTGCAAGGGCCTTCAGGTTCTGGACCCGAAGTCGAAGGTTTTTATAGTGCACCAGAAGAAATGCCAAAGGAAGACATATTTTCTTCTTTTAGAAATTGGCTTTGGGATCTGATGAATGAGAAACTACCGGAAGTGCAAGAGTTTGAAAATGAAATGAGATTACAGGAGCTAGAGGCTCTAACTGCATCTATTCAAAATAAGGTCAAATTAACTAAAGAAACAAGACCTAGATTAATAAATGCAATAAGACAAGAAAATGTCCAAAAGGTACAAGAAATAATTGAAAATTCTATTAAATATCTTGATATGATAAATACTGATAGCTCGGGCTACAACATTCTTTCATTAGCTATAACCGGTGGAAACCCTGCAATTGTCAACGCTATTTTTGAAAGTTTAAAAAAAATAGGCAAAAAAGAAATTATTGAAGCAATAATTAATAATCCAGATAAATTTGGAGAAAAACCACTGATTTTAGTAAAGAGATTAATAAAAACATCTTATCCAAAGGGTGCTTACGAAGAAATTGAAAAAATATTAGTAGCAAATGGCGCAAAAATATAAAAGTTTCATAAAGACTTTTATTTTCTCTTTAACACCTTAATCGCAAATAATGAGATAAAAAATAAAAACAAAGAAACTACAATTATTTTTTTTCCAATTTCAAGTCCGAAATCCATAAAAAATTCTATTGGATAAAGATTTATCATATTACTTTCTGATGGATCAAAAGTCCAAGTTCCTGGCTCAAAAAAAATATGATGCATGCCGGAAAATAAATAATCAAAATTAAGAAAAATTCCAATAAATAATACAAAAATTATACTTAAAGAAATTATTGATCCATAAAAAATAGATTTTAAATATTTATATATAAAATTTTCTTTTAATAAAAAAAACTGAAAAAAAAGCAATAAAAAGAAAAAATTAACATATAGATTTTTTAAAAAAAGAAAAACATATTTTACATCTTCTAAATGATCTTTTTCATTTTTATTAAAAAAATTAGTATTTAAAGAATTATGATAGTTCCCAGGATTTAAATAAGTTATAACTTCTTCATTAATTTTAAAAATGTCATCTTTGGGAAATTGTTGGAATATTTTATATTTTTCGAATTCTTTTTTATAGAAATCATCATTTTTAAAAATAGTAAAATATCCTGAAACATAAAAAATTAAATAAACAAAAATTAAAGATAAAATAATTTGTAAAAAGTTTTGTTTAATTTTAATCTTGTTCAAATTTCTTATTCTTTCTTTTTTGATCAACGTGCTTTCTTTTGTTTTCAATTAATTTATTTTTGGCAATGTCAAAAACACCATCAATCACTTTATATAATTCGGGTCCATCTTTTTTAACAATAATTTCAAAGTGAGCACCATGAATTCTTAAATCAACTCCATGATGTGGATGTGGTCTTAACACGTCAATTGTAATATTTATATAAACCGGGTTTGGTACAAATTCTAATAAATGGTCAATCTCACCAAAATTTTCATTAATATAATTTCTTATAGAATGCGATAATTTTTCTGCTTCATGTTCTTCAATACCGCGTACATAAATAGTTTTATCTATTATTGTTGCCATCTCTCTCTCCTTTTATCGTTCATTTCTTTTTTTAAACACAAATAAAATAGGTACTCCTTTTAAATCATATTCCTTACGCAAAATATTTTCAAAAAAAGATTTTTGGCTTTCGCCAAACCATTTTGGTTCATTTACTGTAAGTAAAATTGTTATAGGGTCACTTTTAATTTGTTTTGCAGAAAAAAGCATTAAAGGCAAAGTTCTATAAAATAGAGGTGTTCTCTGTAGTGCAAATTTAAATAATGATGTTATTTCAATATCAGAAAATTTTTGAGAATGCTTTTTCCATACTTCATCAACTAAAGGCAAAATTTTGCCAATATTTTTCTCTGTTTTACAAGAAATGTGTAATATTTCTAATTTATTAATGAGAAAATCATATTTACTTAAATTATGTTCTAAATCTTTTTTATTTTGTTCTGTTAATAAATCAGATTTATTAAATAAAAGAATTAATGCTTTTCCTAATTCAAAAACATAAAATGCTAATTTTAGTTCCTGGTCAGACAGCTGAGCCTCTGAAATGTCAACGAGTAAAACAATAATATCAGAATTTTTTATTGCTTCGAGAGAACTTTTGACCATTAAATTTTCAATATCTTCCGTTACAGCTTTTTTTCGTCTGATTCCTGCAGTATCAGTCAATTGAATTGTTTCTTTGTAGAATTTTACATTTTCACTTACAGCTTCACGCGTAGTTCCAGCAATAGGAGAAACAATTGATCTTTCATTTTTTAATAATAAATTTAATAAAGAAGATTTTCCTACATTCGGTTTACCAATTAAAACAACTTTAAATAAAGGTTCTTCTTCTTGCTTACCTTTAACTCCAATTTTTAATAAATCATTTACGATTTGGTCAAGTAAATCACCTACGTTTAATCCATGCTCAGCAGATACTTGAATAACATTTTTAAAACCGAATTGTTCAAATTCATACAAATAATCTTTAGAATTTTTTGAATCCATCTTATTTACAACAATAATTACATTTTTATTTTGCTGATGTAATATTTTTGCTATTTCTTTTTCTTCAGGCAAAATTCCAACAGTACCATCACACACAAATAAAACTAAATCAGCATCATTGATTAATGAAAAGCCAATATTTTTAATTTTGTCAGTTATTTCATCCTGAGTTTTCTTTAAAATTAGTCCGCCACTGTCAATCAATTCAAAAGTAACATTATTCCATGTAACAACATCTTTTATAAAATCTCTTGTAACTCCAGCTAAATCAAATGTTAATGCCTTAACACTTGACGACAATCTATTAAATAATGTCGATTTTCCGACATTTGTACGACCAACAATAACAACTTTATTTAAATTATTCATTTATTTCCTGAACTTCGTGAATCGTACCTGGAAAATGTTTTAAAAGTTCATTTGCCATTTTCCATTTAGATTTATCTGAAACATCAACTGTATTATTATTTTTTGTTATCTTAGAATTTAAAATAACTTTATTTTGAACTCTCTCAATTTTTTTTTCTACAACTTTTTCCTGCTCATTTAGCAAATTGAATTCAATATTTAATGTGGCATTTGAGCCAAAAACTTCTTTTAATTTCGTTTGCCAAATGTTGCTTGTGTTATCAATTAACTCCTTAAAAAAACTTAATTTTTCCTGAAAAGCTATTGTAACTTGTGAATCAGCTAATTTTGCAAACTTTGCCTGCGAAAAAATTGAATTAAGTAATGGCTCATCTAATTTTTTAATCTCATCCAAAAATTTATTCCAATTATCATTGATTTTTGGTTCATCATTTTTTTGTTCATTGCTAAAATTAATTTTTGGAGATTCTAAAATTTCACTGTTTTTTTGATTTTTAATTTGAATATCACCTGAATGAATTATCCGTAAGAATAATAATTCTAAGAATATATGTTTGTTTAAACTTTTAGAAAATAAAAATTCATTTTTAAAGAACTGATCCATTACCTGTAAAATTTCTGTTAAAGATTTTTTGGATAAAATTTCACTTAATTTTTTTTGATTGCTAAATGAATTTGTCAAAACACGATTTTTAATTTTGATTGATAAAGAAAATAATTCCAATAAATTATTCCAAATATATTCAGGTGAATAAGAATAAAAATTAATATCATTTAAAAATTTTAAAAACACTTCAGATTCATTTTTTTTATTAATTAAAAATTCAAAAATAATTAATAAATTATCATCACTCAAATATCCCAAAACATCTAAAACTGCTTCTTTATTAACACTCTTTGCAGAAAATCTAACCTGCTCTAATAAATTTATTGCATCACGAACAGAACCTTCTGATTCACGAATGATTATTTTTAAGCCTTCAATTTCATATTCTATTGATTCCTGCTTACATATATTTTCTAAATGATTTACTAAATTATTTTCAGAAACTGAAATAAAAAATAACTGGAAAGATCTTGATTTAACAGTATCAATAATTTTATTTACATCAGTTGTAGCTAAAATAAATAAAACAGATGCCGGCGGCTCTTCTAAAATCTTTAAAAAAGCATTAAATGCAGCTTTACTTAACATATGAGCTTCATCTATTAAATAAATTTTCTTTCTACCAATCAAAGGCAATAACGATGATGCTTCAATAATATTTCTTACATTATCAACACCAGTGTGTGATGCTGCATCAATTTCAATAAAATCAGGATGTTTTCCATCTTTCATAGAAATGCAAGAATGACATTGCAGACAAGGAATAGATATTTCTTTTGGATTTTTTTGAAAATTACTTAATTGTTCACAATTTATTGCAGCGGAAAAAATTCTTGCAGTTGATGTTTTGCCACAACCACGTTGGCCGGAAAAAATATAAACTGGAAAAAATGAATTTAAATATAGTGCGTTTCTTAAAATACGAACACATAATTCCTGACCAATGATTTGGTCAAAATTTTTTGATCTCCATTTACGAGCTAAATTTAAATTAGAATTAAGATCTGTATTCATTTTTTGAATTTATTATCTGTTTTTATTGTATTATATCATAAGAAACATAAAGGAAAATTTGTACAGTAAGAAATTACCCTTGCTGCTTCCTCTCGGATCTGACAAATTTGATAACACTTATCTTACAAATTTCCCAATTTTTAAAATCACCTTTGACTAGTCCCGCCTTCGCTTTTTCTTTTGAAACTCAATTATTCATGCAAAGAAGCTTCGGCGGATACGCCGTCGCTAAAGTTATGGCGCACAGGCAGTCTTTATACAATTTCAAAAAAAATCTAATTTCTTCTCTGGCGAAGAATGGCCTGCCAGGCGTAGCTTGCCGAGCCGGAAGGCCCGGATAAGCGAAGACTGGCGGAGAGAGAGGGATTCGAACCCTCGATGCCCCTTTCGGAACATACACGATTTCCAATCGTGCTCCTTCGGCCTCTCAGACATCTCTCCTGAGAAACTATTCTTTTGATTTCAATTTAGATTTATCTGTCGTAGGTTTTTTGGAAGCAACTGGCTTAGATTTTTTTGCTTTATCCCAATTTTCAGTTTCTTCATCAGCTTCAAGAGCTAACATTCCAGGAACTTCTTCTTTAGCAACTTCATGAGCCATTGCTGCTTCTTCATCAGCTTTAATTTTAAGCTGTGCTGCCTTATCTTTACCTTCTTGCACTGCTTTTTCAAGATATTCTAAAATTAATTTAATACTTTTTGGAGAATCATCATTAGCAGGAATTACGAAGTTAATTGCAGATGGATCAGCATTCGTATCTACTAACGCAACAATCGGAATTCCTGATTGCGCAGCTTCTTTTACTGCAGTATCTTCTTTTTTAACATCCACTACAACAATTGCTCCAATTGGCCAAGATAATTTACGAATCCCGCCTACATTTTTTTTAAGCTTTTCACTTAATTTTAATAAATGATTTAATTCTTTTTTTGTATAATTATAATCTTCTGATTTTGCCAAAATATCTTCATAATGAAGTAATTTCGTAACAGATTTTTTTACTTGTGGATAATTAGTTAACATTCCACCAACCCAACGATGATTGATGTATGGCATATCTAATTTTTTAGCAATATCACCAATTATTTGCTGCGCAGCTTGTTTAGTACCTACCCATAAAATTGGTTTTCTTTGTTCAGCAACTGTTTTTAAAAATTGAGCAGCTTTTTCTAGATTATTTGCAGTCTTTGATACGTCAATTAAATGAATTCCGCTTCTATGTCCCCAAATGTATGGAGCCATTTTAGGGTTCCATCTGGTTTTTTGATGTCCGAAATAAACACCAGCTTTAATTAACTCTTTCAAATCGATCATGATTATATCCTTTCAGGGTTACAACTTTTACTTCTTGGGCTTGATCAAAATCATCAGCCACCCTAATTAAAAGAAGTAAGATTTTAAACAAATTAACTATTAAAAAGTTTATCTTAAATCTAAAAAAATTCAATTCTAAAATAATTAAGTTAAACCTATAACTTCATTATTGGCAATGGATTTCTGATATCTTTTACCTAAAAGATAAGCCGCTATTATCCATGAAAACACTATAAAACTAAAAAATACTGATTGTGCCATCATAAAAGCTGAAAGACCAAAACTATTAAAAACATGGGTAGAAATTATATTAAATCCTGATCCAAAAGATTTAGCAAATTTAGAACCGAAAGCATCAATCCAGGATTTAGATTTAAACTTAATATCTTTAACAGTTGGAATATACAAGCTTTCTCTTAAAGGATAACTTAAGCCATAATTTAAAGATCTTAACAAAATAAATACTGCCACAAGAACATTCAATGACTTATTTAGAACAAAAAATAATAATAATCCGCCAACAATTATGGGTACCATCAATAAACATTTTCTTTCACCAAATTTTCGCAACAATGCGTTTGTGCCTAAAAATGATAAAAGAAAACCGAAGAAATGAACCATAAATATTTGCTGGAATAAAATACAACTCAATTCAGAAATATCTTGAGCCGCATCCCTTGCAAAAACCAACCTTTGATAACTTAAAACTGCATGAATCGCTTCATAAAAGAAAATTATGCTGAATATGCCTAAAACATAGGGCTGAGTTAAAATAATTTTTAAACCCGCAAATACACCTACTTTTTCTTTAGCCTTTTCCTTTTCAACTTTATAAACCGCTTCATACCCATGCAAATATTTACCAGGTACTCTCTTCATTAACAAATAAATTAAAAATGGAACAAATAATAAAAATATTGCAGAAATTCCTAATAATAATTGATGTTTCGCTAGAGGTGATAAATTAATTCTTTCAATTGAGCAACTGAATAAAAACCAGGCAAAAGCGCATGTTGTCATACCGCCAAGCTTAGATCCTGCAACCATTAATCCATAATTTTTTTTTGCTGCTTCCGGACTTGTGATTGAATTTGCAAATGCCCAAAAAACACTAACTACAAAAGGAGAATATCCTTCCACAAAGAAATAAAAAAACCAACCAAAAAATCTATAAGGACTAGCATCAGTATTATTAATGCCTATAACCGGATCACCCAGTAGATAAGCAAAAATTAAACATAAAATACCATAAAGTAAACTGTAAAAATATAATAATTGATATCGTCTTATTTTATCCACAAGATATGAATAGAAAATGATAGCTGGGATTAAGATGAGCATTGATGCAATTTTTGCCCAAGGTAAATAATCTTTTCCCACAACACTTAGAAAAATGGAATCTTTTAATTCTTTAATTACCGTATAACCACCAATTACAAAGAAAAATGAAGCAGTTAAAAAAAGTAATTTTACACGTTCTTCTTTATCTACCCGAAAGAAAAAATCAAAAATTTTTGCAAGCTTAGATTTCATAAAACCCTCTATAGAAGTAAACTGCTCCAACTGAAAATTAAAAAGGCCTTCAAACGAAGGCCTTAAAATCTAAATTTAACAAACAACCTTGTTTTCTGTAACTGCTTTCTTATGTGTTCTTCCAAGATATAATGCACACATTATCCATAAGCCGATTAATCCAAAAGAAATTAATGAGCTCATTGCAATAAACATTGAAGGATCCATAAATCTATTTAAAACGTTAATACCAGAACCTGCAGCTTTTGAAGAACGTGAACCAAACATTTCTGTCCACGCTTTTGCTTTATATTTTGTATCTTTTGTTGTAGGAATATAAAGTTGTTCTTTTGAAGGTTGATTCAATGCATAGTTAATAGCTTTTGAAAGAACCATTACCCAGAAGGCAACTTGCAATGTCGGGCTCATCCAAATTGCAGCTACAAAACCTGCAATTAAAATAGGGAGCAACACTAATGAAACTGTTAAACCTAATTTACGACCGATAGTATTAATACCAAGCAATAGGCATATTAATGATAAGCCATTAGTCCAAACTCCATATTCACCCAAATAAGCAGATAACGCGCCTGCACCGGATAATGATTCACTTGCCATTGATTTTAATTGATAATCAAAAACTGTAACAACAATTTCATATAATGAAATTACTGCAAAAATTGCTAAAAGATATGGTTGGGAAAGCATTAATTTTAAGCCTTCCATAAATCCAGTTTCTTCTTTTTCATGTTTTTTCTGAGTAGCTGTTTCATGTTTTGCTTCATATCCAACCAATTGGTCTTTAGGAATAACTGACATGAAATATTTTATCATTAACGCGATACCGAATATTCCAAGTCCTGCTGCAAAAGCCATAGGAACTGGTCCATATTGTTTTGCATAAGTTGCAACAGCTAACGGCCCTACAATTCCACCTGCTTGGGCGCCCATTGCAATAATTCCATAACCTTTTTTTGCAGATTCAGGAGTTGTTGTATCTGCTGCAAAAGACCAGAAAAGAGCGACCATTAATGAGCCAAAGCTTTCAATAAATACATACCAAGCCCAACCAATCAATCTTCCAATTGCTAAAACATGATGAGTTTCTATTTTCCCATTTGGCAAGGTAAATGGTTGTACATTTGCTAATCCTAAAACCGGATTATGCAATAGATAAGCAAAGGCAAATGCTAATAATCCATAAATTGCGCATAAGGCATAAAAAACCTTATGTCGAGGAAATTTATCCACTAATTTGGAGTAAACCATCACCAATGGAAAAATAATTACTAATGATAGCCATTTTGCGTAAGGAATATTGCTTGCACCTACAATATTACAAAATACTCCATCTTTTAAAGGCCTTAAAAGCCAATAAACACCTATAGTAAATCCAAAGATAACTGCGAGTAAAAGGAATTTCTTTAACTCTTCCCTTGAAAAATCCCCATATAATTTTTTTGCCAGATTAATGACAGATTTTCTAAAGAACCAACCTAAAACCCCAATTAAGGCTATTGCCCCAATTAACTTAAGATTTAGCATAACTGTTTACCTTTTCTATAAGTATTTTAAATTAAAACTTACTTTCTCTGATTGTACTTAATCTAAAGAATAAAATTCACCAACTGAATATATCATAAAATTAAATTACTGTAAAAAGAAAATTTAAATTTTTACCCTATTTTCAAGGGATTTTTCATATCTAATCCTTTCATCTTTATAAAAATTTAAAGATATTATTAACTATTTTTAGAAAACCTCTATTCTAGTTATAAATAAGCCTTTTTATAAGGTTTTTCAAGTTTACTAAGCGAAAAGTATTTGGTAAACTATTTTTATTAGATATGCATATAGAATAGCAAAAACTTATCCATATCAACAGGTATAAGTTATTAAAAATTAGGTAAATTAAGAAAATGAACGTAGAAAAAGAAGCTATTGTTCCAAACGAAAATATTTTATCTCTTTTGCCCCTCAAAAATGTAGTTATACTTCCAAAAAGTATAATACCTATCATTGTTGGCAGGGAATCATCAATTAAGGCTGTTGAATTTGCTTTAAAAAACAATAAAACAATTTTTATAACAGCTCAAAAAAGTCCTGACATTGAACATCCAACAGAAAATGACGTTTTTGAATACGGTACAAAATCTATTATTTTGCAAGTTATGAGAATGCCAAATAATGCGCTGAAGATCTTGGTAGAGGGTATATCAAGAGCTAAGGTTACTAAAGTAAATTCAACTAATGAATTTATTTGCATTAATTATGAAGATTTACCAACAATAAATTCAGAAAACCATATTGAGATTGAAGCAATATGGAGACAATTGCAAACATTATATATTTCTTATGCAAAATTAAATGAACGCATACCGGCAGACTTATTAAATACTGCTCGCTCAAATGAAGATATGGATTATCTTACTGACACCATTGCATTACATTTAACAAGTTTATCTTTCAACGAGCGTCAAGAAATTCTAGAGACAGCAGATTTAAAAGAAAGAATGCTAAAAATTGCAGGATTACTCAAAAAAGAAATTGAGATTTTAAAAACCGAACAAAGAATTAAAGGTCATATTCAAAACCAAGTTGAAAAAAATCAACGTGAATATTATTTGAATGAACAAATTAAAGCTATTCAGAAAGAATTAGGAAGAGAAGATCAGCATGGCGAAATAACACAATTAAGAGATAAATTAAAAGGTTTACATTTAACAAAAGAAGCTCAAGAAAAAGCTGAAAAAGAATTAAAAAGACTCGAGCAAATGCCTTCTCTTTCATCAGAAGCTGTTGTTAGCAGAAACTATGTTGATTGGATAATTTCATTACCTTGGAATAAAAAAACTAAAGATTCAATCAGCTTAGAACAAGCTGAAAAAATTCTTGAAAAAAGTCATGCAAAATTAAATAAAGCAAAAGAACGAATAATAGAATTCTTAGCAGCAAAAAAATTCTCAGGCTCAACTGAAAAAGCAACTATTATTTGTTTAGTCGGTCCACCTGGTGTTGGAAAAACTTCTTTAGGTCAAGCAATTGCGCAAAGTTTAGGAAGAGAATTTGTCAGAATTTCTCTTGGTGGAATCAGAGATGAAGCAGAAATTCGTGGACACAGAAGAACTTACATTGGAGCTTTGCCTGGTAAAATTATTCAAGCAATGAAAAAAGCTAAATATACTAATCCTGTAATTCTGCTAGATGAAATTGATAAAATGTCACGAGATATGCATGGCGATCCTGCTGCAGCATTGTTAGAAGTTTTAGACCCAGAACAAAATAAATCATTCACGGATCATTTTTTAGATTTAGAATATGATCTTTCAAATGTTATGTTTATTACAACAGCAAATCATATTGAAGGAATTCCTTATCCATTGCTTGATAGAATGGAAATGATCTCGCTTTCAGGATATTCAGAGAATGAAAAATTAGAAATTGCAACAAAGTTCTTAATTCCTAAAAAATTAAAAGAATATGGATTAAAATCTTCTCAATTTAATATTTCTGAAGATAATTTAAGAATAATAATTTCAGAATATACTAAAGAAGCAGGCGTACGACAAATTGAAAGAATTATTTCAAAATTAATTAGAAAAACTATTCAAAGATTTTTAGTAAATAAATCTACAAGATCAATTAGCATAACAACTGAAATAATTAGGGAATGGTTAGGACAAGCTAAATACAAAAAAACTTCATTGGACCCAAAAAAGAATACTGTTGGACTTGCTACTGGTTTAGCATGGACGGAATTTGGTGGCGATGTACTTGAAATTGAAGCAACGGTTGTTCCCGGTAAAGGTTCTGTAACTCTTACAGGTCAATTGGGTGAAGTTATGCAAGAATCTGCTCAAGCTGCCTTGAGTTATATTAGATCAAGATCAAAGGAATTAGGACTTAAAGGCTCATTTATTTCTTCAAAAGATATTCATATTCATATTCCGGAAGGTTCTACTCCAAAAGATGGACCATCAGCCGGAATAACTATGTGTATTGCATTGGTTTCTGCGTTAACTAAAAATCCTGTAAAACCGGATTTTGCAATGACTGGTGAAATAACTTTACGCGGAAGAGTTTTAGCTGTAGGTGGTTTAAAAGAAAAAATATTAGCCGCTAAACAATATAAAATGAACTCAGTAATAGTTCCTAAAGAAAATTTTGATGAAATTCAGGAATTTAAAAAAGATATTGGTGATGATGTTAAATTAGTTTACCTGGAAAATATGGATGAAGTATTAAGACAAGCCTTGATAAATAATCCATTTGGCAAAATTAAACAATCAAGAAAGTAACATATTATTAACACATTAATAACATTGGAAGGATGTTATGAAAAGCAAATTGCTTTTAACTTTAGCATTATTAAGTTGTTCAATCATTTTATCTAATTGTGGATGTTGCGGCAAAAAAAATGAACCAAAAGAAGAGGTTGCGCAAGAAGTTACTCCTGAAGTTCTACAACAAGAAGTTGCAAACCCTGAAGTAGAACAAAAAGCAACTGCACCTGCTGAAAAATAATTTTAAAATTTATTTCAATAAAAAATCCCCAGATTTTTAAACTGGGGATTTTTATTTCTGTTGAAAATTTCTTAAGCTTTAATAAATGGCTTTAAATTAACTACTAATACCGTAATATTATCTGTGCTGCCTCTTTTTAATGCCTCATCTTTTAATGCTCGAGCTGCATCTTGATAAGTTTGACCTTCATTAGATAATACTTTTTTTACAATTTCAATTGCTTGCTTAGATGTCATAACATCCCAGACTCCATCACAAGCTAAAATCATAAATTGAAAAGTTTTATCAAGTTTAAATACTTGAGTTTCTGGCATTGGAATTATAAATGGCCTTGCATATTTATCACCAAATGCTCGTGATAATGAACAGTCACAAATTCTAAGACCATTTTGAGACAAATTTTCTTGGTATTTAGATAGTTCACTGAGTCTCTCTTTTTCATGCTGCAAATTAGGTTTATGGTCTGCCGTCTCAAAAGCGGGTATATAATCTTTGAATGAAATTACAGCTCTTGAATCGCCGCAATTCGCAATTACTAAATGATTCGCAACAATATATCCAATAACTGCCGTTGAACCTTGACGTAACGAATCAAATTTTTGCTGATCTAAATCTTTGTCAGTTTGTTCAAATGCTTCTTTAATGGATTCTAAAAAGCAATTAGGCTTCTCAAGATTTTTTGCTAATCTTAATTCAATATTTTTTAATAAATTTGCAGCGACAAAATCTGCTACATCCCTATTTACATGTTCTC
>JABDEC010000014.1 GCA_013287265.1 Candidatus Babelota bacterium | reverse complement strand
TAATTTTAATATTATTTTTTATGTGGGCATAATATTGGCTGGCTAAAATAAAAAATATTGGATTTACAGAAATTCCATTTGGATTTGCGCCATTTTTTAATAATAATTCAATAATTTGCAAACATCTTTCCGGAGTTTTTGGGTCAATTGATCCATATATGGCTTCTAATAATGGTGTTTTTTGCGGGTAGAATCGTTCACGATCAGAAAGTTCCCATTTGCTTGGATTTTCAAGTAATGCAGGATACTCACCTCTATATTCTGAATCCGGGTTTACCTTCAAAGTTGTCAATAAATGATTTACAGAGTGATAATATCCTTGACGTGCGGCATAATTTAAAACAGGCATGTCAGTTTTATCAACATCAACTATTAATTCATCATTTTTAACTGTAGTAATTATTTCGCCTTTTTTTTATTCTTTCTAAAAATTCTAGATCTGCTTTATTAGATCGATCTGGCTCAAAGCTATCCGGCGCAACAGAAAAATTTTTATTTGCCGGACTAATTAAAAATAAAAAGATGATAATTTTAAATTTCATAGTATTTCTTTCATTGCTTGTTCAATTATTTCGTGAATCTCATAATTACCAAATAATTTTGCTATGGTAGATGCATTGTTGCCCAATATATCCTTTTTAAAGAAATCTTCTTTTTTACAAGTTGCCAGAATATTTTTTGTAATTTCTATATTTCCAACAAAAGCTGTCCACATTAATGGAGTCCATCCAAAAAAATTATCATGATAATCATTATATTCTTGGTGTATTGATGTAAGATTATTATCAATAATATCATTAAAATATTTATTAATATTAACGTCAGTGTGAAGTGGCCATATTTTTTTTCTTGAAAGATTTCTGTTCTGCACTTCTGACTCAGACAATACAGAGAGATAATGTGTCAAATATAAAGGTGTTAGTGTTTTCTTTACAATTTCATAGTAACCATTCTTGTACTTATCTAATAAAAATATAAAAATTTCCTCTTGAGGATCTTTACAATATTCCAGTATTATGGGATGTACATCTACATGAGGAATCAGATCTGCTAAAATCGAAGTCTCTTTTGGAAAACCGGCTCTATAACTTATAAGAGATTCTAAATATTTTTCTCTTTCAAATATTCTTGATCTTTGAAACTCGGTTAATAAAACCGGTCCTACTTGACCATTTCGCTTCATTTTTGCTATTTTTAACAATTTTTCCAAATATTGACCATCATTGAATTCTACTACTGCATATAAAATGTTTTTATTTTGATGAAGTAAAATTTCAGCTAATTCACTTTCTTGGATTTCCGCGTATTGCATTAAAAGAATCATTTCTTCAATTAATTCTTTTTCTATAACTTGCTTAAAATGGTTAAAAGTTATTTGTACTTCATATTTAAGAAATAATTTTACTAAAGTTAGCCGTACATTTTTATTGGATGAGTTTTTAAGAATTAATGCCAATGGATCCCATTTATTTGGATCTGCATTTGCAGAAAGTAATAATTTAATAATTATGGTGTAAATTTTGGGAATACGTTTAAACCACAATATCGCTTCACCCAAAGGTGTAATTCTGTTAGATCCTGAATTAATATCTCTAATAATGTTGTCGTTATTTAATAAATATTTAACGCAGTGATGATATCCTTTATAAACGCAAAAATTTAAAATAGGAATATCAGTATTCGGATAGACTAAAAAATTATTTTCTTTTTTGATTCTGCACAAAAATTCCAAATCTTCTTTTTCTAAATCTCCTATAACAATATTCGAATCTTCTGCTATAAGGGCATTTTTAAGATTATCCAAATGATGTTCTGCCAATTTTCCATGCACGCCTGGATTATCAAAAGATAATATTTTTGTACATGAGATTATTAAAAGGAAAATTAATCTAAATTTCATAATTTCTTTCTGTCATATTAGGATTTTATAGCTATAGTTAAAAGCATAATTATAATTAAAAATATGTCAATTAGAAAATAAAATGATGTTTTAATCCCTTGTTTTTAATCATAAATTTTTGTATCTTAACCTTAAAAAAAGGAGATTTATGGTTAAAACCCACAAAAATAATTCAATACATCCGCTTTTTCAGACAATTACTCTATTTTTTACGTTATCAGTCGTCGCCATTTTGTGTTATCGCTTTATGAACAAATTTTGTGCTATTGACCCAAGACCACCCATTCAATTGTTAAGTGAGAAAAAGATTGTTTCAAAATCTAAAATTGAAGTTGGTTTTTCAATCAATGATCTAATTGAATTTAATAGCGTAGAAAATAAATTCACAATTTCTGCAGTAATTTCTTTTTTATTTGACCCTAAAATTGTTCCTTTAGAAAAAATTGAGCAATTTAATTTTGAAAAAGGAACTATTGAATCAAAGTCAAAAGTTGCTTCAAAAGAGATTGATGGCAAAATGCTTGCAAGATATAACATTAAATTTTCATTTAATAATAATATGTATTATGGATATTTTCCTTTTGAGGATCGCAGACTTTATATTGTTCTTGATAATTCAGAAATTCATTTGCAAGATGCTGCTTTTAAAAGTTCTAACGTTGATCTTATTGTTTGTCCGGTGCATTTGCCAGGCTGGAAATCTTATGACAAGAAAGTTTATGAAGGTTATATTTCTACAAAAATAACATTATCAAACAAAGTTAATGAAGAAATCTTAAACCCGAGAATTATTTTTGAAATTGATTATTTCCATCACAGTTTCAGATCGCTTTATTTAATTCTTTTGCCGCTATTATTAATTTTTGTTATTGAAATTTTTGCTTTTTGCGTAGATCAGGAAAAATACAGAAATACTTTGTTTTCACTCTCAGTCGTTGATATCGGCGCTCTTTTTGCTTACAGATTTGTTATTCAAACAATTTCGCCTGATGTGGCTTATTTAACATTGGCAGATTATTTCTTTCTGATTTTTTTATCAACTTCTTTTTTTACATTTTTTATAAATGGAACGGGATTATATTTTTCAAGGTTTTGGAAGAAAGTGATTTGTATTAGCCTGCAGATATATTTAATTTTAGCCTTTGTATATTTCCTGGAATTTTGGCCTTGTTGTGTTTGCTGAAATCATAAAATAACACACGAAGTTGGCTGAAGGGATTTTAAATAATCAATAATTCTTTGATCATAATCTGGAAAATTTGATTTTAATATAACGGCAATATCGTATGCGCTTTGATTTAGATCATTTTGACTGTTTATATCTGCAAAATTTTCTACTAATAATTTTACAATCTCCAAATTTCCAACAAATACTGCCCAAATTAACGGAGTATTTCCAAAGATGTCTTTGCTTGCTAATTCGTTTGAATCAACTTTTAAAATTTTTTGTATTTTTTTTATTTCTTTTTTAATTATTGCTTTTATCAGTTCTTTTGGATTGTATAATATTTTTATATCATTACCAAGATACTCATTAATAATGTTTGATGAATCCTTGATTTGTGTTTCATCATTAATTACCTGTTCAGTTTCTAATAAATTTATAAATTTCGCGATATCTTTATTTTGCCAATTGTTATACATCAGTATAAAAGCAAGCATAGATTTTAAAGAATTTTTTTTGTAATTTTCTTTGAATAAATTCTGGAAATCAAAACATTGTAATAGACCTGTAAAAATTGTTAAAAAGGTAGCTAAAATTATTATTTTTTTCATATTAATTAATTTAAAACTAATTCTTAATTAAACCACTTATTTTATTCTAACAGAAATTAAATTGTTTGCAAATATTAATTCTTTCTTGATTCATTACAAATAGAAAAATTGACAAATATGCAATATTTTATAAATTAAAGATTAAACAGATATTTTATAAAGAAAGCCATTATGAAGAAGAGTTCGATCATGTTATCTTCAATTTTTGGATTAACAATTTTAAGTTCTATTCCAAAAGTGCAAAAAATTAATAAAAAATACGTGGCATTAGCAGCTACAATATTTTTAGGGTTTTCATTTATTCAATTAAAAAGAAATAAAAAGTCTGAAAAACCTAGAGTAAAACAACCAAAAGGGGAACAATTTCCGCCAATTTGTCATGATCCCTATCTTTGTAGAAAACATTATGAAAAAAACATAATTTACAATAATCCGGATCAACGTGAAGAATGGTTGAGGTTGTCTTAAATATTTTTATTGGAAAATTTTTATGAAGAAAAATGCACTAATTTTGTCGATAATTTTTGGTTTATCAATTTTAATTTCAACTCCTAAAATTGAAGCTTTTAATAAAAAATATCTTGCATTAGGTGCAGCAGTAATTTTAGGATTAATTTTGATCAAAAAATTAATTAAAAAAGAAACTGCCGGAAAAAATCCGTTATCTAACAAAAAAAATAATACACCAAGATCTTGTCGTGGTGTGACCGGATCGCCACATGGATTCCGTCTATTTGATGACGTTTATTTACTTAATTATTGAAAGGAATTTTATGAAAAAAAATGCACTAATTTTATCAGCTGTTTTGGGTCTTAGTATTTTACTTTCAACTCCAAAAGCACAGGCATTTACAATAAACAAAAAAATGTTAGGTGCAGCTGTTGTTGCAGTTATAATTATTGCAGCAATTTTAGCAAGCAAAAAAGATAAAGGTGGAGATGATAATGAAGTAGCATATTGTGATAATGACGGATGTTACAATAAGGCTGGAAAACTTATTTCTCACCATCATAATGGTTAGTCATTAGTGAATAATAATCTAAAAAAGGATTTCCCGATTTTTAAAACAAAAATTAAGGGAAATCCTTTAATTTATTTTGACAATGCGGCAACTACACAAAAACCGCAGCAAGTAATTGATGCTATCGTAAATTTTTATTCAAAAAATTATGCTACAGTGCATCGTGGTATTTATTCATTTGCAGAATATGCCACAACTTTGTACGAAAATTCGCGCAAAAAAGTTGCTGATTTTATAAATGCTGATTTATCTGAAATAGTTTTTACACAAGGAGCGACAGATGGAATTAACATCATTGCGCTTTCGTGGGCTGAAAACAATATACAGGAAGGTGATGAAATTATTGTCACTGATCTTGAACATCATTCCAATTTAATTCCATGGCAGGAGCTTGCAAAAAGAAAAAACGCTTTACTTTTATCAATTCCAATTACAAATAATGGTGAACTTGATTTGCCAATGTTTGAAGATTTTTTAAACAAAAGAACAAAATTGGTTGCAGTTTGCCATGTTTCTAATGTTTTAGGCACGCACAATAATATTGAATTGATTACACAAAAAGCACATAAAGTTGGAGCAAAAGTTTTAATTGATGCAGCACAATCAATAGCCCATGAAAAAATTGATGTTAAAAAAATTAATTGTGACTTTCTGGTATTTTCCGGACATAAAATGTTGGGCCCAACGGGAATTGGCGTTTTGTACATAAACAAAAAAATTCATAAAGAAATTCATCCATTTAAATTTGGTGGTGGAATGGTATTTAATTCATCTGTTGAAAAATCAACTTTTAAAGAAATGCCTTACATGTTGGAAGCAGGAACTGCATCAATTGAGCAGGTGATCGCTCTTGATGCAGCAATTAATTATATTCAAAAAAATATAAATTTTGATGATTTAAAAAAACATGAAGCACAACTTTGTGCCAAATTAATTAATGGTTTGCAAAGTTTGCCGGGAGTCAAAATTTTGGGCCCGGTTGAACAATTAAAAAAAAATGGTCACATTGTAAGTTTTGCTGTTGATAAAATTCATCCGCATGATATTGCTGCATATTTAGATGAATTTGGAATTTGCGTGAGAGCAGGGCACCACTGTGCGCAACCTTTGCATCAAAAACTGGGAATTGATTCTTCAATTCGCATTAGCTTTTATGCTTATAATACTATTGAAGAAGTTGAATTTTTTATTAATTTAATGAAAAAATTACTTTTGTAAAAATCGATTTTATATATACTTTTTTTATATTCACCATAATAATAAAAATTTATGAAATTTTTTAAAAAATGTTTAATAAGATTTTTATTTATTAATATTTTATTTTCTAATCATTACGTAGATGCAAATAATTGGCTTTATGCTTCAATTGGTACATTGGGTTCATTTTTTGCAGGACTGATTTTAAAAAGTGCAAAAGATTGTGTGACTAATGTTCAACAAACCCAAAAAAGTCTTGAGGGATTTGCTTTGAGCCCCAGAATTGAAAATCCATCAAATCCATATTCAGGAATGGTTAATATTAATAATAATTGTTTCACAATTCAAACTTTATCGGGTTTATTGTTTTTAGTTCCGATAGTATCATTTACCGCAATTGGCATGCGAATCATTATTAGAAGAATGATAAATAGGAGATTAAATCAAAGAGTTCAGATGCAAGATAGAAAAGAAAATTTATCACATCAAAATTATCACCAAACTATTGCTGAAGATGCAGTCACTTTTCATAATGAAACAAGTGTTGCAGTAAGTGATCCTACCCTTCCTTCAGGAATTGAATGAAAAATAGTAGAAAATTATTTTTATTTTTTTTAGCATTTTCATTATCACTAACTTACAAAACTGAATCTAGTGAAGTAAATCAAAATATTTTAGTTAGTGATTGGTTGCCTTTTGTTATGACCTTTTCCGGTTCATCAATTATATTTTCATTTATTATTTATAGATTTGTAAGAAATATACGTCAAAGAAATATGCATCAAAATAATAATCAACTTGACTCTAGTGATGATTCCGGATTAGACACTGATTCTGAGGACGATGTTCAGCAAAATGAAGGACAACTCGTTGAGGAAATACGACCCTTTATTGATGAAATAAAGATTTAGATTAAGAAATCTTTTATTTTGATAACTAAAAAAAGGAAATTAGTAATGAAAAGAATTGAAAAAATCAGGATTCTAATCGCGGTATCATTAGTTGCATTGATTTTTGCAATTTATAAAAGCGGCATCACAAATTATTTGAATTTTGAAACATTTAAAGAACATCGAGAGCAACTTTTAATTTATGTTCATGAGCATTACTGGCATGCAGTTATTTATTATTGTTTAATTTATATTTTAATAGTGCTTTCATCTTTACCTTTAGTTGGAACCAGCACTGTTGTTGGTGGATTTTTATTCAGAACCTGGTCGGCTACTTTTTACTCTGTCATTTCTGCCACATTAGGTTCAATTTTAGCATTTTTAATTGTAAGAAGACTTGTGGGAAGATATATCCAAAAAAAATATTCTGTAAAATTGGAAGAATTTAATAAAAACATTGAGAAATATGGCACCAATTATATTTTAATGTTAAATCTGGTCGGTATTATTCCTATTTTTATTGTTAATGTTTTGGCAGCATTAACTAAAATTAAATTAATTAAATTTATTTATGCTACAAGCTTGGGAATAATTCCTGCAACATTTGTTTATGCCTATGCGGGAAAAGAACTCGCTTCAATTAATTCGTTAAAGCAAATTCTTTCTTTTAAAATTTTAATGATCTTTGTTTTATTTGCCTTGATGGCGCTTTTGTCTTTATTTGTTAAAAGACATTTTAGAAATAAAAAATAAATATAAAAATTATAATTTTATTTGATTTTATTTTTAATTACTTGTAAATAGCCACCTGTTAAAAGTGCAATAATAGCTTTTGTTGCAGAATCATTTCTTTTTTCTATTATCTCATCAACTTCATCGTATCGTAAATCATTTTTGCGTATTTGACAGCACAAGTGGCAACAATTTTTTAAATTCTTAAATCCGTAAAGAAATGAGACAAAAGAAATACATTCGATTGAATATTTTATCAAAATTTTATTATTTTGTGACAAAGATTTATCAAAATTAATATTTAGTAAAAAAATTAAAATTAATTTTTTTTTCATTTAAATTTCAAAATCTTTATAAAGCATGCTTGGCTGAACATCACGATTATTTTGATATTTGTTGCTAGCGTACTTCACGTAATCGCCATCAATTGTATGATAAAAAATCTGACAAATTTCAATGTTTGGATAAATTTTAATAGGCTGGACAGAAAAGATTTCCAGTGTCCAATAACCTTTAAATCCAACATCGCCAAAACCTGCTGTAATGTGCACAAATAACCCTAATCTGCCAATTGAAGATCTTCCTTCTAACATCGGAACATAATAATCTGTTTCGGTGTATTCAATGGTTCGGCCCAAATACAACGTGTTCGGCTTCAAAATAAGCCCTTCTTCTGGAATTCTAATTTTGTAACCTTTATTTTCCTTTTTCATATCCAGAATGTAATTCTCATATATTAAAAGTTCATTGTGCAGTCTCAAATTGTAGCTATTTGGTCCTAATTGCCTGTCATTAAAAGGTTCAATATGCAGTTTTGTCCCTAGGTTTCGTTTTATCTCTTTTCCTGAAATAATCATTAATTCTCCAAATATTTTAAAATTATGTGTAGACTATTTTATATCAGGTTTCATATTTGTCTAAAATTTGAATGTAAAAAATGAAAAAAAACCTCGAAACTATTGCCCTAAATGCCTATCTTGCCCGTGCTGGTATTGCTTCACGCCGCGCTGCGGTTGAAATTATAAAAAAGGGACAGATTACAGTTAATGATGAAATTATAACAGAACCTGGTTTTAAAGTTTTATCTCGCGACATTGTTAAGTATAAAGACAGAATTTTAAAAGAAGAGAAAAAAGTTTACATCTTGTTAAATAAACCAAAAGGTTACATAACAACAGTCTCTGATGAACGAGGCCGCAAAACTGTTATGGAATTAGTTCAGTCGTCAACAAGAGAAAGATTGTTTCCAATTGGCAGATTGGACCGTGATACAACCGGATTAATTGTAATCACGAATGATGGCAACTTTGCGCAAGAATTATCACATCCAAGTAAAAAAATTCCAAAAAAATATTATGTAGTTGTCGATAGACCATTACATGGTGAAGATCTGCAAAAATTAAAAAATGGAGTTGTTCTGGAAGATGGCAGAGCAAAAGTAGATAAAATTTATTTCCTGCAAGATAAAAAGCGCAACATTGTAATGGTAGAAATTCATGGTGGCAAAAAACGGATTATCAAAAGAATGTTTATGGAAATTGGGTACAAGGTAATAGGTCTTGATAGAGTCGGTTTTGCAACTTTAACAAAAAAAGGACTTAGAGTTGGCCAATGGCGCTATTTGACTGATGAAGAACTAAAAGAATTAACGAATTCAAAGTAATTCAAATTCTTTCTTAAATTAATATCCTTACTTTAATTGTTAGGCTTTGAAGTATCAAGTCAAAACGAAAAAGAATTTAATATTGATAAAGTTGACTCACTAACAATGAGTGAAGGGGGTCAAGGGCCTTTAAATTCGCGTACGCGACTATTCAGAGTACGTGGTAGAGGTGCAAGACGATTTGATCGAACTGATCTTTCAAAATTAACTGATGATCAAATTATTTCTGATAAATTAATACTTCTTGTTACTAAAGATGGTGAAGGATTTAAAACTGATATTAGTATAGAAGAAAAATAAGCATAGATTTTGACAAATTGTCAGATAAAAAAAATTGATGAGAGATTTTATTAAATCTCTCATCAATTTTTTCAAAGATCATTTTAAAAAATGACTATTTTCTAATAAGAATAAATTATAAAATTTTAAATTTTCTTCATAAACTTTTCCACAAGCTTTTTTATCAGTTTCATTAGTTATTTCAGAAAATGTTGGTTTACCATTTTCATCAACTTTATATTGCGCCGGTTTTCCAAATCCTGTGCTTTTAATTGCATCGCCATGCCAATGTTGAGTATGTTCTTTAAATTTAGTTTCATGCCATTCTTTAAAACCCTCAAAATCTTCGCCTAAATTCTCCCAAGACAATGAAGATTCAATAAATGGAATTTGAACAGCTTTGCAAAATTTCTGTACGGTTTCTTTTGGTTTAGAATAAAGATCTTCAGTAAAAATAATTATTGGAGTATTTACTGTAAATTTTTTCACTTCTTTAAAAATTTCATAGCAAGACTTATAATCAACTAAATCTGAAAAACCGTCAGCAATTTCTTTAATTCTATTATAAAAAGATAAAATAACATGATGCGGATTTCTAAGTAAAAAAACAAATTGAATATTTGTATTTTTGATAAATTCAATATCATTTAAAAATAAATCTTTACAAGCGCAACTGATATCTTTAATGAATAAATTTCCAGTTTCTGCTTCTTGAATTATTTTCTCTTTAACTTCCTGAAATGTTTGAGGTACATCTTTTCTAAACCAATCTTTGGTATGATCTTTATAATGGATTAAAGCATATGGCAATACGCACGGTTCATGCATAATTTTAAAATCTCCACGTGCGTACATCATTCTTAAAAATGCTACGGATAAAGATCGTGGTGGAGAGATTAGATAAATTATTTTATTTTGATTTGCATTTAATTGAATTAGAAAACTTGTTAATAAAAAAATTGTTAAATATAATTTGTTTTTCATTGGTGTTTGCTTTTCTTTTTATATTTTTTAGGGATTTGTGCATTTAACTCAGCTAATTCTTCTTCAAGTTCTAATTGTCTTTGGAATTTTTTACGATTTTCTTCTAATTCTTTTTTAGAAGTAAATAAATCGGTGTGAATTCCCAATCTAACTAAATTACAAAACGTTACAGCTCCGCAAGCTGCCCAAACAATTGTATGTGGTTTATGCAAAAATCTTACAAATTTTTGATAATTAATGGCAGAAAGAAAATTTATTTGAAAAAGAAATAATAATACAATTTTTTTCATAGATTTCTAATTTTATTTTTTGTAACTATTTAATCGATGGTTTATTTTTGAGAGCTTCCAATTCTTGCGCTAGTCTTTCTTGTGCTCGTCTCTCTAGCGCTCGTTTTTTAGTTAGCGCTTCGCGTTCATTATATTTCTTTTTTTGATTATAATTGTAATATTGATACGCTCCGATTCCTGCAAATGTTAAAATCGCAAATTTATTTCTAAATTTTACTAGACGTTGAGGATCGATCCAAGGACCATAAGGTGGAAAAATTTGTATATTTGGTCTTACACCATTTGCCCAAGCGGGTGCTTTAATTAAATTTAAATTTAAAAGAAGTATTGGTAAAAGTATGAATTTATTTTTCATTTTTTTTTGCTTTTCTATTTAGAACCTTATTTCTTTTGTGATATAATAATTTAATAATTTTTAATTTTCCTTGTCTTCTGTTGTTTCCTCTTTTTTTGCAGAACAATTGCTCAAGCATTGTGCAAAACGAGCCAATATTGTAAGATTTTTTTCTTTTATTTTTTCCGCATCATATTTAGGTTCTCCCATGTAACCGTCCCACCAACCATTTTTAGAAGCTTGTAAATTTTCCATTTCAGATCCAAATCTTTTATTACATCTATCAATGCATCTTCTATAAAAGTCTGCACAATATTGGATTGAAGGTGAAAATAAAAATAAGAAAATTAAAATTTTTTTCATAATTCCTTTTAGTGAAAAATTTTGTTTATTTAAATAATTTTCGATTTTAACATTCATATTTGCATAAGCAATTTGCAAGTTATAAAAAAAAACAAATATAATGCCAATTTTTAAAAACTTTTAAAATGTATTTTGAATTAATCATTTATAAAATTGCATGAATTGTTCATTTTTCATTTTTTTTTACAGACTCTATAAAATAATACATGAACAACCTATTTCCTCAGGCTCAAATTTAACAAGTTCGACTAAAGCTCTTCCATTCGAAAGTTTATACCAAAAAGGAAGTTTAATTTTTTTTAAAGTAAATTTTCCTCGTGTTCCAGCTTCATATTTATTTCCTGACATTTCTTTTAATTTGTTTCTGAAAGGTACGTATTGATTTTTATAATCATCTTCAATAAAAAACCAGATTTCGTTATTAAGTTCTCCAATAGCCATAATTATTTTTCCATTTATGGTAAATTCTGATTCGTAAACTATTTCTGATGTATTTGAGTTAAAAGAATAATTAATTAAAAAAATTAAAATTAAAAACATTGAAGATCTTTTCATTTGAAACCCTCTATTTGTCAGCGTTAATTTTTTCAATATAATTATATGGAATTTAAAAAGATTATGAAGTTAATTTATTTTATTGTATTATTCCAATTTTCTTACTGCTTTTCCAAAATGATTAACATTCCAAAAAATCCATTTGTATACGATCTTGGGGTTAAAATAGTTAAGTCCAAAACCAGAAATGACTCATTGACAATTTGTTGTCACGGTTATGGACATAATAATCAAATTGTTGATGTGGTAAAATCTTTTAATGCAATTAAGGGAAATTTGGTCGGTTTTAATTTTCCTGATTATAATATTAAATCTGATGCTGATCATTCAAAATGTTCATATGGAACAATAAATGAAATTTTACCGTTATTATTTTTATTGAAATTTTATATCTGTGAGCAAAAATTTAGCAAAGTAAATTTGTATGGTTTTTCTGCAGGAGGTGGAGCAATAATAAACGCTTTAGGAATTTTAAATAAAAATTTGTATGAATCAGAATTGAAAAATATCGGAATTTTGGAGCAACAAAGAAAACAAATTCTTAATGTATTGCAAAAAGGAATTATAATTCTAGATTGCCCTTTAAAATCAGTTAATGAAATAATTGCATTCAGGGGAGAAAGCAAAGAATTAAAAGCTCTTGCGGCAAATTTTAATGCCAATAAATTAAACCCGATTGATAACATTGATTTGCTATCAGGTTTAAAATTAAATATCATCCTTAATTTGCAAAATCCCGATGATGTATTAAGCAACAGAGACGATGCACTTTTCACGGATAAATTAAAAAAAACAAACAAAGGAAAAACACAATTAATTTTTAGCTCAGATATTGGGCATACAAGTTATCATCCAAAATTATGGGATTATTATAAAAAATATTATTGATATAAATTTTAATGACGAATTTAACTCCAATAAAAGAAGAAATTCTTTCCTGTGCAAATCCGGAAAAAGCTGCAATTTTACAAAGATTTTTTAAAACTGCAAAAGGTGAATATGCCGAAAATGATTTATTTTTGGGATTGACCGTTCCTGAATCAAGAAAAATTGCAATTAATTTTAAAAATCTTGAATTTAATGATATTGAAAATCTTTTACAATCAAAAATTCATGAAGAAAGATTAATAGCTTTATTTATATTAATTTTACAATTTAATAACGTTGTTCAAAATAGAAAAAAAATCTTTGATTTTTATTTGAAAAATATTGATTGCGTTAATAATTGGGATTTGGTTGATTCAAGCGCCGATAAAATAATTGGAAGATATTTTTTTGAACTGAAAAAAGTTGATGAAACAAAAAAATTTTTAATAAAATTAGCAAATTCAAACAAGCTTTGGCACCGTAGAATTTCAGTAATTTCAACTTTTTATTTTATTAAAAAAAATCAATTTGAACACACAATTGATCTCTGCCACATTTTATTAAATGATAAACACGATCTCATTCATAAAGCAACCGGCTGGATGTTAAGAGAAATTGGCAAAAGAGATTTAACAGTTTTGCGAGATTTTCTTAATAAGAATTATAAAAGTATGCCACGAACAACGCTTAGATATGCTATTGAAAAGTTGAAAATGGATGAGAGGAAAAAATATTTAAAAAAAGATTAAATTTCATCAAATGATGATTTGAGGTGTTCATTCAATGATACTGTTATATGTCTTTGATAAGATCGGGAATCTTTATCATATTTTTTGATTAAATAATATTTGAATTCTTTTGGGATAAAATTTAAATTTGGAGAATTTTTTTGAGATTTAAAAAAATTATTTGAAGATAAGATTATTTCGGGCGGAGAATAACTAAAGTCGTTAATAAATTCTTTTTTGTTTGATCTTAAATTCAAATTTTTTCTGCGATCTTTTAAATATAAAACTAAATAAACATTACTAAGAATTCTAAGTTGCTTAGTTAAAATACAAGCGATTTTGTAAAATTCAATTGCTTTATCTAGCCATAATTTTTTCAAATTGCTTAGTGAGGGATCAATATCATCAATATGAAATCCACTAATTTTTGTTTGTGCCATAGGTATTTGGCAATTTAGAATATTTAAAGTAATTTTAGTGATTATTTTTTTATTCAAAATAAAAAGTCTTTGTTTAGCAATGATCTTTTTTCAAATCATTTATTTTTATAATTTCTATTAATTCATCTATTTCATTAATCCATTGCTTAGCAGTTTCTTTTTCAATTTTTGTTATTAAAGTTGGTTTATAAATTTTTTTAAAATCTTCATAAGTAAGATAATCTTTATCTTCTTTTTCAGGATCTTTATAATGCCATTTGTATATAGGCGTTATTTCCAAGAATATTTCATTGTTTTTATTATAAATCCAGGTGTCATATTGATCTAACGATTCCCATATTAAATAATCCTGTCCTATCCAATATTTGTTACCTTCTTTTGTCTCTGAAAGTATTACGTTTTTATTATGTTTAAATGCCAAATAATCATTCCATAAAATACCAATGTTGTTAGTTGTAATATCATCTGTATCTGCATTTAATTCTCGTTCTAATGTATCTCTAAAAATATGTAATCCGCCATAAGTGTAATCTTCATATAGTAAAAATGATTCTTTGTCACAAAAAAAAATAATTTGTATATCTTTATAGCTACATAAATTTTTTTTTGTGTGTTGGTAAAAATATTTCTAATCTTTGGTTCTTATTTATTTCAAAAATTATTTTATCGAAAAACATTATATTAAAATTTTTCCTCTCATATTAGCTAAACCTGCTCTTGCAAATGCACTTTGAATTTTTGGGTCTAGTGATTTAAAATTTTCGACAACATAGCCATGGTATTTTCCTGGGGAAGTTCTTTTTAAAACGACAAATTTATTATCATCAATCGCAATTCGTTGGTCACTATTTTTCACTTCTATAGAATTATTTAATGCTCGTTGACCATTTTTTGGACTCGGGCTTTTCCAATTTCTACTTTTTGGATGATGGTATGGTGTTTCTTCAAAATCACCATTGGGTTTTTCTTCCTTTTTCTTTTTATTTTCCGGATCATTTGGATCAGACGATGGCGATGAATTTGGGCTTTCATAAATTTCGGCTCGCATGCTTTTGCCAATTTTTTTTACGCCTTCTTTATATAGCGATATGCCTATTGCGGCTAAAATTGTTGAGACAGAAGCTAATGCGAAACCTTCACCGACAATGTAAGTGAAAATTGGGATGGCAAAGTTATGAGTTGGAATATCATATTTTGTAACAAAGAAATTATGGTACGTTTTGACCGATAGCAAATAAACGGTGACCGGTTGGTCAATTTTTCTGATTTCGGAAATTGTTAGTTTATCTTTAATTTGTTGATCAAGTTGCAGGTTTTTTGCTCTTATCCAGTGATTAATTCCACAATATTGAAAGAATCTCTGATCACCGTCAACATTAATTATTTCTTTATCGACAAAAAGTTGATAATAATTTTGTACAATTTTTTTTTGAACTTTTGTTACTTTGCTTTGAACAATTTGTCGTTTTTTAAAGCTATAAGAAATTATGGGATAATCTTCTTTTAGCTTTTCAATTTCAATGTAACCATATGGCGTTTTGACTAAAGTTCCGGATAGAAAACCTTCGCAAAAGATTTGTTGATTAAAAAGAAGAGCTATTATCAAAATAAATTTCTTCATGCCATTCCTTTTTTTTGAAAAAATTATTTTAATAGTTGTATCTTAGAATAGATTTTTAAGCAACGATCAATTTATTTTTCATTTTTTAGTTGAAGCATCAGTTTCTTCTTCAGTAAGACCTAAATTATATTCACTAACAATATTAAATAAATTTTTATTTCGTAACATTTCTGAGCATAAAATGTCCGGATTTTGTTCAATAAATTTATCGAAAATTAATTTTGCAATTATTTTATGTTCTGTTGCCATTTTAAGGAATGATTTATTTTTAGTCTCTTGAAAATGTTTAAAATAAAATTCACTACGTTCTACTGCAGAATCATAAGCTGTTTTATCTGGATAATTTTTCAGTAAAATATTAGAATTATTTGCAAGCAAAATTTTTACAATTTCAATATGTCCACCCCGTGCGGCGTGAATTAATGCTGTTTCATTATTTTGATCCCGAAAGTCTATGTCTGGTTTATTTTTATTATTTAAAAGACATTTAACGATTTCTATATTACCTTGGGCACATGCAAGAATTAACGGTGTTCTATTTGTTTGGCTATCGGGTAAATTTGGATCAGGATTTTTTTCTAAAATGCATTTTACTAAATCTAAATTAGCAAATCTAATTGCGGCATATAAAAAGGTATGTCCGGTAGATGGACTTCTTACATTCACATTACCACCATCACTAATATATTTTTCTAGAATTTCTTTACTGCATGAAGGATGAGTTAATGCTAAATATACTACGTCAGACATTTGAGCAGAAAATAAAAAATTTATTTGTAAAATAAAAAAAAATAAAATTAACTTTTTCATGAAATGTATGTCTTACTTTAGGATGAATTAAAAAATCCCTAATTCTTTTAATTTTTTTTCCACTGTTTTGTGATCTGAACAGAAAATTCCAATCATTCCTAAATTTTGGGCCATCTCAACATTTTCAATCTGATCGTCAATAAAAATGCATTCTTCAGGATTGAGATTGTGGGTGTTTATCAGATGTTCATAAATTCTTTTGTCTGGTTTTTTAAAACCTGTTGTGCCAGAAATTACAATTCCATCAAATAATTTAAAAGGTTCAGGATAATGTTTTTTTAATAAATTAAAAGGGCCAACGTTCCAGTTTGAAAGTACATATAACTTTATGTCTCTATTATTTTTGTTATTAAAACAATTTTGTAAAATTTCAAGACCATGTTCAATTGGTTCAAATGGATTGTGTATAGGATTTTCTACTGCATAATAAACTGCGTTTCTGTCATTGTAACTAAAAAGAACACCACCGATGTCAAAAATTATATTTTTTATTTTAGTTTTTTTAGGCATTTACTTCCTTTGGATAAAATTGTCCATGATATCCAAAAGGAATATGATGTGGCAATTGCGCTCTGGCTAATTCCTTAAATTCTTTTGCATCAAGAATCAGTAAGAATGATTTTTTATTTTTTGTATCAAGAACCACTGACAAAATTACTCCATCATCTTCAGATTCATTTTTGGGAGAATTTACAAAGACAGGTTCTCCAGGATAGCAACAATTTTCTTGCCAGATTTTTGTCTGGCAATTTGTTGTGTCAACTTTTATTAATTGATTAAATTCATCAAAATAATTTTCATCTTTTAAATTTATGCCCGTTGCATAAATATATTTATACGATTTTCCATCATAATTTTCATTAATTCTTGGAAGTTCCATAATTTTGTCACACAAAATTAATTTTTCAATTTTATCTTCTGACTGGTTAATCTTATATCGTGATAATTTACCAGTTAACGATGAATCATATTCCTTTTTCCTTAATCTGTCTTTTACTGTTCTTGTTTTGTTAATTACAGATGGATTTTCAAATGCTACTAAATCCAAATAAATTACGTCATTGTCTTCATATGCGTTTATATGATGGAATGCAAAAAAGGCATCATAATTAATTTTTTTAACTTTGCTATTTTCACGATTGACTAAATAAAATATTGTTCCTTTATTTGGTTTCCATTGAAATTGTTCAATGAATACTTTTGCAAACATTAAATTTAATGGATTAACTGTAAATGGGTATTCAGTTAAAATTATATAATTTTTAGTTACAGCAAAGCTGTGCATAAATGAAGGTTCTTTTGTAGAAATTGAAGCAATAATTTTTCTTTCTTTACTCCCAAATGGTATTTTGTAAATATCATAGCTGCTGTATAAGCAACCAAAATTGGTCATATAATTAATAATTTCTTTTTTTTCTTTATCAATATGCGGATGAGCGGATTCATAAACTTTTTCCTGTGATAAATTATCTTCAAACTCAAATGCGCATTCTGTTTCTAATGTTTCGGGGTTAAATTTAACAGATCTTGGTGTTTCACCGCATGCCAAATAACAGTCACAAATTTTACAAATGTTTGTACATGCGTTCTTAATTGGTATTTTAGATTTTTGATTTGTATAATTATCGCTTTTTATTATTTTGCTAACGTATGAAATTTGGCCATTCTGAAATTTAAATTTATGAATCATTCCAAAGCCATCAAACCAACTTTCAATTTCTTCATCTCCAATTTCAAAAATCGATGGACCGTTTCTGTATAAGGTACCTTCTAACCATTCAGGAATTTGACCTTGAATTGGCAAAGATTTAATTTCTATTTCTTCTTTAAAAGTTGAATATCCAAGTGAATAATCGCAGGTGAATGATTCTATGTCTTTTTCTTCAGCTTTTTTTTCTGTAGTTCTATTAATTTCACTATTTTCTTTAATTAATGATTTTTTTTCTTCAGAAGAAGTTAAATTAATTTCATTTTGTTTATTTTGCATTGAAACAGGAGAAGAACTGTATTTTTTTTTCAAACTCAATGCGATTAAAGTAAGAGCAATAATAGTTAAGATGAAATAAGATTTTTTCATTGTTTAGTTAAAGCACCTGTTTTTTTAATTATTTTTTTTGTTTTTTCTGTTGATGTGTGTTTTATTGCTGTAAAATAACCTGTTTTATTTGCAGCTTCAACATTTTCTTGTTGATCATCAATAAAAATATTTTCTTTAGGATCTTTTGGCAAATTGTATTTTTTAATTACATATTCATAAATATTTTTATTTGGTTTTATCATTTTTACTTGACTGGAAATTATTATCATATTTTCATCAAATGGCGCAAATGCTTCAGGATAATATTTTTTTATTAATTGAACAGTTTCCCAATCATGATTTGAAATAATTCCTAATCTATGTTTTGGCTTACCTGTTTTATCTTTTTCTTCTTTTAATTGATTTGCCAATTTAATCATGCTTTTTTTTGTCGTGATTATTTCTACACTGTTTTCAGGTAAAAATAATTCGGCGCTTTTTTTAATTAATTTTTGTTTAGTTTTTTGGCCATTATTAAAATATTCCTGGTTTTTATCAACACCTTCAATTATTATATCAGATAATTCTTTACAACTTATTTTTCCCTTTTGCCATTTACAAAGTAATGGTGGCATTTGATCGCCTTTATATGTGGAATCAATATCCCGGTCTTCGTCATTAATGGGATCGATATAACACATAAAATCAAAAAGATGTTTTTGCAGTCCAGGATAAAAAATACATTTAAAGCCCAATTTTTGCGCAGCCTTAAAATGATTACTATCTAAAATTACTCCACCTAAATCAAAGAATATATTTTTACTTGTTATGGGTGAACTAAAAAATATTAAAATTAGTAAAAAGATCCCATTTTTTATAAACTTATGAAAAGATTTCATAAAAAGCCTCCATTTATAATATTTAATATTATAATTTAATATGTTCATATTGTAAAAAATAAGAGCTTAAAATCATATTCAATTTTTTTAATAGAAATGTTGAGTTGATTTAATTGCGCAAATGTTTTCTATTTGAAACATTTATACATTTAGCATATAATTTATTATTCTTAAAAATATAACTTAAATAATTTTGGTTTGAAAAATGAATATTTATAAAGAAGATTTATTAGATCACTATAAAAATCCTCGTAATTGCAGAACGATGCTTGAACCGGATATAAATTCAGGCGAATATAATCCTGCTTGTGGAGATAGAGTAGAGATACAAGCCAAAATTAACGGTCAATTTGTTAAAGAGGTTTCTTTTACAGGAAATGGGTGTGTTGTAAGCCTGGCTACCGCATCTAAATTGACTGAAGTTTGCATAAATAAATCTTTGAATGAAATTTTAAATTTCGATGATAATTTTGTAATTTCATTGATTGGAATAAATTTAGGACCCACACGCATAAAATGCGCATTATTATCTTTGCAGGCATTAAAAAAAGGTATTGATAAACTGAATTCAAAGCATGGCTTATAATTGTGTTGGATAAATCAAAGTTATTTTTCGAAATTCAGAAATTATCAGATTCAATTTTTTTTGATATTTCAAAAGAATTAAATTTAGCGCAAGAATGTTGGAATAAAATTTGTTCAGATGAAGATTTTTTACATAAAATTGAAAAATTAAACTCACCCTGGATTTTACCAACCTGGAAAGAACCATTAAATAAAAAAATAAAAATAGAACCTTTTAACAATTACACAGTCATAGCAACAGATGGTTCTCAAATTTACCCCGATAGACATCAAGGTACTTCTTGTTTTTTAATAAATATCAGTTCAATTTTTTTAAAGTATGGAATTGAGACATTATTTATACATAAATCTGCACCATTTGTTTATGGCGACAATGAAATTGATTGTTCAGCTGATGTTGTAGATTGCATAAGACAAGAATTGGAATTTTTAACTGGTTTTGAAACATTTAAAAAAAATAATTCTGTTGATAATAATACAAAACTTTTTTTATTTGATGGTTCAATAATTTTTTGGCATTTAGATTCAAAGGATGCAAAAACTAAAGAACTTTACTTAAATAAATATCTTTATTGCTTGCAACAATTTTACAAAAATAATTTTTTAATTGCCGGTTATATTTCAATGCCAAAAAGTAGGGAATTAGTAAATTTATTAAAAATTCAATTGTGTGATTTTCAGATTAACAATTGTGATCTTTACAAATCAATTGATAATTTACTAGATACTCATATAGCAAATTTCTATCTTGACGAATATGAACGATCAATAATTTTTAAAAACCATTCTTCTATTGTTCAAACTTATCCTGAATATCTTCATCCGCATTTTTTTTATTTAAATGTCGGTCAGGAAATCGTTCGCATTGAAATACCACAATGGATTGCGCAGGATGAAAAAAATGTTGAAATAATTTCAAAAATAATTGTGGATCAATGTAAAAAAGGATTCGGCTATCCTATTTGTCTTGCTGAGGCACATGAAGAAGCTGTTATTAAAAATGCAGATCGTGAATTTTTTTATGAATTAATTCATAAATTAGGAATTAAATATAACCACAATTTTTTTAATTCACAAAAAAGTTTAAAAAAAAGAAGAATGGGAATTTAAATTCTGATAAATCATTGGATATTTGCACTGGGCATGGATTCCTAATGATCTATACAATAGGTTCATTTTAATAATTAAGTTTTCAGAATATTTAAACCCGCAATTGTTGTAAAATTTTTTTAAAATTTCTAATTTTTCGCTTTTTTCGGATTCAGTTAATTCTATCTCTTTTTCGTGATCATCTAATTCAAAAGGTCCTGCTTCTAAAATAATATTTTGTTCATTGTTTTTTAATAAATGATTAATTAATTGATTTAATAATAATTTTCCTAAACCTTGGTTTCTATGCTTAGGATTAATGTAGAAATTTGTAATAAGGCAGGTATAGCCATTTTTGATTACTGCAATTTTTCCGATTTTTAACGATCGTCTAAATAATTGGTAAAAAGTTGTGTCATTGTAACGGGTACAAACAGATTTGCTAATTACTAGGTCATTCTGTTGAAAAATAACCTCACCGTCGACATGATTTGATTTATAATTTTTGGAATAAATTTGTTTCAATTTTTTAATTGAATAATAAAGCAATATTGTCGAAATTACTGGAATACAGTATTTTTTTATGCATGAATTATTTAATAAGTTCTTATAATAATTAAAAGTTGGTGCAACTGAAGTTGAATAACAATTTGCAAATGCAAAATTTAATAATAGCAATAATGACATAATTTTTGCTTTCATATAACCTCGAGTAAGATGAAAATAATATTCTATTTGTAATTATATTGATTTATTGTATTTTGTCAATTTATAGGACTAAGAAAAATAGATTATATGGTTCAAATGAATAGATCTGGGGTAAGAAATTTATGGTCTAAAGGACGTTAAATCGGTTTCTTATATTCCAAAAACACGTTTTACATTTTCAGTTGTTTGTTTTGCAATATTTTCAAAACAATCATTTCTAATTTCAGCTAAATATTGAGCGATATATTTTATATATTTTGGGTGATTTTGTTTTCCACGGATAATTTGAGGAGGTAAAAAAGGTGCATCTGTTTCTAAAACAATGTTATTTAAGTCAACTTGCTTTGCGACATCTCTTAATTCATTATTTTTCGGATATGTAATAATGCCGCCTAGTCCGATGACAAAATTCCATTCAATAACTTGTTGAGCGAATTCTAAATTTTCAGAGAAACAGTGAATTACTCCCTTTTTTATATCTTTTTTAAATTCTTCAATTGAGCTTAAAGTTTCATCTGGTGCATTTCTTGAATGAACTATTAATGCAAGATCATTTTGAAGTGCAATTTCAATTTGAGCTTTAAATGCGTCTTTTTGTGTTTTTAAATCTGTTTTTTTGTGATACAAATCGATACCACATTCACCAATGGCAATAATTTTGTTTTCATTTTTATTTTTTAGCCATTGCTGCATTGTTTTCAATTCATTCATCCAGTTAGCATTCAAATCACAAGGATGAATTCCAATTGCTGCATAAATTTCTTTAAACTGTTTTGCAAGCTCTATACAATTTTTGCTTTCAATTAAACTTGTGCCAACATTGATTATTTTTTTAACGTAATTCACGATAGATTCTTCAATAATGTTGCGCGCGGCATGAAAATCGTCTTTTTGCAAAAGAGTATCAAATTGTTTTTTGACCATCATATTGATATGACAGTGAGTGTCAATGAGCATTTATAACCTTTTTAAAATTAAAAAATACTTTTTTATTTTGTTGTTGCATTTTTTTCTTATTTTATTTATAACTCATTAAAAATTATTTGACAAAGCGTTAAATAGTAATATTATACCATTGAGATTTAATTAAATCTTCAAATGGCCACATATGCGACGGTAAAAAGAGAGTGTATTTTGAAGCAAAGCAGTGTTGTTTAACAAATTTAAGTCCTCAGGAGTATTTATGAATAAAACTGAGCTAATTACTTGCCTCAGTGAAGAGACGACTTTTGCAAAAAAGGATGTTACTCGCGTCATAGAATCTTTTACCCGAATAATTGAGAGAACTCTTAAAAAAGGGGAAAAAGTTTCTTTAACCGGTTTTGGAACTTTCTTGATTTCCAGACGTCCAGCGCGCAGAGGTATAAATCCTTCAACAAAAGAGCGTATCAACATTCCGGCAATTAGCGTTCCAAAATTTAAACCAGGTAAAGGTTTAAGGGAATTGGTAAGGTCAGTTTAATTTAATTTTGACCTGAAAAAGCTTTACTCAAAAAGATCGCCCAATAGGCGATCTTTTTTTTTGAATATATTTAATTTTTAGATAAAATAAATTAAAAGCGCCATATAATGGAGAAAGCAACTATGATAGATTTAAATTTATTAAGAGAAAATACTGAAAAGTATAAATTATTAATCAAAAAAAAAGATCCTAATTTTGATATTGATAAATTAATTGAATTAGACTCAAAAGTAAGAAAAATTAATTTAATTGTAGAAGATTTGAGATTTCAGAAAAATGAAATTGCAAAAAAAGCTAAAAATGGAATTACTGATGAGTTAAGAGAAAAATCTATTCAACTTACACAGGATTTAAAAAACAAAGAATCTGAATTTGAAAATTTGAAAAATGAATTCAAAGATTTATATTTATATTGCCCTAATATTCCTTTTGAGGATATCCCATCTGGAAATAAAGAATCTAACAAAGTTGTAAAAATAGTTGGGGAAAAGCCAAAATTTAATTTTCCTATAAAAAATCATCTTGAACTTGGTAAGTATTTGGATTGGTTTGATTTTGAAGCAGCTTCAAAAATGGCAGGCAGCAGATTTGTATTTTATAAAAATGAATCTGTAAATTTAATTTATGCGTTAACAATGTTAATGTTAAAAAATAATATTAAATATGGATTTCAGCCTGTTTTGCCACCATATTTAGTTAATGAAAAATCTTTAGAAACCGCGAGTAATTTTCCAAAATTTAAAGATCAAGTTTATTCAGTACCTGAAGATAAATTATATTTAACTCCAACTTCAGAGGTTAATTTAACAAATGTTTATCGTGATCATATTTTTATGTCGTCTGATTTGCCAAAAAGAATGACGGCATGGACGAGTTGTTTCAGACGTGAAGCTGGTACGTATGGTTCCAGTGAACATGGTTTAATTAGAATACATCAATTTGAAAAAGTAGAGTTATATACCATTTGTTCTCCTGAAAATTCTGAAAAAGAGCAAAAAATAATGTTAGAATGTGCCGAAAATATTTTAAATGAATTAGGATTGCATTATCGAGTAAGTTTATTGGCAGCACAAGATTGTTCTTTTGCTTCAGCTAAAACATTTGATATTGAAGTCTGGATGCCTGGACAAAATGCCTTTTATGAAGTTTCTTCAGCAAGTAATTGTACGGATTTTCAAGCAAGAAGGGGACTTATTAGATTTAAAAGGGATGCAAATTCATCAACTGAATTTGTTAATACTTTAAATTGTTCGTCTTTAGCTTTGCCAAGATTAATTGTTGCTTTAATGGAAACATATCAACAAGCTGATGGAACAATTAAACTTCCTGAAATTTTAAAAAATTATGGAATTTATTAAAATTTACTCGAACCTTTCGACTTACTCAGAGCGAAGGGAAAAATGAATTTATGAACCGCTCGTGGTGAGCTTGTCGAACCATACGAGCTTATTTAAATGACTTATGTTGTCACCTGAAATAAAAAAGAAAATTAAATTTATAAAATTTAAGACAAAACGCGTCCTTAATGGAACTTTAATTGGCGATCAAAGTTGCGCAATTAAAGGAACGGGACATGAATTTGATCAGATAAGAGAATATCAGCAAGGAGACGATGTTCGTTTTGTTGATTGGAAAAGTTCTGCAAGAATGAACAAATTATTAATAAAACAATATTTTGAAGAACGAAATAGAAACATAATAATCGCTCTTGATGTTTCTTCTTCATTATTTTTTTCTTCT
>JABDEC010000013.1 GCA_013287265.1 Candidatus Babelota bacterium | reverse complement strand
TTTATATCAATCGCCTCATTCTGACTATCGAGACAAAAAATTTGAGAATTTAATAATAAAATTACGGCAAGAATTAATTTAAACATCTTGTTTTAAAATATCTTTTTAGATAGTGTTTGTTCTTTTGTGTAAAACAGCTGTTTTACTCTTGAACTCTAAGTGAAATCTGACAAATTTTTTAGCAACTTCAATTTGATGAAGTGAATAAAGAAAAAATCATTGAATTAATCTATCAAAATTTTACTTGAACTCTAAGTGAAATCTGACAAATTTTTTAGCAACTTCATTTTTTTCAATTTCTACATACAATCTTTCTGTATTTATCAAAATATAAATTTGGCTAATCTCTTTGGCAGTAAAATTTTGATAGATTAATTCAATGATTTTTTCTTTATTCACTTCATCAAATTGAATTCCTAAAAATTGTTGGCTTCTTCCAATCATTGCCAATAATTCATCAGTTAAACAATCTAAGATTTTATTTCCTGTTGAAACTGCTTCATCTTCCTGTTCCTGTGAAAAAACGCATTCCTCATCATCGCCATCATTACTTTCCATAGAAAATATTTGTGAATTTAAAGCCAATGAAAAAGTTAAATAAGCGATTTTAGAAATTTTCATTTTTGTGAGCCCTATGATATTTTATTTTTTAAAAGGAAAAATTGATTGTTAAATAAGTATATACTAATAAATCATTATGAAAAATTTTTTTGTTGCCAATTGGAAAATGTATTTAACTTTCAAAGAAGAATTAGATTTTGTAAAAACTAATTTAAAAGAATTGAATGACTTTGGTAATGAAAATAATATAATTCTGTCACCATCATTTATTTCCATACATGAAGTTCATAAATTGTTAAAAAATTCCAATATAAATTTAGCAGCCCAAAATTGTTCTGATAAAGAAATTGGACCATATACTGGAGAAATTTCTGCTGAATCAATCAAACAATCGGGAGCAGCATTCTGCATTGTAGGCCATAGCGAAAATCGAAAATATTTTAATGAGACTGATGAAATAATTGCTTCAAAAATACAAAATTTAATTACAAAAGAAATGATACCAATTTTATGCATAGGGGAAACAGAAAAAGAATATAAAAGCGATAAAACTGTGCAAACTTTAAAGAGACAACTCAATCTGATAATACAAATTACTAATTTTCAAAAAATTATTATTGCTTATGAACCAATTTGGTCAATTGGTACTGGAGTAATTCCTAAAATTGATCATTTAGATGAAATCATTCAAATAATAAAAGAAGTAATTAAAGAGGAAATTCCGGTTTTGTATGGAGGTAGTATTAATAGTAAAAATATAGATGAATTTAAAAAATCCAAGGAAATTTCGGGTTTTTTGATAGGTAAAGCAAGTACAGATTTCCAAGAATTTAAAAAAATAGTAAAATCATATTAAATAGATAAAATATTGGTGCTCGTATGGTTCGACATAGCTCACCACGAGCGATTAAAAAATAATTCCGCTCGCCCTGAGCTTGTCGAAGGGGTGCGAGTTTTAGGAGTTTTAAATGTTACAAGGTTTACTTACATTCTTATTTTCATTTTCATGTATTATTTTAATATTGCTTATCTTGGTTCAAAAAGGTAAAGGTAGCATTGGTATTGGCACTTTAGGCGGCAGTAATCAAATGCTTTTTGGCAGCTCAGGTGGCCAAGATTTATTTCAAAAAATAACCTGGTTTTTGGGAGCTGTTTTAATTGGCGGATCTTTAGGTCTTTCAATTATGAAGGCCAAAAATTCAGGAATAAAAGAATTTGCCCCTATGAGTCAGCAAATGCCTACAAAAAGTTCTGAGGTAGAAGATTTAGAATAAGTAATATCAAAGGATTGCTTTGATAATACGTTTTATAAATTCAATAGGTCAAAATACTCTTAATTTTAGTTCCATTATTGGAAGATTCACATTATTTATACTGGATTTTTTTAAAACATTATTCAGTACAAAATTAAAATTTTCAAAATTTCTTTATCAAATTGAAAGCATTGGCGTTAATTCAATAGTTATTACAGTAATTACGGGCGCATTTGCCGGTGCTGTTTTGGCAATTCAAAGCTACAAAGGCTTTAAACAATTTGGCGGAGAAGAATTTATCGGACCAATAGTTGCATTAGCCATGGCAAGAGAATTAGGACCTGTCTTAACTGGCTTAATGGTCACAGGAAGATCAAGTTCTGCAATTGCTGCTGAAATCGGAACTATGCGAATTACTGAGCAAATTGATGCCTTAAGAACTTTATGTATAAATATTCAACAATATTTAATTGTCCCAAGAATTTTGGCAGGAACAATAATCTTGCCCTTTTTATCTTTGTTTTCCATGCTGTTTGGAGTAGTTGGTGGTTATATTGTTTGTGTACATGTTTTGGGTTTAAATCCTGATGAATATACTTCAGGAATAAAAGAATTAGTTGAAATTTCCGATATAAGGGGTGGGCTTATCAAATCTAGCGTTTTTGGATTTATTTTAACATCAATTGGTTCATTCAAAGGATATTATACAAAAGGTGGCGCAAGAGGCGTTGGAATTTCAACAACTCAAAGCGTAGTTGTCAGCTCTATTTTAATAATAATTGCTAATTATTTTTTAGCAGTTTTACTTTTTGGACCATAATGATTGAAATAATAGATTTAAAAAAAAAATTTGATGACAAATGGATTACAAAAGGTGTTAATTTAGAAATTCCTGATGGTAAAATGACAGTTATTATTGGACGGTCAGGTGAAGGAAAATCGGTTTTATTAAAACAAATTATAGGATTGATTAAACCATCTGAAGGAAAAGTTATAATAAATGGCAACGATATCACTAAACTTTCGGGTAAAAAACTTGAAGAAGCTTTCAAAAAATTGGGCTATGTTTTTCAATTTGCGGCTTTATTAGATTCTTTAAATATTCTGGAAAACGTTGGAATTACTTTAATAGAAAATAGAATTCCAATGCCAAAAATAATAAAAACAGTAAAAGAAAAATTAGCATTAGTAAACTTGCCCGAAGATATATTATATAAATATCCTTCTGAATTATCCGGAGGAATGAGAAAGCGTGTTGGTTTGGCAAGAACATTACTAACAAACCCAAATATAATTTTGTATGATGAACCTACAACAGGCTTGGATCCCATAACTTCGCGGATAATTCATGAACTTATGTTTGACATGCAAAAAAAATTAGATCTAACATCTATAGTTATTTCCCATGATGTAGATATTTTTAAATATGCAGATAAGGTTGCATTATTGCATGATGGTAAAATAAGATATTTTGGAGATGCAAAAACTGTTTGGGAATCAGATAATCCTTATGTTTATCAATTTATCAGAGGTTTACCTGAAGGTCCTATAAAATCTGAATTTACAATTAAATGAGACAAGATATGAAATTTATTCATTTATTTTTTTTAAGTTTTATATTCAAGATCACTTTAAGTTGTGATTTTGAAAAAAATTTAATTGATAGAGCAAAATTAGGTGACCTAGATGCAATTGAATTTTTAGAACAAAATCCTCAAATTAAAATAGGAAAAAAACATTTAAAATACATTCCAAATTTACCATCAAAAAAAATTAACTATGATGAAGTAAATGATAATATTGAATATTCGAACAAAATTTTGTTTACTTTAATTCACACCAATAATAAACATAGTAATTTAAATATGTTCCTTACGGTACAATTTGGTAGCACAATTATTATTACTTTGGATAAGCAAACAATTAAATTTAATGTTTTACCAAAATTCCCTTTTTATAAAACAATAAATTTAGAAAATTATATTGGAAAAAAATGTAATGTTACAATTGAAATGGAACCAGATAGAACTATTGAAACAGACGTTACGCTACTTGGAACTGGAGAATTCACTGTCAGTTCGAATTTACAATATAATTTTTTTAATGGTTATTATGACAAAAAAACATTAACTCCATTTAAATTAATGAATCGTGACAAATAAAAAAGCTAAAATCAATGATTGAAAATTAATAATTATTTAAAACAAGGGGAACAAATGAAATATTTATTATTTTCTTGTTTAATTCCATTTAATATTATTTTTCCAGCTGATGTAAGTTTTAGTAATTTGGCTGAAGAATTAGGACATTATCCTATATTACAAAGATCAAAATCGAAATCAAAAATTTTTAAATTACAAGAAAAAAATCACCAACTTGAAGCTTGCGATATTTGTGATCAAGAATATTTAGGAATTGATATGGATTGTGATAAAAAAGAAGAGCCTCAATTTCATAGCATAATTCATAGCTCAAATCACAATGCAAAAAAACATTTAGAACATATTAATAATCTTCTTTGGAAAGATTCATATCAAGCATATCTTGAATTAAGAAAAATAATTAAATATATTTCCCATAATAGTTTGGATATTAGCGATTTTGACAACCAAGAATCTTTTTATGAATATCTGGGTAATTTAAGAAAATGTATAATTTTTTGTATAAAAAAATTGGCACATTCAGGAGACGAAAAAGCAGCTTGTTTTTTAAAAGACAACGCATCTATCAAGTTAACAAAAAAAGAATTTAAAAAATTTCTAAATGAATAAATTGAAATTAAATTAAATAAATATATAATAATAATATTTAATATTTTATTCTTTAAGAGACAAAAATGATCACAAAAGTTAAGGGAACCCAGGATTTTATAGATACTTCTTTATTAAATTTCATAACTACACAATCTATAAAACATCTTAAAGAATATAATTTTAACCAGATCGAGACACCAATAATAGAACATACTGAACTTTTCAAACGTTCACTTGGCTTACATACTGACGTTGTAAGCAAAGAAATGTTTTTAATTTCGTCAAAAGATGAAGATTCCATTTGCTTACGTCCAGAAGTGACTGCTCCTGCAGTTAGGGCATTTATCGAAAATAACATTCAACAATTGCCATGGAAAGTTTTTATAATCGGCCCAATGTTCAGATACGAACGTCCTCAAAAAGGAAGATTTAGACAATTTCATCAGATTGATATAGAAATAATTGGCACAAGCTCAATAATGCAAGATGCATTATTAATAAAAATGCTTGATGAATTATTCAAAAATAAATTCAAGCTCAATAATTACACTCTTTTATTGAATTTTTTAGGCTGTTACCAAGATAGAGAAAAATTCAATGAAGTTTTAAAAAAATTTCTTGATTCTGTGAGTGATAAAATCTGCTCAAATTGCATAGAGCGCAAAACAAAAAATCCACTAAGAATTTATGATTGTAAAGTGCCAACTTGTATAGAAATTTACAAAAACGCACCAAGCACAACAGATTATTTATGTACTCATTGCAAACAAGAATGGGATTTATTACAAAATACAATTGAATCAATTTCTGTCCCATTTAAACATTCAAAAACCTTAGTTCGTGGTTTAGATTATTATGATAAAACTGTTTTTGAGTTTTCAAGCACAGATTTAGGCGCACAAAATGCATTTTGTGGCGGTGGTCGGTATGACAGACTGGTAAAAGAAATAGACTCGAATAAAGATCAACCTGCTGTTGGCGCAGCAATTGGAATTGAAAGATTAATGCTTTTACTTGAAAACAAAAAAGATCTTCCAATAGCAAAACAATCTGATTTAAATTTAATTTTGCCTTTAAGCCCAAAACAGCACACTTTAGCTTTGTCTTTAGCAAATGCTCTTCATTCAAGTAGTTATGCAGCCGACATTCTAACTGCAAATGATTCGTTTAACTGGACCATTGATGTTTTATTTGAAGAAGATTCTTCGGTAAAAAGTTTGATGAGAAAAGCAAATAAAATGGGTGCAAAATTTTGTTTAATTTTAGGCGATGAAGAAGAATCAAATAAAGAAGTTACAGTCAAAAATATGATAACAGGCGAAGAAAAGAAGATTCATCAAACTAATTTAATTGAGTATTTAAAATTGTGTAATTTTTTAGATCGGTTACCAAAGCCAGAAAAAAAATAATTTTACAATCTTCAACATTGTTTAATTTTGGTCAAATGAAACGCAAATAAATTGGAAATCAATAGTCAAAAAAACTCATTTCAATAGATTTAAAAACATTTTTATTAAATTTCATATCAAATTATTGATTTATGTCTATTAAATTTGTTACAGTTAGAATATAAAAGATAAATCACTAGTAATTTAAGTGTATTTGTAAAAAGGAGAAAAATGTTAAAAATTGCAAAAACATTAATTTTATTCACAATTATTTCATCATTTATTAATGTAAAATCAGCAGATGTTAAAGAATTTTCGGATGCTATAAAATTTGGCAAATACCAAATAGTAGAAAATTTAATTAATAAATTTAATGTAAATGAAATAAGAATTAAAATAGGAAATAAAGATCTACCAGCACTAATAGCAGCTACACATTTCATTCATTCCAGTTCTCAAGAAGTTAATGAGAATCCCTATTATAGAATGATTAAATTATTTTTAGAAAAAAAAGCTGATGTAAATATTAAAGATAATGAAAATCGTACAGCTATAGTTCATTTATTTAAACGTGTCACTGCAGGCGGTATGAATAATATTGAATTCGATACATTAAAATTATTGCTAAGTCATGGAGCTGATTTAGTTCCTTTATATGAAGAACAAGGACCCGTTTCAGCAATTGGACTTTATTTAAATTCTATAGCTCAAGAAAATAATCCAAATGATAAACAAGCAATTGAACTATTATTGCATTATGGTCTTGGTTATACAAAAAATGGTAAATTAATATTAAGTTCAAAAGACAAAAAACCATATTTGAGTATTGCGTACAAAAAACCATTATTTAAAGAAATTATTGATAATTTTTTTGATAAGAAATTTAAATTTGTAGAACCGGCCATTGTACAATTGAATGTAAGAAATTTATCACAAGAACAAAAAAGAGAAATACTAGATTATTTAAAAAGTATTAAGAATGCAAATATTGACGAAAGTTTGGACAAAATAGCCACTCAAATCAAAGATAAGACAGTTGGTGAAATATTGTTAGCAGTTTTTAACTCAGCATTAAACAAAAGGATATTTACAGGTGTAAAAACTGAAGATCAAAAGAAGGCAGACGAAGAATTTTTGAATACTATACAACGTTATATTTGGGCATTTGAATAATAAATGAACAATCGCTTTCAATGCTCATGATTACAAAATAAAAAATAAAAAAAATACAGCAAATAAAATGCTGTCAAATCGATCCAGCAAACCGCCGTGTCCTGGCATTAAATTTCCCGTGTCTTTAATCCCTGCTCTTCTTTTTAAATAAGATTCAAATAAATCTCCCAAAAAAGCAAAAAGACTTATAGAAAATGAGAATAATATTAATAAATCCAGATCAAATAATGGTAGTTTTAAGAATAAAAAAATTAAATTCGTTCCAAATAAAACTGAAAAAAAACCACCAATAAAACCTTCCCAAGTTTTTCCAGGACTGATTTTTGGAGCAATTTTATTTTTACCAAACAATTTTCCTGCTATGTAACTGCCAGAATCAAAACAAAAAACGAGAATAAAAATGATTAAAAGGAATCGGCGACATGCAGGAATTAAATTTATACGAATTATTAATGAGAAAGGTAAAATTGGATAAATTGGCATTAAAAGCCAGAATTTTTTATCAGATGGTTTGAATAAATTTTTCCATTCAAAAATTAAAATTTCTAATAAAATTGAAAACATTAAGATTGAAAAAATTATGGGAGAAATAAAAAAAATTGACCAGAAAACAATTAAAAAGATTGAGCCTGAAATAATTCTTTGCCAAAATTGATTCAAATTAAAAATTTTCTGTAAATGCATTTGGAATATATTTTATTTTAAAATCATCCTTATTTTGTTCAACCAAAGCCACATCAAATCTGCAGATTTTATCAGAAACATTATTGTATGAAATATATTCTTTTGCTGCCAGAATTATTTTTTGTTGTTTTGTTAAATTCACTACCTCAGAAATATCAAAATAAATATTTTCCCGCAATTTAACTTCCACAAAAGCCAAAATATCATTTTTTTCAGCAATAAGATCAATTTCACCTAATTTTCTGCGATATTTTTTTTCTTTAATTATAAAACCTTGTTTAATTAAAAATTGGGAAACTAAATTCTCTCCCAAATCGCCTTTTTTGATTTTAGAATCGTTGACCATAAGATCTTTTTTTTCTATCTTTTTTTGGAAAGAATGCCATGTAAAAAGGTTCTTTATCTTTTAGATATTGCGGCACATATCTTCTTTTTTCTTTAAATGCCTTTAATTGTTCTTCCAAATCAGATAATAATTTCTTACCTTCCTGGCTTTGTGGATTATTCAGGAAATTTTCTTTTATATAATCTAATCTTTGTTGAGCTGGAAGATAATTCTTTTTTACAACTGAGCGGTTTAAATAATAATTAAATACATTTATTTCTGCATCAAGTAATTTTTTATTGCATAATGCTAACATTTTTTTTACCTGATCTCTGTACGTAACAAAAGTTTCTCTTTCAAGAAATTCTGAAGCTAATTTACAAGCTTCTTTTGTTTCAGCTTGATCTCTTTCAGAAACTCCTGATTCATTAAATAAACAACAAATTAATTTATAATAAACAAATTCAGCATTTGTATTGCCGGGATAATTTTTTAAAAATTCTTTGTAACTTCTTGACGCCTTTTCTAATAATCCCAAATCAAAATAAAGATTTGCTAATTCTAATCTAAATTGGCACAGCCTGTCAGAATCTTTTTGTTTTGGATTTGGCTTCCAAATTGCAATCATTCTTTCCAGATATCTTGCTGCACCTTCTTTATTATTATTTTTTAAATCCAGGTTTTTATTAAATTCTAATTCTTCAATCGTTAAATCTTTAAATTCTTTTTTAAGATACGCACCTATTTTTTTTTCGCGTTTTCTTCTATTAAAAAAACTTTCATTTTTTTTAGAAACATTTTCATTAACTTTTAAATCAGAAACGGGATTTTTTTGCGCCGTATCCTCACAAAAAAGATTTAAGAAATTTAAAAAAACAATAAATAAAATTGATTTTTTAAGAAATTGCATATTTTAATCCGCCATTCGTCACGACTTCGACTCGCTACACTCGCCACGATTAGATTGCTAAAGTTTAACGAGAGGACTTTAGAATTATTTTCCGAAATATTTATAAGTAATATCTATTTTTTATTGATTTTATCATGTTACTCTATAAACGCAAGGAATATACCCATTGAATCTGTTTCATGATATAATGGATGGATGAAATAAATAGGAGTTGCAAAATGCTAAAAGACATAGGTCAGATTTTAGTTGAGCAGGACAAAATTAGTAAAGATCAATTATTAAATTATACAAAAGAAGCCACATTAGAAAATAAATCTTTAATTAATTATCTTAAAGAAAAAAAATTAATTACTTCTGAAGATTTGGCAAAAGCTTACGCTCAACAATTAGCAATTCCTTATATTGATAAAATTACAGAACAAATGACAGATCCAATTTTACTTGGTAGATTTCCATTTAAATTTTTGCGTGAAAATATAATTATTCCAATTCGTTTTCAAGACCAAATTACAATTGTCACGTCAAATCCTTACAATTACAAACCAATAGATGAATTAAACATATTTTTAGGAAATAATGGCACAGTTCAAGTTGGCGTAGCTACTGATGCAACAATTGCAGAAGGAATAAATCGCTTTTATCCAATTGAAGGCACAAAAAAAATGTTTGAGGGTCTTGAAGAAGAAAAAGAATTGAATGAAGAAGCAGTTGATTTAGGTGAAATTGAAGAAAAAGATATTTTGGTAATGGCGCAGGAAGCCCCGATAATAAAATTAGTTAATCATATTTTATTCCAAGCAATAAAAAGAGGCGCTTCTGATATTCATATTGAGCCGTTTGAAAAAGAAGTGAGAGTAAGATATAGAATTGATGGCGTTATGCACGAAATTTTAACTCCACCCAAAAGAATTCAAGGAGCACTGGTTTCACGAATCAAAATTATGGCAAATCTTAATATTGCAGAAAAAAGATTGCCGCAGGATGGAAGAATTGAAATAAAAGTAGCTGATAAATCAATTGATATACGTGTTTCCATTTTACCAACAACTTTTGGAGAAAAAGTTGTAATGCGTTTATTAGATAAATCAAAAACATTTGGCAAATTGCAAAATCTTGGATTTAATGACCGTGATTATAAAGTTATTATGGATGCGATTTCGCAACCAAATGGAATTATTCTTTTAACGGGTCCTACTGGGTCTGGTAAAACTTCCACTTTATATTCAATTTTAAGCAAATTAAATTCTCCCGAGGTTAACATTGTAACCGTGGAAGACCCGGTTGAATATCAAATGCAGGGAATTAACCAAGTTCAGGTTAATGACAAAATTGGAAGAACTTTTGCAGTCGCTTTAAGATCAATTTTGCGACAAGACCCTGATATTATAATGATTGGTGAAATTCGTGACCAAGAAACTGCGCAAATTGCAGTTCAGTCAGCTTTAACAGGTCATTTAGTTTTAAGCACATTACATACAAACAGCGCTCCTGCAACAATTACGCGTTTAATTGATATGGGCTTAGAACCGTTTTTAATTTCATCTTCCGTTATTTGTATTGTTGCTCAAAGATTAGTCCGAAAATTATGTGAAAATTGCAAAGAAGCTTATCATCCGTCAGCTGATGTTTTAAAAAGTCTTGGAATTACACCTGAACAAGCAAAAAAAATCACATTCTACAAAGCAGTTGGTTGTTCTGAATGTAGTGGAACCGGATATCGTGGCAGACTTGCATTATTTGAAGTAATGCCAATGACGTCAGAAATTGCAAAATTAACAAAAGAAAAAGCAGATTCAAAATTAATTAGTAATGAGGCAATAAAAGAAGGCATGACACTTTTAATTCAGGATGGCGTCAATAAAATTAAACAAGGTTTAACAACAATTGAAGAAGTTCTTTCCGTTGCGCTTGGATTAGAAGGAATGGAATAAAATTAACGGATCGTCAGTTAATCAGGAATGCAAATTATTCTGCCAGCTCTTCTTTTACATTCACCATCTGCTGAATATTCACCCATTTTAATATGGCATTGATCACCTTCATTTAGGTTTTCACAAGCTTTCCAGGGTGGTACATTATCAGACGCACACTCTGGACCTTCGCACAATCTTTCTCTTTGACATTCAATAGAAAAATTTAATGTAAAAAAAACTAAAATTAATGACTTTTTCATATAATAATCTCTGTTTTTTATTGTAATGATATTCAATATCATCGCTTTCTACATACTAATCTATTATCTACCTGGCAAGTGCCTCTAGTAGTCTCGCCATCAACAGTAAATGCACAACCTTGACCAACACCACGTCCTCTACAAGCAGTATGAGCAATTGTAGTGTCATCGCTAGAATAACAATTAATTAAGATTGATGAGAGGAATAAAATTAATAATTTCTTCATTTAATCTCCTTTTTATCAAATATAATCGATTTGAACACTTAAAATCAATTGTTTTACTACGGAGTTTTGAGAACCTCTAAAAATTCCTTTTATTAAATACTTTTCTGTTGATTTTTTAACTTTATTAATAGTAAAAAAAAAGAAATGAATATAAAAAATTATTTATTTTTTCGCCTTGAGTATTTTTGCACTGACAATAATGTATCAACCGGTAAATCATTAACAGGTTTCACATTAATTGAAGTTACAATTGTCCTTTCATTAATTCTGTTAATTGCAACTATCTCAATCCCAAGTTTATTGTTTTTAAATCAACAAGTAGTTGTTTCTGATCTTGAAAAACTAAATATGATATTTCCTTATCTTCAGCAATGCGCAGTTAGTAGCAACAAAAATATAACTTTAAAATTTGATCCAATAAATCATGAATATTCATTTGAAAATCAAAAAGTAAAATTATCAAGAAATGTTGAATTTGGTATTAAAAATGAAATCAAAGGTTCCCCTGCTTCAGCTTCAAAAAATATCAACTCTCCAATTTCTTTCGTTAATAATCAAACAATATTTTATTCAACAGGCAAAATCCAACCCGGTTCAGTTTATTTAATAGATTCAGCAAAAAAATATTTGTATGCTTTGACTGTTCCTGTTTCGCAGATTTCTTTTATTAGAAAATATAGATATGAAAATGGAAAGTGGTTGTTGATTTAGGATTTATTTAATAACGTAGGTCCTAAAATAAAAGGACATATTCGAAATATACTTGAATCTTTCCATGAAAATTTTTTTTTCTTATAATCTTTTTTATCTTTATTCGCTTTATTTTCTTTATATTGATAATAAATATTTAGTAAGTCATGAACACTGGAAATTGTTAAACCTAAGCTTGTAATAATTGTATAATAATTTTCAATATAAATCATTAAATTATGATTTTTATATTTTTGACTTTCTTGTAAATATTTTCCGGACGATTCTTTAATTAAATCATTTTTTCTTTTTTTAATCTCATTATGAAGAATATGAATATTCATTAAATTATTATCATCTTTTAATTTACTCTGATCCAAAGCATTAGATATAACAATTTCAATATCTCTTATAGATAAACCGTCTGTTTTATCAACTAATTTATCTAAAACACTTTCTAATTTTACTTCGTTTCCAATATTAACTTTATATACATCAAAAAAATAACGAATTAATTGAGGTCTGATTTTTGAATCTAATGTATATAATGCAGCATTGAAATCATCTAAATCTGAAAACTCTTTTAACAGTTCTTCATGAATTTTTGTCAAATCTTCGATTGTTTTATTTTCCTTAACCAAAATATCAGAATAGAGTTTTAAGAAAGTTCTATATCTATGATAAGACGTATCTTTTAATAACTCAATTAAGGAATCATTTAAAACGGCTAAAATTTGCTTGTGATCTAAATTGCAAATTATTTCATTTGTAAGCTCAGGTTCTTCAAAGCGCGGTATTGTTTTTGTTAAAGTCAAAGCAAACAAGTTTGTAAATTGATTTAAGATAAAAAAAGAGATTAAAATTTTTTTATGCATTAAAATTTGTTTTCCTTAATTGTTTAAATTTTATTATGATTTAGGCTGCAGAAGCTACACACGTATTTTTTGTAGTATCAGTATTATTATTATCTTTACAATTATTTGATTGTTTATTTTTATTTCCTTTTTTAAATTGTTTAATATACCAAGCTATTGCTAAAGTTGAACACAAAGCAGCTGATGTCGCCCCATAATTATTTATAAACTTCATAATAAATTTAAATTTTATTTTTTTTTCAAGATTATATTTTTTCTGTTTTGCTATCTCATCATCAAGAATACTTTCGGTAATAAATCCCTTAATTGATTTTCTTCTTGCGGCCATAAAAATTTCTTCAATATCTCTATTACTTAAATTTTTAGTATTATTTTTAATTCTTTCAATAATAATTAACTTTTTTTGTAAATTTGTTTCTTCAAAATTTAATTTAAATTTATTAATGAAATATAAAATTAATTCTTTCCGCATTTGATCATCTGGATTACTGAATTCAACTTTTAAACTGGAACGTTTTTTAATATTTGGATGCACATCTTCCAAATGGTTAGTTGCTAATATTACTATTATTTCATTACAATTTTTATATTTATCAATATTTTTCCATAAAGTGGCAGTAGCTTTTGATTCACTGCTGCCATTTTTTTCTATACCCTTTTTAGTAAGTTTATCAATCTCATCTATAAAAATAACAACACGCTTATTATTATTTAAAACAAAATTATGAGCTTTAAGAAATTCTTTATGAAGCTCTTTGGCGCCTTCATTTTCATAAGGACCAATAATGCATCCACCGTCTAATTCAAACAATTCACTTTTTGTTGCTTCAGCAAATTTTTTAACAAAAGTTGTTTTTCCATTGCCTGAAGGGCCATATAAAATTATAATATTTTCAATATCCCCATCTTGATTAAAAGTTCGCTTTTTTATTTCATTCAGGGTGTTTTCATCAAATTTTTTAATTTCAGTTGAAAGTACACTATTAAGCCTTCTTAACTTTTCTTCATCTCCATCTAATTTTTGATAATTAATTAAATTATGTTTCAATATTGCTTCAAATTTATTTTTATCCAAAATTTTAAGTTCTTGAAGCAATAAATGATTTTCCCTTTTAATATTTTCTACAAATAAAATATTCTTTTTAATTAAAATATTCATCACTTCAAGCAATGATTTATGATCTAAAGAAATTACAAAATCGATATTATTATTTTTTTGCAATGTTAAATTATTACAGATAATAGAATTTGTTTGAATTATTAAAATAAATAAAAATATAAATTTATTCATAACCAACATTTAGATTATTAAAAAATGAATATCGTATATCCCTGGAAATCATTAAAATTGTATGTAAAATAGTTAAAATTCTTCCAAAATCAAAAAATTTTTCTAATAAATCATTAAATTTATTTACTAGAAATTTTTTCTTAGCCTGATTAATTTCGTGTTCAAAGGTTGAAACTTTTACCAGTCCATTGCTTTCTGCATTCATTAATGATTCTAAAATTATATTTTCTATACTTCTAATACTTAATCCATCAGTTAATTTAACAAATCTGTCTAAATCAATCTTTTTATCAAATGAAATTTGATATTTTTTAAATAAAAAATTCATTATATTTTTTCTGTCTTTAAAGTCAGGGTTTTTTATCTCAATAGATGTTCGTATTCTATCTTTAACCGCATGGTGCAATGACTCAAAATCATTAGTTGCAAAAATAATAAATATCCCGTTGTTATTTTTAACACGATCCATATTTAACCATAATGTTTGTGTTGCAGATAATAATGATACATTTGGACGATTATTCATTTTAGTCGTAGCAATAGCATCAATTTCATCTATAAAAATGATCGCTCTTTTAAGATTTTTATTAAAATAATATATAGCACTTTCGAATGTTTTTTCTATTGTTTTAGAACCTTCATTTTCGTATGGTCCAATAATAGTAGACCCCTTTAACTCAAATAAATTACTATCTGTTAATTCTGCAATTTTTTTAGCGATTGTACTTTTTCCATTTCCAGGAGGTCCATATAAAATTAAACCATTAGAAAGTTTTTTATCATTTGAAAATGATCTAATTGAATTGGCTCTTAAATCTTCCAAAAAACCTTCATAGCATATTAACTTTTTTCTCAAGCAAGAATGAAGTATATCAACTTGCTCATCATTCAGTATTTTATATTCATCATTATTATTTCCTAACTTAAGATAAATTGATTCAGTAAAATCATCGAGCATTTTTTCATTTTTTAAAAATTCTACCATCTGAGGAATCTCATTTTTTCTTAACTGAAAAAATAATTTATTATTTTGATTTAGATTTTTAATAATTAATTTTATTTTTAAAGGCAAGATGTTAATAAGATCACCCAAAATAACTTCATTTTCTGAATTTTTTGGATTGTGAGAATAGATAAGATTAGAAAATAATAATAATAATATTAAAAAATTTTTTCTATTGTACATAAAATCAAAGTTGTTTTTTATAAATTATTTTTAATATTATTCATTTTAACAACAATAATTTAAAATTCAATCAATAAATTATTAGGGTTGTTATTTTTTTATAACTAATTAAAATTTTTAATAATAAATTCAAAAACAAATTCATTTTCAAAAAAAAATTTCCTATAATAAAGCTCAAATTATTATTTAAAATTATAAAATTCGGATTTATTAAAATTATGATTTTTTTATTGCTTATATTATTAAGCATAATTCAATTTTCAATTTCAAAAGATGAAATTCATCTAGGCCAGGATCCACAAAAAAAGAATGCATCATTCGGTGATAACTTAAGAAAGGAAGTAAGAGAGAGACAAAAAGCAGATAATTTCAGCAAAGCATTTAATCCAAATTATCAAAATCATGGCAAAAAAGCTCCCGATAAAATTCATTTAGAGGCCAGAAATATTTATGATATCCCTATTGAAGAATTAAAACATTGGCCGGATATTTATTGGCTTGAATATTTTGAAAACAATAATGCACCCCTTCAAAAATGGACTCTTGAGTCACAAGAAAGAATGTTAAAAAGATTTGAATTTTACAAATTTGAAGGGTTTAGAAAATTTATTCAGTTAATGCCCGATTATAATAAAGTAATTCAGAAATATAATAAAATAAAAGAAGAAGATATTAGACACAGAAATTTAAAAGATTGGTATATCTATTTAGATCAAAATCGTGGGAATAAATTACATATTAGACAATATATAGAAAATGAAGCGCGCCGTGCACGCGCAGATGAAATCAAAGAAGATAATAAACTAAAACTAGAATTAGAAAATCTTGAAAAAGAAATATCCAATGAAGCAAAAAATAAAACTCTTGAATATCATCAAGAGCTAAAAATTTTAGAAGATCAAATTAAAAGTTATGAAAATTTATCTAAAGAAACTTATGATGAAGAATATCAGATTATTTACGATCAAAGAGCTAAAGCATTAAAAAATGATTTACAATCTCAAAATAGATTAATTAACAAACAATATTCATTAGATTTTTATACTCAAGATTACTTAAAAAAATTGAATTTAAATTCTGATTTATTATTAAATGTAAATGGAACAAACTTTCAACACCAATTACATAATGAATTTCTTGAAATAATCAAAAAATCGAATTTATTGCAATCATGTTCATTAAATTCAAAAATTAAGAATTTATGTGAAATAAATACAAAAATTGCTTTTGATGGATGTATTAAAAATCAAAATTCGCAAATAAAAGAAGCTGAAGCAATTGCAGATGTATCAACTTGTTTATATAAATTATGTCGCGGTATTTATTACGCAAGTAAAGATAAAATTTTTGATATAGCAAAAAATCCAATAGAAACGATTAAAGATAATGTACTTTTTATTCCCAGATTAGCTGTTAATCTTTGTAAAGTTGTTAAATTCTCATTAGAAACGGCAGGAAAAAAAATGGGAATTTATCAACCCGGAATAGACTATTTTCAAACATCTCATGAATTACAAACTCTTTATGATAATATTTATGATTTTATTAAAAATGCTCCGGTTGATCAAAAAGCAGAACAATTCGGCAGAATAATTGGAAATTTAGCAATTGATTATATCATTACAAAAAAATTGGCTATTCCAACTATTATAAAAAGCAAAGAAATTTTAGGATCAACGCTTAAAAAAATTCCTAATTATTTAGGTGAATTCGGTGAAGCAGGAAAAGAAACGGCAGGAATTATAAAAATAGTTACCGATAAAGGCATTGAAAAAGTTGAACAGGCAACTGAATTTATTCAAAAGAATCCTGAAAAAATAAATAGAGAACAATCTATCTCAAAGAATGTTGAAAATATTGTTGAAAATAATGTGAAATGGGGATTTTGGAGAGATCTTCCCAAAATTACTAAAAATAATAGGGAATATGCAAAAATAGGAAATTATTTATACTCCCACCATGCCATTGATCGGATGACTCCTAAAAATTTTGGAGAATCGTTTAATGTTACAGACAGTGCAGGAAGAGGTATACCAACAATAGTAGTCGAAGATGTTCTTAAAAATGGACAAATTGTAAGATCTAACATCAAAGAAGGAGCAGAACAAATTGTTAAAAAATTAAGAGATATAGAGGTTGTTCTTGAGGACAATATAATTTTAAGTGTTATGAAAAAATGAATACTGAAAAAAAATTTTTAATCAAGGTACAAATAAATTGTTTCCTGTATTTGAATAATAAAATCACAATCAATGAATTAATGTCAATCACTGAAGGTGAATTATCAAATTATGAAAATGAGGTATCTGAAGAGATACAAAAAAAAATTATTAACTTTTTAAATGAAATAGAAAAAATTTATTTTTTATATGACATAGAAAGAAAAAAATTGTATGAAATTGAAATTAAAAAACTATTAAATTATCTGGATTCAAAACTATGTAAATTGGAAGAAAACTCATTGGAAAATGAAATAAAACAAAAAATTTTTTTTGCACTCTACAAAACTTTGTCTAGAGAAAAAATAGCTCAATGGATTGAAATGCAGTTGGTTAAAAAAAATATTTCATCCAAATATTTAGAATTACTTACAAAAATTGCAGTTATAGACTTAAAGAATGAAAATGGAAAATATAAATATTCAAATGATAACCTCATTGATTGGATAATTGAAATAGATAAACAATTTTGCAAGAAATAGAATTTTTATTTCCATAAAATGTTTTATTAACAATTCCCTTTTTTTCAACTTTTTTCTATATTTAATTGGAATACATTCTCAAATCAGAAAGTAACAAGATGAAAATTCCTAAATTATTAATTTTAATTTTATTTTGTGTTCAAAATATAATTACATCTGATTTTGAAATTGCAAAAAGAATCAATAGTAAATTATGGAGTTTATCTTACGATATTGAATCTTATCTTTCTGAAAATAAATTTTATGAAAATGTTATAGAAATGTTTAAAGATATTGAATTAAAAAAAGATTTTTTCAGAAAGTTAGAAGAATCTTTAAAAGATCTACCAACTTACAAAGATCTGTTATTTTATGTTCCAATAAATCATTATTTATCTTTAATTGTTGATAATTATTTAAAATTTATTTTATCGAGATCAAAAGAGGTATTTGAGGCAATAATAAATAAAAAACCTGATAGAATATGTAAACAATATAGATTTAGAAATATTCAACTTGCCTGTGCGAAAACAATAATTTTTAATAGAATGTCTTTATTTGATTTCCTAAATAAAGATCAATGCATAATTTTATAAACATTTTTAATTGTTAATGTGAAATTCAGATTATTAATAAAAATTTTCATCGCCCTTCTTATTGGAATCGCGATTACTTTTTTTGTTTTCCAGGATCAAGAAAAGTTTAAATTAATTGTAAAAGAACAGATCCAAAAATTGGCAAAATCACAATTAGGCTGTGAGGTTGATTGCAACATAAAAAATTTAAATTTACTTTTTCCGTCTGTTGAATTATCTGATGTTTCTTTTTCTCAAACAAACGATGCAACTTGGTTCTGGAAAGCTAAAAAAATAAAAATAAAATGTTCATGGCTCGATTATTTTTTTACAAAGAAATTCAAAGCGGATTTACAATTATCGGACTTAAATATTTATTCCGAATTTGAAAAAGATGGAAAAATCTCAATTTTACCTCACATTCAAAAATTATTGATGGCACAAAATTCTGGGCTTCCCCTATCAATCACATTTTTGAAATTAAATAAAGCTGATCTAGAATTAGAAAATAAAGAGTTGCAGACAAAAATTAATTTAGATTTTAATAGCGAAACAAGATTTACAGGTGGTTTAAAAACATTTTTTTATTTAAATGACGGAATAATTTTTAATAAAGATTCACAAATTTTAAAAAATATTTCAGGAAATTTTCAAATTAATGTATCAAATTCTAAAACGTCACAAACTCAATTTGAAGCCAATTGTATTTGCGATTTGCCACTTTTACAAGATCTGAATAACCAATGTTTTGTCGTTGGAAAGTGGCAAAACAATTGTGGAAATTTTACAATAAAAACACTAAATGGAAAACTAAGCATTCAAGATATCAATATTAAAAAAAACAATGAGAGAATTGATTTAGAAGCAAATTTAAATTCAAAACTTTCAACATTGCAAAAAATATTGAATATATTCGGCGAATTTGCTTGTGAGGGTGATGTAAAAGCAAAATTAAATTATTCAAAAGAAAAAAATAATCAAAATCTAAATTGTGAATGTGCAGTTAAAGATATCAATTGCAATTCATTTAATTTTAAAATAGATGAATTGCAATTTAATTTAAAAAAAGAAAATGAAATTATTCAGGGAAATGCAATTATAAAAAAAAATGATTTTTGTGTAATTGCCAGCGAATTTTGCAGCGATGAACAAAAGACAGGATATATTAAACTTGAAAACAGTTCAGATATTTTTTTAGACAAAGACAAAAAATGGTGCATAAAAAATAAAAACCTATCGGGGAGTTGCATAATTTCTAATGATTTTAAAATTAATGGAAATTATTCGCTTTGCCTTTCAAATCTTAATCTGGATAAAAATTTTACCAATTCAGGCAAAGTTGAGTTGGAAAAAAATTTGCTAAAAATAGAAGGTGCCCTGGAAAATCATGAATATTTCATTGAACTATTAACAAAGCCAAATTTAATTCTTAAAAATTTTACCTTTTTTGATAATCAAAAAAATAATTGCATTAAGGCCAATGCAAAAAATGAAAATATTGAACTTTTAGTTGATTATAAAAACTTAAGAAAAATATTACCTGAGAATCTGGCTCCTCCTTTTGCCGGAGAAGGTTTAATTAAATTAACTGGAAGATTAAATAAAAATTTCATTGGCAAAATTAATTTGATCGATGGAAATATAACAATCTCAAATACTTACAATTTAATTAAAAATATTGAAGGTGAAATTGAAATTAATTTCTTCAAAAAATGCATAATTTTAAAAAATTTAAAAATTACATTATTCAAAGGTTCACTTGAATGCAAACAAGCAACAATTATTTTTAATAATGAAATGAATTGCGTAGAATTTTTGCATCTACCAATAATCTTAAAAACATTTTTTTTAAATTTTAGAAAAGATATTTTTGTCACTACAACCGGATTCTTATTATTTCAAAAAATTAATAATATAAATTCAATAACAGGAAATTTGGTTATAGATCATGGATTATTAAAAAATAATATTTTATCTAATGAATTCAGAAAAGAAATTCTAGGCGATCAATACCAAAATATATTTAATGAAAACAAAACAAAGATAGATATTTCATTGATTACAAAAAAACCAGTGAGAATAAAAACAGAATTTTTTGAAACCCAAGCGCGTGGCGATTTAAAAATAGCAAAAAATATATCAAATCCTGAAATCATCGGTTCAATAAATTTATCAAATGGAATTATTAATTTTCCGTACAAATGTTTAAATATAATCAACGGTTCAATTTATTTTTTACAAAATCAATCTTATGATCCAATCATCAACCTTCTTGCAAGAAATAAAATTAAACAATATTCTATCACAATGCATCTTACAGGTTCTGCAAAAAATTCACATATCACATTTGAATCATCACCTCCACTTTCAGAAGAGCAAATTGGCACACTACTTTTAGTTGGTTCTGAAAAAGCAACTTTAAATGTAATTATGCCAACTTTAATTGCTCAAAACTTAAAAAATATAATTTTAGGCTCTGCTCAAGCGCACACAAATATGAAAAAATATTTTGATACATTTTTAAAGCCATTTAAATACGTAAGATTTGTTCCCACGTTTACTGATGAAACCGGAAGAGCAGGATTTAAGGGTGCAGTTGAAGTTGATGTAAATGACAAATTACGAGGTTCTATAGAAAAAAATTTCAGTCAAAAAGAAGATTATAAAGTAGAAATTGATTATGACTTAACTGATGATGTCAGCTTTAAAACTATAAAAGATGAAAGAGGTGATTTAGGAGCTGAATTGGAGATGAAATGGAAATGGTAACGCAAATTATTTTTAAGACGCTCTAAAATATTCTTGTTTTATGATTGAATACATTTTTCTGTCGGAACATTTTCCCTGGGCAACAATATAATTTCGCAAAAGACCTTCAAATTGCATTTCACATTTTTCTAAGACTCGTTGACTTGCAATATTTAACGGGTCACAAGTGCCATGAATTCTATTTAAATTCAAAACTTCAAAACCAAATTTAATTATTAATTTTGCTCCTTCAGTTGCATATCCCTTATTCCAAAACTCTTTGGAACCAACACCAAAAATTTCTGCTTTTAAATTAATTGGCATAAAAGCTAATAAACCCGCAAAACCTATAATTTTATTTGTTTCTTTATGAATTACAACCCAAGGCAACATGCTTTTATTGTTAAAAGCTTTGAGTAAATAGTTTTGAATATATAGATAAGTTTCTTCTTTGTTTTTATGCAATTCAAACATACCGGTAAGTTTTGCAACTTCAGGATCGCAAGTAATCTGAAAAATTTCATCGGTATCTTTTAAATCGACTAGTCTTAATATCAGATTTTTTGTTTCTAAAATTGGCAATTCCGAAGGAAAATTAGATTTAGGAATATCAGCAAAAATTGATTTCGATATGAAAACAAGAATTAAAATTTTATTTAATTTATTCATAAAAAATCCAATTTTACTTTCCTTAAAATCTTATTATTTTTATTTTGTTAAACTCTTTACCAACTTTTGCATATCTTCAGGCATATCTTTTTTAAAACTAAATTTTTCTCCCTCATATTCAAATTCAAGACAACATGAATGCAATGCCTGTCTTTCAATCAATTTGGATTTTTTACCGTATAAAATATCACCAATGATTGGATGACCAATGGCCGCAAAATGCACTCGGATTTGATGCGTGCGTCCAGTAATTGGATGCACTTCAACTAGTGTAGCGTCTTTTAAATATTTTAAAACTTTATAGTGAGTTAGAGCTTCCCTTGCGTTTGAATTATATTTTTTTGAATAAGTCATTTTGTATCCGCTCGGATGGCGCAAAATTCCATATTCAATTGTGCCACTTTCATCAGGATGACCTTGTACAACTGCTAAATAAGTTTTTTTTATTTGTCTATTTTTTAACATATTGCCAAAAAGTGTGTGAGTAAAATTATTTCTAGGAATTATCATTAAACCTGAAGTTAACATATCTAATCTATGTACAATTCCCGGACGTTCAGATGCTCCTACTTGCGCTAAATCTTTAAATTTATGCAACAACCAATCAACTAATGTAATTTCATTCTTTTTTGATCCAACTTCATGAACCAAAATTCCTGCTGGTTTGTAAATAATTAAAAAATCAGGATGCTCATAAAGTACTTCAATTCCCATATCTTTTTCAATTGTCTTTATATCTCGTTTTTCTTTTTGCGTAGGGAATTTTACAACAATTTCATCATTAGCCTTAATTAAATAACTAGGTTTTTTTATTAAAGCATTATTGATTAAAATGCCTTCATCAGAAATTAATTTTTGAAAAAAGGAACGGGAATAAGAAAATTGTTTTGCTAAAAAGACATCTAAACGAATATTATTTTCTTCTTGCAAAACTGAAAATGTGAATTCAGAGTTAGGAGCAATCACTTTACTCTTCATTTTTTTGTTTTATTTTCAATTTTTATATAAAATTAATATATATTTACCCTTATATATAATAATTTTAATAATTTTTAAGTCAAATGGTCATTTTTATTGGTAAATATTTTAATAAGTATAGCTCTTAAAAATTCAATTAGCTATTATGTTTTATACATTTAATAAGAATTAAAATTTTTTAGCTAAAAAGGAGCATAATGATTTCGCCAAAATTTTTTAACCAGATAGAGCAAAATATTACCTCTATTATAAATAAAGATTCGGCCTTGGGAATTGAATTGTGGAATGAACTGTTAAAAGTGCACCCGGCCGATCTTGCATTCTTTTTTGCAAATACCGATCGGGAACATTTTAAAGCTCTTTTTACAGCTTTGCCTGAAAAAGAAAAAGTTGCTGTTTTTGAATATCTTACTGATTCAATGAAAGTTCTTTGCCTGGCATTTGTAAATGATAAAGAACGAATGATATTGTTGGAAAAAACTCCTGTAGAAAAAATTACCGACTTGTTTGATTATCTTTCAGATGATGAAATTAAACATTACTTTGAATTACTTAGAAAAAATGATAGAGAACGCGTCCTAGCCTTAATGAAATTTAGCCCAGAATCTGCAGGCGGTATTATGGACCCTTCTGTAATGAGTTTAAAAGAAGATTTTACAGTAGAACAAAGCATTCATATTTTGCAAAGAATAAAACCAAACAGAGACGTCCATCAACAAATATATGTTACCGATAAAGAAAATAAACTTGTTGGTCATATAATGCTTGAAGATCTGGTTTTGAAAAACCCAAAAGAAAAATTGTCTGCAATTTTAAGAGAAAATGTTTTAGTCGCAAATGCTGATGAAGATCAGGAAGAAGTCGCAAAAAAAATGATGCGCTACAATTTGACAATCGTTCCCGTTGTAAGTGAAAATGAATTTTTCTTAGGCGTAATTCCCAGTGAAACATTGATTGATGTTATTGAAGAAGAAGCAAGTGAAGACGTTTACAAAATCTCTGCGATGACACCAATTAAACGTACATATTTTGAAACACCATTTTTTAGGCTTTGTTATGAACGCAGCTATATTTTAATTTTACTTTTACTCGTGGAATCATTTTCAAGCACAATTTTAAAAGCATATGAAGCACTTATTCCGGAATTTTATTTTTTTGGATTATTTATTCCAATGTTGGTAAGTACCGGTGGAAATACCAGTAGCCAAACATCTGCTTTAACAATTCAAGGTTTGGCCTCAGGTGAAATAAATTATTCCAACGTAAAAAAATTTTTCAAAAGAGAATTTTTAATGGCTGTCGTTTTAGCTTTAATTTTAGGAATAACTTCATTTGCCAGAGTTTATTTTACTCATGGAAGAATTTTAAATAGCTTTATTGTAAGCTTTTCATTATCAATTATCGTTCTTGTTTCTGTAACCTTAGGAAGTTTTATTCCATTACTTCTTAAAAGATTTAATGTTGACCCTGCATTTGCAGCCGGTCCATTTTTAGCAACTTTAATGGATATTTTAGGGATTTTGATTTATTGCTACATAAGCAAATTGATATTGGCGTAAAAAATAAGAGGTTAATGTGTTAACAAAAGATTTAACAAAAATTTCAATTTTTCAAGATAAGAAAATTCGTAAAATTTTATTTAATAAAAAATGGTATTTTTCTATCGTGGATATTTGCAATATTCTTGCAGAAAGTTCTGACCCCGGATCATATTGGCGTAAATTAAAACAACGATTGGTTGCTGAAGGAAGTCAAGTCGTGACATTTTGTCACGGGTTGAAATTAATGGCACCTGATGGCAAACAAAGAGAAACTGATTGCGCTAACACTGAAGGAATTTTTAGAATTATTCAATCTATTCCTTCGCCAAAAGCAGAACCATTTAAATTATGGTTAGCGAAAATTGCGAAAGAAAGAATAGATGAGATTGAAAATCCTGAACTTGGAATTGAAAGAGTTAAAAGCCTTTATGAAAAGAAAGGCTATAAAAAAGACTGGATTGAAAAAAGATTAACAAGCATTGCAATAAGACAAAAATTAACAGATGAATGGTCAGAACGTGGGGCTAATAAATCCAAAGATTATGCAATTTTAACAAATGATATAATGCAGGGCGCATTTAATCTTAAAGTTGAAGATTATAAAAAACTTAAACGATTAGAAAAAGAAAATTTGCGCGATCATATGACAGATTTAGAATTAATCATAACAATGCTTGGAGAAGCTACCACAACTCAAATAACTCAACGTAATAATTCACATGGTTTACCTCAATTAAGAAATGATGCACAAACAGGCGGCGATTTAGCAGGAAGAACTCGAAAAGATATTGAAAGTAAAATTAAAGCAAAAGTCAGTACAAATAAAAATTTCTTATCAAATAAAAAAAAGATAAAAAATATTGAAAATAAAGAATAAATTCTAAGAAAAAGCCTTTATTTCTTGACAAAAAGCATCTTAGTTTATACCATTTAATCTATAGTTTTTGCTTTTTTAAAGCTAAAATTAATATTAAGAGCCGCTAGCTCAGTTGGTAGAGCAACAGCCTTTTAAGCTGTGGGTCGTTGGTTCGAATCCAACGCGGCTCACCATCCTTCGCCAACTTTTTCTTCGAAGTTCAAAGAACGAAGTAGAAAGCTTCGGATGGCAGGCCAGTCAAAATTGATTAACTCAATTCAATTTGAAAATTTAAAGTGTCCCTATCGTCTAGCCCGGTCCAGGACATCGCCCTTTCACGGCGAAAACATGGGTTCGAATCCCATTAGGGACGCCACTGTATACGATCAACACAATTTAAGATCAAATCAAATGGCTTATGAGCCTCCCAGACGAGAGATTCATTATCTAACTTCAAGTTCTGAAGTACAAGTCTTATAATTTGGCGTTTTTCATCAACTTCTGAACTCATAAATAATTCATGAACTTTGCTTGTTACGTCTAGAATGAGCTTTGCAGTAATATAATAGTTATTTTCAGCTTCTTTTAAATTATCTAATTGAATATTCACATCATTCATCTGATTTGAAAATTGTTGGAAAAATTTGTCATATTCGCTTTCAGTAATTCTTCCTCTTAATTTATCCACATATAAATTGTCCATTATTTTTGTTAATTCTTTTTGTTCTCTGATCAACTTATCAAACTGTCTTTCATGAAATTCAATTTTGTTTTTATGAACTTCATCAAGGGTATCAATTATTTCCTGAAAGAATTCTTTTGGAAATTGTAATTTTTTAAAGATATTTTCTGAAAGTTGTCTTGTAATTTCTTCTTCTCTTAACCATTTTGCGTTATGTTTACCTTTATATTCAGTACAATGATAATAAACATAACCTTTATGCTTTTCAGGCGTTATTGCTAAATCACAATGATTGCAGCGAATCAATCCACGATAAATATATGGCATACCTGCGTATTTCGATCTTCTTTTTTTATTAAATCCTGCTTTTATGTCCTGAACTTTATCAAATAAATCTTTTGAAATTAATGGCGGGTATTTATGGTTGTACATTTTACCCTTAACAACCATTACTCCATAATAAAAATGGTTTCTTAAAGCTTTATCAATAAAACTTCTTAGAATATTTATGCCGTAATCTTTTTTTAATTTTTCAGCCAACAAATCCATTGAATACGCTTCGGTTGCATACAATTCAAAAACTTTGCGTATTGTGTTTGCAGGAAATTCATCAATAATAACGTCTTTTTTACCGTCAGGAAGTGTAATATTTTTATAACCAAATGGAGCTTTTGCAAGCCATTCTCCATTTCTTAATTTTTGTTCAATTGCGCGTTTAACATTATCGCTTATCGCATCGGAATAATATTTTGCTAATCCTAAACTGATTCCAAATTGGAATTTTTCAGCGGCTGAAATGCGACTATTAATTATTTGACCATCGGAGACAAAATGCAATTCAATTTGATCAACTAATGCTTTTTCATATAATAGTGAAACACGCTTATCAAACATATTTCTTGATAACCTGTCCACTTTATCAACGCACACAGCAATTTTGTCTTTTTGTTCAATTACAAAATCCAGAATTCTATCAAATTCATCTCTCTGGTTTTTATAGGCGCTTTCATCAAAACTGAAACATTGTAAAATCTTAAAATCTTTGTTTTTGCAATATTTTTCAAGACGAGCAATTTGCCCAGGCAAAGAATTACCTGCCTCTTTTTGTTCTTCAGTGCTAACACGTGCAATAAGTATGGCTTTCATTTTTATTTCTCAATTCTAGATGCTTGACATTAAACTGCTACATTGTAGTATAATAAATTATGAAAAGAGAGATAGTTCAACTTAAAAAATTTAAAAAAGACTTAAATAATTTACTTGAAAAGAAAAAAATCTTAAATGATGATTTTGAAGATTTTAAAAAAGAATTGTCTGGAAATCCTGAAAAAGGGGATTTAATTCAAGGTACAGGTGGTGTTAGAAAAATTAGATTGAAATCTTCAAGTGGTGGAAAAAGTGGCGGTTTTAGAATTTGTTATTATTATTTTTTAAGAAATGAAAGAATATTTTTAATTTTAATATATCCAAAGAATGTACAAGAAAATTTAACAGCACAAGAAAAGACATTTTTAAAAGAGGTTACAAATGAAATCAAAAAAAGTTAAAAAAAATAAATTTTTTGAAGACTTAAAAGAAGGTCTGGAAGAAATTTTGGATTATCAAAAAGGTAAAATTAAACTTTCTTCAGAATTTATAGAAATACCAGAACCGCCTGCAAAATATAAAGCAAAAGATATTAAAAGTTTGAGAGAACATAAAAATTACTCGCAAAGCATTTTTGCAAAAATATTAAATGTTAGCCCTAAAACTGTTCAATCTTGGGAATCAGGCGCAAGAAAGCCATCTCAAGCTGCATTAAGGCTTATCGAGATTATTGATAAAGGTATATACGATCCGCAAATTTATAAAAGAAAATAATATTTTATTTTTTTATACCAATTTAAATTTTAAAAATAAATTTTGTTGCTTTGCGCGTTAAAATTAATATGGTAAGCGCAATAGAAGAATCAACAATTAGCGGATTATTTAAATAAAAAAGCCTAACTCTATTAATCAAGTTATTAATAAGTTGCGCCTGTGTAGTATTATTAAATTCACTTCTGTGTTTGGGCAATTCATTATCTATCGTATATTTTAATTGAGGCACTCTCTTTTGTGGCTCCTTACCATGCAAAAGGACTTCAATTTCATTACCAATTTCCTTGGCAAAATAAGGTTGTTTTCTTAATAATGCCAGTGAAATTTTTTCATTAGCAATATTATGTTTCATTTTTTTAGCAACAAGATAATTTTTAAGAGCATTTTGTTTTTCTAATCCTTTTCGAATTAATTTTAAAAAGGCCATCATTAAGATGATGGAGGATGAAACTAAAAAAACTTTGTTATTATCACATACTTTTTCTAAATTTTCTATGGCTAATTCAAAACCATTATCCATGCAAGCCAATAGTTTTCCTGGGGCCTTATTTATTTTATCTAATAAATTATAATTCATAGCATCTACATTTTGATTATTTAAAACGATAAGAGATAAAAAAATAAAAAATTTTTTTGAAATTAACATACATAACCTCCAAAGAATATATATCTATTATAGCTTAAATTATAAAAACTGCAATAATATTATTTTCTATCTGTAATATTAGCTAAATTCTGATAGGTTTGAACCTAGCCAAACACTCTCTTATCTTTTTCAAAGAACTTTCCTGCTTGGGCAAATTAACCTTACTGATGTCGGCAAATAATCTTTGCACGCCCCTTTGATGGTGATTCTTTAATAAGTTCCTAAATTCACGTATTGTCATTGTTTCTAACACTTTTTTCAATCCAATAATCTGTAAAATTTTGCTTAGCTTTAATTGCGGATTGTTGAAGAATAAAGAAACCAACAAAGGGTAATCAGCAATCTTAATATCCAGCAGTGCGCTTCTTTTGCCTTCAATTTCATCCAAATAATACATCAAAATCTTTTTAGAAATCGCAGGTTTAAAAAGTTTTTTAAAAGTTAAATCAGTTTTTAGATTTAATTTCTTAAAAAGTTGTCTAATTTTTGCTCTTTTATTTAATCTCACTTCCATTCTTAAAAGTTCAAATGGTTTTATTCTTTCATTTTGCTTGACCTGCGAAGCTTTAGCGAAGCGGGTTCCATTGCTTCTTAATTTATTAATCAATTTCAATTGAACATCATTCTTTGTTTCAACTGCTCTTTTTCCACTTTTCTTTGCATTTTCAAGATCTTTAATTTTGTCATAGAATACAACTTCATAAGAATTGCAATGCCATTTATAACTATGTCCATCATTTCTAAAATCAGTTTTGTTGGTATCCAGTGACATTTGCACGTTTGCCGATTTAATTTTATTGATATAGTGAAATGGCGTTGATCCATCCGTTAATGGAATATTTTTTGAATAATGAATGGCAATAACCTGTGCATTGGCAATTGAACTTTCTGTTGTTTGAATTCCCATTTTTTGCAAAACAGCAACAAGCTTTTTATTTAAACTTAAAAAATCTTTGTATTGAAGTTCATTAAAATTATTTCCAAAAAACAGTTTAGGCAAAGATAATTCTATTTTAAGAATCTGTTCCGTTTTTTGGTTAAAACTATTTTTTCTAAAAAAATAAATATGTGGTTTATAAATACCTTTTGGCGATTTTGATTTGAAATTATTATTAATGATCTGATACTTATCATTCGTTAGCATTAAAACTATTGTATCGATCATTTGATGCTACTTTCTTAATGCAAAATTAGTTAATTTAAAGATAAATAATTAAAGAATAAAAACAAGGCTTTTTGGCTTCCTTTATCTCATACCTTTAAAATTAGTATGTTATTGACAAATAGAAATTATTATATATACTTAATATTAGTATTATTTTAAGGAGGTTATATCATGAAAAAAATACTATTTATATTAGCTTTATGTTCATTATCTACGTTAAAATCTGCTGAATTTAATAATCCGCCCGGCGGACCTGTAATTCATGATTGGAATGTAAATTTACATTCTTCAACATCTGAAATTGGTGGGAGGTTATTTGATACTATAGGAACGGACTGTTACTACAAAAAACTAACATGGAATCATACAGTAATAATTCTAGGTTCAAGAAAAATTGCTGACGCTTTTGTAAATAATATAAAAAAGCATGGTAAATATGTTTATGATAATGGCATAATACCACACCCTAAGGGTTTTTATGTTAGATTTACAACAACGATGGATGCAAAAGAATTTCAAGAATTAATTAATAAAGTTTTAGAAATTTTAAAGAAGTAAAAATTAAAAGGCCGCAAGAGGTCCATGTTCGAGATTATGTAAGTGGAAATTAAAATGGTTCGTTTTATAAAAATAATCCTATCTTTATTTATTGTTTTGAATTCAAATAAATTTTTGTTTTCAGCCGAAGTTAATCTTACTGAAAGTGAAAAATTCGTAAAAGGATTATCTAAAAAATATCCACAGACAATGACTTATTTAAAAATGCATGAAGTGTCTTCAACTTTAGCCAATAAATTAAATAAATTATTTACTTCTGAAATACAAAAATTATTGAATAATTATTTATCAAATTATGATTCTAAAGCTCAATCTATTTTATATTCTATGGGATTTGATTTTTTAACTCATAAACCTAATATTTTTACACACCAAGATTTTCCTCAATATGTATTCAAAATTGGTCCAGATAGTTTACAAAATGCAGCAAGAGTTTGGTATGCAAATTGGATTTCAATGATCCAAAATGATTTTAAAATTCCCCAAAAAAGAATATTTTTTATGAAGTCCGAATTTCCAAAATTATCAATCATAGTTGTTGCAGAAAAAGTTAACTTCGTTTTATTTTCTGAAATCTTAAATCTGGAAAAACAAAAAAAATTAAGAAAAATGCAAAAAATTACAGGTTATTATGATGCTCATGGCGGAAATGTATCTCCTAAATATATAGTTGATACTGAGATAATCAGAGAACCTAAAATAACAAAGTTATTTTTAAATGATCCTTTTAAAATTTATGAAGATCCAATAAATTTAAGATCGAAATTGTAAAAAAAATCAGGCTGGTAAGTTTTTAAATACCAGCCTTTTTTAATTTCACATTTAAGCTTTGTTTTTTGACTACTCTTAGATTTAACTTTTTTTGCCTTTGCTTGTCTTGTTCTTGTTTTAACCCTAACAAGCAATACAACCAAATCAGTAACTCTTTTACGTTCATCAAAAGACAAAACAAATGCTTTTGTCTTTCTAACCATTAATTCTTTCGGTTTTGAAAATTTAAGAAATATTTAAAGAAAAATTTAGAAGCTTAACCCTTTTGTTGGGTTTTTTTCTAGCCAT
>JABDEC010000012.1 GCA_013287265.1 Candidatus Babelota bacterium | reverse complement strand
TTTTTAAAAATATCGATTCTAAAAATGCTTTAGCCTCAATTGAAAATGCCTGGGATCAAACCTCTCCAGCCGACCAAAATAAAGGAATTTTAAATCAGGCTGAACTTGCAAAATCCATTAATTTAAAATATTCAACTGCAGCAAAAGGCATTGCAACAAATTCTTCACTTGATGATTTATTTAATTTGAGAACAAACAACAGGGCAGAAGTAATAAAATTTGTAATATTTATGGGCAGAATTGAAAGTTTAATCGCTGCCGGAAAAGCGGGACAAACATTGGAAGATAGAGTAAAAGATATTATCACAACTATTGCTGATGCTAGTGCGGCATATGCAGTAATAGAAGGAAAAATGTCAGAACAAGAAATAAAAAGACTTGCAAAATTTAAAACTACATTAGATTTATATAATAATTTAGACATTGCGATTTTAAAAAGCTCAATTAAAAATTTTGCTCAAATACAAAGTGATTATAATAAGGCATTAACAACTAGCACATCTGAAATAGATTTTATGAATGCTGTTAAAACGGTTATTGCCAACATACAATTCAATGTCAAAGTTGATCCACTTGCAAAATATGCAAAAGAATTTCCAAATTATTCAATAGATATAAATGAAAAACGTGGCGGGAAAAGACTTTTAAGAACAGCTATTGAAATGCGAGATACTCCGGGTATTATTGCAGCATTAAATGCAAAAGCTGATCCCTCTTTGGTAGATGATGATGGATATACTCCATTGTTGGTTGCTGCAGAACATGATGTAATTGATGCTATAAAAGAAATTTTAAAGAAATATCCCAATTTAGTAGATCAAAAAGCACAAGGAATAACATCTTTAAGAAGAGCTGTTGAACAAGCTAGAAATGGCGCAGTTGAAGAACTTTTAAATTGGAATGCGAATCCAAAAATAAAAGGCGATGATGATTTAAGTGCAGCTGATATTTTGCAAATGGGAATTGGAAGAGGTAAGCAGCTTAGAGCCGATCTAATTAAGAGAATACAAAGTTAAAAAAAGGAAATTAATGAAGATTTTAAAGTTATCAATAAAATTAATATTTTCAATATTAATAACTAACAATATATTCTTTACCAAATCAGCAGACATTGATATGTCAACAACGCAAACTATTTTAATAAAATTGAATCAATTAATTGTAAAACTGAGCGGAATTTCAACATTATCGCCACAAAGTGTGACAATTTTAACGGACGGAATATCAGATACTGATTTACGAATAAGAGCTTTAGATAAATTATTAATTGAAAATACGCCAAAACCTGGACAATTTACGGATCTTGAATTTGCAGCTGAAATTAAAAAATTAGAACAATTGCATACTGATGTAAAAAATGATTTTGTTACAACTGTTTTACCAAAGACAGTTGATGATACTGAAACAAAAGCAACACAAAAAAGATTTAATAAAACAAGAACGTCGATGGTAAGCGCAGGAAAAGAACCAGAAGTAATGGCAGGTGAAACTCGTGCAAATAGTTCAACTCTTTTAGATAAAATCTTCTATACAACAGATGACGCTTTAACAGTAAAATTAGAACAACAATGTAAACATGTTAATGAAAATGCAACACTAGCTCAGTTAAACAGGTATAAATTAAAAATTGCAGAACTCAATGCGCAACTTGAAAACATAGTAAAAAGTGGCTCTGCACAACTAACTTCGTATTTAAATGCATTTGCTTTTTGGCGAAATCTATTAGTACTTGCAACAGGAAAACCATTACCAACAAAATATTGTCGATAAAAGGAGAAGATATGAAAATGAATAAAATATTTTTAAGAATTTTATTAATCTCTTATTTCCTGATTTTTAAATGTGAAGGTGGAGATATTAAGAAAATCGTAAACGGCATAACTAGTAAAATAGAAACTCCATTTAAATTAATCATAGCAAAAGTACAAGATAAATTATTCAGAGACAAATTATCATCAGAGACAAAAGAAGCATTCAATAAAAATTTGGATCAAATTGAACTTACAATAAATAAAATGCTTGATGCTGCAAAACCAGTTTTAGAAGCTTATAAAAGCGAATTTCCTAATTTATCTAAGAATATAAATGAAAAAGTTGGCGGCAGAAGACTTTTAAGAGTACTTGTTGAAAGAAGAGATGCAAAAAGTATTGAGGATGCATTAAATTTAGGAGCCGATCCTTCATTAGTGGATGATGATGATTATACTCCATTGTTGGTTGCAGCAGAGCATAATGTAGTTGACGCAATCAACTTGATTTTAAGCAGATATCCTGAAATTGTTAATCAAAAATCTCAAGGAGTTACGCCTTTAAGACGTGCTGTCGAATTAGGTAGAAATGAAGCAGTAGAAGCACTTTTAAATAAAAAAGCTGATCAAAAAGTTAAAGGAAATGATGGCCTAAGTACAATTGATATAATTCAACAAGGAATTGGAAGAGCAAAAACACTAAATCCAGGTCTTATTAAAAGAATAACCGGATAAAAATGAAAAAAATATTATTCCATTTAAATTTCTTAGTTTTAATTTTAAAATTTGGATTTTTAAATGGGATGATGTCGCCTCTTTTTAATAAAAGAAAAGATATTGACCCACGCGTATTTGCATTATCTTTAACAAATCCATCATTAAATCTTACACGTTCAAATAGCATACCACCTGGAACCAAGCCGAATTCCGGATTTCAACAAAACTTCCCTATTTTAGGCGAATATGCTGACCCTTATCATTTTTTTGATCCATTAATAATAATTCAAAATAATCCTGAAATGCTATTAAGTGGTATAGTTCCTAATGAATTATTAATTGAAATCACAAAACAATTTGGATCACCTGATTTAAGAAAAATTATTCAAGACAATAAACCTGAATTTTTTACTATATTTTGGACGAGACCCGGACAATTTGCCGGATTGTCTACAGATGAATTGAGAAATAAAGCTTATAACGTAATTTTTCATCCGATTATGCAAAGATGGTATGGCCAGGAAAAAGATTTTGCCAAAAATATTTTAATGGGAATTTTCCAGGCGAATGGAGTACTGCAAAAAAATACGACAGGTAAAGAAAATGAAATCGCATTTAATAAATTAACTGCACAAAATGTTAATATTCATGATGGCACGGTAGCTCTTTCACCAAATAATGCCCAATTTGGAATTTCTGCAAATAGAAATATAGTAAGTTTCTGGATATTAGGAATTTCGCCCGAAACAAGAAGATTCGTAATTACTTTTAATATTTTTGCAATTAGCCAGGAAATTGAAGAGTATCTAGCTCAGGCTGCAATTGGATCAAAAAATTTAGATGAACTGCTTGAAGCATTGACCAAAATGAATCAGATATTAAAACTTAATCCTGACGATCAAAATGATGCTTTATTAATTGTGCAAACAATTACAAGATTAGTTGAATCGATTAAACCGCCTGAAATGAATCCTAAATTAAAACCGATATTTCCTGATGAAAAATTTAATACCACGCTCTTACCTTTTCCAATTCAACTGTTAAATGCAAAAAATGATTTATTTCAATTTGCAGTTCTTGATCAAAATGACCAGGGTGCATGCAGAAATCTACCTGGAGTTTTAGGGCCAACATGCGGAAGACATTCATTTAAAAATGGAATTTTTGCAAGATTGGCATTACAAGCTTATCAAGCCCAGAATAAAGATCTCTTTGAAAGATTTGCTAATGACTTAACGCAATTAAATTATGATTCAGCTTGTATCTTTAATGAGGTTAATAAATTAGTTGAAGAATATAGAAATGAAGTTAATAAATCTATTCAAGAAGAAGGAAAAAAGAGAAAACTTAATGAAAATGAACTTCTTGATGATGAAGTTGAAAATGTAATTAACAATTTTTCCAAAATACGTACAGCATGTACAAAATTAATTCCCGGCTTGCCAAGTTCGAGCGATTTTACAATGGTAGATCAGGATTTTATTGAAGGACTCAATAATGCAAAACAAACTGGAAATGCCGAATTTTTAACATCAGATCAAAGTTTAAAATTACAAAAATTTTCCAAAATAATCGAATCATTAAATTCTAATGTAAATTTCAGGCATTCAATTATTTTAGGGTTAAAAAATCCAAAACATTGGATAATTGTAATGGTTTATAAAGTCGCTGGCGGTAACCCCAATTTTATTTTATTAGATTCATTAAATAATGCTGATCGGATAAATAGTCCTGTTGTAGCTACTTTAATTGATCTTATAAAAAATCCACCTGATTTTAAATTGTTAATGGTAAAAAATATAGCAGGTGAAATTAAAAATTTATCTCAATCCCTACAAATTCAATTAGATCAACTGAGGACAAATGCTGTTAGAGGAAGCACATGGCAAGGAGTAAAAAGAATTGAAGATTTATCAATTTCAGAAAGAAATCAACAAGCTCAAAGTTTTGTAACAACTATGGCTGACGCATTATTAAAAATCAGTTCTTTAAAAAATGAGTTAAAAAGTTTATCACCCGCGCAACGAAAAACGATTGAATCCGAAACTCAAGCTATTTCTAATGAAATAAATAATTTAGCCGGTAATTTTGCAACTGTAATTCAACAGTATCCAATTTTAAGAGATTTAGAGCAATCTTCTATAAATGACATTCAATCTATGTTTAGACAATTTATTCTTTCGCCGGATAATTCAAATATTATTGAAGCCGGTTTGAAAAAAATACAAATTATAATAAAAATTCCTGATGAAATTAAAAAACCATTATTAAAATATCAGCAGACAGAATATCCTAATTTATTTAATAATATAGATGAAATAAGAAATGGAAAAACATTATTGCAAAGAGCTGTTGAATCCAGAGATAAAGATGCAATACAAGCTGCATTGAATTTAGGGGCAAACCCTTCAATACTAAGCACAGAAGGTTCTTCGGCATTATATATTGCAACAGAATATAATGTTCTAGATGCAATCGAATTGATTTTAAAAAAATATCCAAATTTAGTAAATTTACCAAACAGTGGCGGCGCTACACCTTTAAGAGTTGCAGTTGAAGGTGCAAGAAATGAAGCCATTAGAAAGTTATTAGAATTTAAAGCTGATCCAAATATTAAAGCAAAAGATGGATATAGCGCTTCAGATATTTTGCAAAATAATATTGGCAGAAGTCAATATATCGATCAGGATTTAAAAAATCAATTATTATTCGGTCCGCTAACAAAATATATTCAGGAATTCCCAAACTTAGCAAAAAATATTAATGAGATGAATAAAGATAAAAATACAATATTGCATAGAGTCGTGGAGTCTCGAGATATTCCTGCTATTAAAACAGCTTTAGCTCTTGGTGCTGATCCAAAAATTTTCAATGCAGACGGAATGACCGCCTTGCATGTTGCAGCAGTATATAACATTATCGACGCTTTAAAAATAATTCTTGAAAAATATCCAAATTTAGTTGATACCCCAAATGCAAGCGGAGCAACGTCATTAAGAAATGCTGTTGAATATGCTAGAAATGATGTAATTAAACTTTTATTAGATAAAGGAGCAAATCCTAATATCAAAGCCAAAGATGGTTTAAGCGCTAAAGATATATTGCAACAGGGAATAGGAAGAAGCAAACAAATAAGTCAGGACTTGAAAACAAGATTACTTTAGGTAATCTTTAAAAAAAATCTTTTATTTTTTTAAATTTAATGGCAAAAATTCTTTCCATTTTATTCTTTACTAATTTTATATTTACTCATGAAAATGAGTTCACTCAAGAAATAAAAAATATATTCAAAGAACTTTATTCAGAAAATTATCAAAAAAAATTGATTAAAATTACATATTTAAAGATTAATCCAAAAAAAATTGGCATTTATCTTAGCCTTTCACAAAACACAAACGAATGGGGCGGAATGCATTATGACAAAATTAATATTTATAGAAAATTAAATAATGGCTCAATTATCTTTGCAGATAAAAATCCAGATACAATGAGAAATGATCTTTTAAATTTGCAAGAGCATCAAAAAAATTTTGAAGAAAGATTTCCTAATTCAAAAATTTTAGCATGTTCGAGTTGTGGAAATTTAATTATGGATGGTTACTTAGCAGGCTTTTACAATAATCAATTAATAATTAGAAATGATGAACCTCCAAATAGGAATTATTTTTCATTATTAGTTTTTTCAAATGGATTAATTGATTTTCAAGATATTAAATATCAAAATAATCAACCATTAATTAACAATCAAATTTTATCGATTTTGGATCCAAAAATTCAAATTTCTTCAGGTCAACCAATTATAAAAAATGGAATTCCAATTCTTGCATCTTCTATTTTTGATCAATATTACAATATTAAACATCTATTTCATTTACCATTTACAACTTTTGAAAATAAAACAATTCATTTTGGAGTTGATCAATTAGTCAAAGATAAAGAAAAATTAAAAATAGCGGCATCTGGTTATTCAATTGAATTAGATCTTCTTATACCTTTTATAGATGATAATGATTTAAAATATCTATCAGTTTCTACTACAGAGCTTAAGAAAAATCTTGAAAAAAAAGGCTATCAGGAAAAAGCAAATGAAAAGGAAATAAAAAGGCCTGGACAATATTACATTGATAAAAATAAGAAAAAAATAATAATAAATTTGCTGCCTGCATTAAATTCCCATCATTTTATAGGTAATGATTATGAAGGAAATTTTTTTGATATTATTGTTCATGGAAAATCAAATCAGGAAGGTATTAATTTAGAAATTGCCGGTCAATGGTTAATTGAAAATTTTAAATTAAAAAATGCAATTGTTATTGACAATGGTGGAGATCCTATGCTCTCTTATAAAAACAATTTAATTGTGCCATCATTTATAGGAAGAACCAAAATTGCATCAGCAATAATTTATTATAAAAAAATTAATTTATAGTAGTTTTTATTTCCTGAAACAAATTTTTCCATCTTGAAAGCATTTCTTCTTTATGCTTTTTGCCAAAGTTTAAAATTTTTTGTCGCAATTGAACAAAATTAGTTTGATTAATTTTGTTTTTTAAATCTTGCCATGAATCAAAATAAGTAATTATTTCTTGATATTCATGAAAATACCAGTCACAAAATTCATATTTTTTTAAATTAAAAAAATAATGCGCATCGGGAATAAAATATCCTCCCTTTGAAGTCTTTTTATAAAGTTCAAGAACAAATTTGATAGAAGGTACAAAATAAGGAGTACCATTTTGCAAACTTTCAAAAAAAGCAAAATTTGACCATGCGCCAGGAATATTTATAATTCCTTTAAACCCCTTCAAATCTTCCGGGCCATTATATCTACCGGCATAGACACTAAGCCCCAACTTTGAACATTCATTTTTTAGATCTATAAACAAAGTATTATTATGATACTGAGGGATTAAAATGTTTTGTTCTTTTGCAATATTATCAGGAATACCCGATTTAAAATTTTTATTTTGTAAAAACATTCCTGTCGGTTTTATGACTTTAGTTCCGACAGTAACACCTTTAGATTGGGCATAGAAATACTCAAATTGAGAGTAAGAGACAAAGTACACATTTTTGTGATTAAAAGATTTTTTAATTAAATTATAATATTCCTGGTCAGGAAATTTACAATCCAAAGAAGATCCATCATAATAATCAAACCTATTGCAAATCCATATAATTATTGGTTTATTCCAACCATTTTGCAAAAAGATTCTTGATAATGGAGCAGTGTCAGAAGTTACAATAATATCAAACTTATTAAAATAATCTTTGTTTTTTTCCCAAATTCTTTTTGCTCTCTCATAACCAATGTTATAAAGTTGGCTTCCTTTACCGAATGGATCAAATTGATATGGTTGTAAAGAATGAATATAAAGTGATTCCAAATTTAAAGATAATGCATTTGCAATATATTCAATTTCACTAATGCAGCCTTTATGAAGACTTAAATGTAAAACTTTTAATTCTTTTGAAAAATTATCGAAAAAAATTGAAATTAAAAATAAAAAATAAATAAAAATTTTCATTTAATTTTTAACCATTTTTATAAATTTAAACAAACAATTAATTCTATTTAAATAAGTATGTTTATCTCTAACAAAATCCATTAATTCATACAATTCATTTAAAGTTAAATTTTTTATCTTCTTTTGTGCATCATAAAATAGTTGGTATGTATCAGAATTATACACAATTTTTTTATCGAACAAATTGTAAACTGTTTCTGAATTTGTTATACCAAATTGACCATAACTAATATTTTTAAAAATTCTGCAAGGTATATAACCATTTTTACATTGCCACTCTCCCTGAATTGCGGGAGCCATAAAGGAATTCTGAATAAAATAAATATTATCTTCCAAGCTTTTTGATATTCCGGTTTTAAAAGATATTCCATTTTCCTTGCACGCTTTAATAAATGGATTTATCTGATTTATGTTTCCAAAAGTTCCGGCTCCAACCGTTCCAATAAAATAAGATTCCTTCTTTTTATTTGCAAATCTAAGATTCTTTTTTATTTCATTTATTTCATGAGGTAATAAATCTGTAGCCCATGGCATATAAATAATTTGTTCTTCGACATTGTACAAAATAAATGGTTCCATTTTTGTTAATTTTCGTGGAATACAATCGTGTGTATAAACTTGTAAAGTTATTGCTTTTTTTGAATCAATTAATTGTTTGTATTTTAATGAAGTACAATTGTGTAAAATATAAAAACAATCTTGTCTTAATGGTATATTTTCATCGGCCTGAGATTCAGTTATAAAAAGCGAATTTTCAAAATTAATATTATTTACTTTATCATTTTTATCTAACCACAAAACTTCATATCCCAAATGTTTAAAAGCCCTGAAAAACCCCCAATGAATATATGAATGAGTATGTGAATGTAATTTATGTCCCCAGAGAACAATTTTATTAAATTTTAATAAATTAGAACTTTCTATGGCAAAATTTATTAGTAAAAAAATCAATAACTTAATTTTCATTATTTTCCTTTTAGAAAAGAAAAAAACTGCAATTAATTTTAATAATTGACAACCATAAAATCAACAATTTAAGTTATAAATTAAAAAAAAAGGAACCCAATATGAAATTTTTAAAAAAAATTATTGTTACTTTTACGTTTTTTAACTCAATTGTGGCCAATAATTCAAAAATTCTTATTTTCACTTTTAGTCACAATAGACCCGATTTTATAGAAATTCAATACAAAACATTTAAAAAATTTTTAAAAGATGATTATGAATTTATTGTTTTTAATGATGCTACCAATAATGAAATGCAAAAAAATATTGAACAAACTTGTGAAAAATTAAATTTAAAATGTATTCGAATTCCTCAAGAGATTCATTCCCAACCATATCTTCAAAGATGGCCTGGAGAAAATTATAATCACCCATCAATCAGATGTTGTAATGTTGTACAATATTCGTTAGATAATTTTGGATTCAATCACGATGGAATAGTTTGTCTTTTTGATTCAGACATGTTTTTAGTCCGCGAATTTAGCATAAGCAAATTTTTAAAAAATTATGATATCATGGGAGTTCCACAATCAAATTCAAATCATAAAGCATCTGTAACACATATTTCCGTTCATTTGGCATTTTTAAATATGAAAAATCTTCCAGATAAAAGAAAATTAAATTTTAATTGTGGTAAAATTTATGAAATGCCAATTGATGCAGGTGGTCATACTTATTATTATTTAAAAGACCATCCGCAGTTAAAAATTTATTATACAAGCGCTTGTCATTCCTTTGTTTTAATGTGCCAAAATTGTCAAAAATCCAACCAAAATGTTTGTTTGCATAATACTAAAACATTAATAGATTTGGGTTTTAATCAAAAAGAAATTAAATTTATTCATTCAGGCGCAAATAATGTTGAATTTTTATTGAATAAAAATTTTTTACATTATAGAGGTGGCACTAATTGGGACCACAAAACAAACTTTTATCATCAAAATAAAACAAAAATGTTAAATGATTTTATTTCAGATATTTTAAATTGATGGAGAAACATGAAGAAATTTTTATATTTATTTATACTTGCAGCTAATTATGCTATATCTGCTCCTTTGGAATTTATCACTAGCCAAAATGTCATAACCAATGAATTGGCAAAAAATGCGATTATTAGAAAAGAACCGGGTTTTGAAACTGATTTTTTGATTTTACATTGTTTAGTAAAAAAATTTCAGCCTAAAAATCTATTTGAAATAGGAACTTGTGAAGGATATGGTACTTTAATTATGAAAAATGCATACATGGCATGTTCAATAATTAGCTTAGATCTACCTCCGAATTCTCCGCCATTTTTTCATAAACCTCAAAACATTGGGTGGAGATGTAAATTGCCTTATCAACAGGTTTATGGAAATAGTTTAACTTATAACTATTTACAACATTATCCATTAGATGCTTGGTTTATTGATGGAGCTCACGATTATAATTATGTTAATCATGAATCAAAAAAAGCTATTGAATCTTCAGCAAAATTAATTATTTATCACGACACTGACATAGATGAAGTTCTTCAAGCTATAATAGATGCATTTAAAGAATATAAAAATTATAAAATATATAGAGTAACTGATAGCAGGATAACTTATGTTTTAAAAGTATAAAAAAAATATTTTTATTTTTAATCTTTTAATTTATTAATTTTGTTAGGAGGATGATATTTTATGGGTTCTATTTTGTTTATTATCCCTTCCAGAAAAATCCAACTTATCTTTATAGATGCATGGTCAAAATTATTAATCATGAAACAAAGATTTTTTTTAATCCTTGGGTGCATAACTTTTTTTACAATGCCACTTTATTCATCAATTGATTTGGTAGTAAAATGTCATACCGATACTTTAAATAAAAATGTTGACTTGCAACTTGATATTACTAGGGGTGCAGGTTTTTTTTGTGAAATGTTTAAAGTGGTAAGTTCTCTAATTCACTTTGAAGATCAAGGGTTTAATTCTGTTTTCATTAATTGGAAAAATCGTTATTTTCCCTATAAAGATGATTTTTCAGATGAAATTAATGGATGGGATTTGTTTTTTGAGCCAATTATATTGGAAAATAAAGAAACTGTGCCAAGTATGCCTGTAGGAGGAGAGGGGTTTCATGAATTACATTCTGATTGTAGTGATCAATGGATTAAATATAATATTAACTTACCATATAGACGTTATGTAAAAAAAATAATCGATAAATATATAAAAATTAAACCCTTTATTCTTGATAAAGTTGATAGTTTTTATAATAAAAATATGAAGGGATATGTCTGCATTGGCTTGCATGTGAGACATTCAATGCATGTGGCAAATCGAGCCTCTTTGCAAGAGTATGCTCAAGAAGTGAATCATATTCTTGCTCAACATAAAAATGATAAAGTAAAAATTTTCATAGCTTCTGACAGTTATGAACCAATTAGATATTTTTCAAATATATATGGCGCACAAGCAATTTATTCTGATGCCTTGCGTAAGGAAAAAGATTTTGATCCTGTATTTGATAGTCCAAATTATAAAATAGGTTTTGCAGGCGGAGTAGGTGCCTTAACCGATTGTCTCTTATTATCAAAATGTGATTATTTTATTCATATAACAAGTCACGTCTCTAATTTTGTTTCCTTTTTTAACCCGAATATTAAATCTATTTATATTCCAAGAAAAAGGCCTTATCAAAGATGCCATTCTATCGGTTTAACAAACTTAAAAAATCCCTATATAAATTTGGTTAATTAATAAGGAGATTTAAATGAAAATAAAGCTATTTTTGCTATTTTTTATATTTTTAAATTCCCCGATTATAGCAAAAAAGATTAGCATTATTATTCCTTGTGCCTATAGGCATGCTCAGCATTTAAAAGAGCTTTTACAGGCATATGAACAACAAACATTACTACCAGATGAAATTGTAATATCAATTTCTAATGCAAATAGAGTAACCAATTATATTGAGATTGTAGCTAAGAACAAATGGAAATTTCCAGTAAAAATATTGACTACCAATAATATGTTGCGCGCAGGACCTAATCGAAACATAGCTTGTTCGCATGCCACAGGAGAATTATTTATTTGCCAGGATGCTGATGATATTCCACATCCACAACGCAATGAAATTATACATTATGTATTTGAAAAATATGATTTTGATATATTGCATCATGGTTATGATGCTCGAGCGAGTTGGAAAATAATTAAAAATATGGATGAAGTACCAGTATATCATGTAGAAACTGCTATTGAAACGTATAAATACAGATATGCTCTGGGAATTCCTGCACTTAGTCCCAAATTATTTAAGCAATTAAAATGGAATGATGAAGGTATAGGGGAAGATCGGGATTTTATGATTAAAGCTTACGAGCTTACAAAAAAAACTATTATAGTCGATATGCCTATATATCAATACAGAGAAAATTTATCTGCTACCAAGTTAGAATTATTTGTACCAATAGTTATTAATTGTGATTTTTAAAGACTAAAAGGGAGAATATTTTAAAAATATTTCTGAAAAAATTTTTTGCAGATCTGGAATCCGAAATTGGGATAACATCTTCTTATAAAGGCTAAAAAATTATGAAAAAAATATTTTTCATTTTTATTGCTGCAAATTTTTTAACAAATTATTCATTGGATTTTAATATTCAATTTGATAAACAAATACAATCTATTATTAGCGAAGATGAAAAAAAAGAAAAAAGATCAGTAAATGTCGGTATTGAAAAGTATGATGTTTTATGTGTAAGTTTAGGTTTTAATTGCACTGTAGCACTTAATTTTAATCAAAATCAAATAAGATTATTAGCATTTCCATTTGATTGGATAATGACATCTTTCACTGGTTTATGTGAATTAATTGAAAATAATTTTATAGATTTTTTAAATCCAATGTACTTAAGACAGGGAGTTTTTAATACAAAATATAATATAGGAATGCCACATGATTTTCCTACTAAAGATAGAGGTGATGGAGTTCACGAAATAGTTCATAATTTTTTAGATTTTTTACCTGATGTTAATGAAAAATATCAAAGACGTATTGAGCGTTTTTATAATGTTTGTAATTTAGCAAACAAAGTTTATTTTTTTAGAATAAAAGCAAATTGGAAATTTGACAAAGATCCACAAAATTTAACTTCAGTTATCAAATTAAGAAATATATTAATTAAAAAATTTCCTTATGATAATTGGGAATTAATTGTAATTTCTTCAAGCGATAAAGAATATAAAAATGATTGGAAAGTTCCTAAAGTAAAAAATTTTTATATAAGTGATGATGGATCAGAAAAAGAATGGAAAGAAATTTTTAAAAAATTAAATTTAGTAAAATAAATTTAATCATTCAAAATATCATAAATATAATCTGAAACTAGCTTCATTTTTTTTGACATAAAATCTTTAGAAAAATTATCATAATTCGATCCACCTCTAAAATGAAAAAAATTATTATTAAATTGATATGAAAAGGTACTAGGCTTTTTTTGCAAAAACTTTATTTCTTTATCATTAAATCCTAAAGATTTAAGTTTCTGTATTTGCTGTGTAACCGGTGTAGTTTTATCTTCGCGGTGTTTCGCATATTCCTCGGGACAAAATAGCTGCCAACCATAAAACTCATCAAACCAATATGTTTTTAAATTCGGATGATTTTTTAAATAATAATAAGTAAGTCCACCAGTATCTAGTAAGAAACCGTTAGCTTCGCCACAACTGAAATCCAAAGTTCTTTTGTCAGGCAATTTTGACATATTTAACATTGTTAGCAATGGGACTAAATAGCCGACACTTTTTTTATCATCCGATGCACCTTTGTAAACTGAGGCAATATCAAGATCTTTCATAAATTCATTTATATTAAAAGGCCGAACCAAAAACATGTCAGAATCTATAAACATAACAATTCCGTTATGATCAAATCCCATTAAATCTAATGAGTATTTAATCGCATGTACGTGTCTTACATTACTGGGAGAAGTAGTATTTGTTAATGGCCTACAACTTGGCCATAAATTATGAATATTTTGTGGTATATTAACGCATTTTACATTACAGTTTTTACAAACATCACAAATTAATTTTGAAGTTTTCTCGTCTGGGGCATCATTAAATACAACGAATTCGTAATTATCCTTTAAGAATTTTTTAAAAGTCATGTCCTGAAGATAAATAAAATCCGGTTGATTGTAATTATGTGTCATTATTAAAACTTTTTTATTTTCTGGGTTTCTCAATATATTTTGATTTTTTTTATATCTTTCAAATAATAATTTAAGAGAATCTTTTATATTAGGAATACCTGGAAACTCTTTTAATAATTTTGCAGCACTTAACTCACAATTAGACCGCCCTACTTTTAATATTTTTGCCTGCTCTTCAAGCGAAAAATTTTCATATTTAAAATTTGGCTCTATATATTCTTTATAAAGATCTAAAACTTCATTATGTGACAATGAACCAGGATTAACAAAATTATAATTTCCATTGATTTTTTTTACTGTCATATCAATAGCAATTGGCAATAAATCTTCTAAAACGCATAAAGAGTTCGGGATATTTATTAATTTTTTATAACCGATTATTTTGCCAACAAAACTTCTGGGATGCAAATCATCAGAAACAGGCATTTTTACTCGTAAATTTAAAACATTTGGATACTCTAGGATTAATTTTTCTAATAATATTTTTGTTTTTGAATAGAAAGATTCTTTAAAATTCGGTTCATCTTCTTCTGTAAAACCTTTTCCGCTATTTATTGGATGTTTTTCATCATATTGATAAATACAACCGGTACTTAAATTTGTCATATGAATATTATTTAAATATGCAACGTCTGCAAGATTCAAAGTTCCAATTACATTCGTGCGCAACGTTTCTTCTTTATGTGTTTCGCACCAATCTACGTTTGGTCTTCCCGTAATTCCTGCAGCATTAATAATAAAATCGGGCTTTGTTTTTTCTATTTCTTTTATTAGTTCTTCTCTATTTTCTAATCGGGATTGAGCACAAACGGGGTTATGACCAAAATCTTTTAAATATTTAACTATTTTTTGACCAATCCAGCCATTTTTACCACCATAAACTAAAAAAGTTTTATTTATTCCATTTGCTGATAAAAAGGAAGTAAAAATTAAAAATATATAAACAAAAATTTTATTCATTATTCCCTTTATTTTTTTTAATCATATTAAATAATTTTTCTTTATATTTAATATTAATTTGATTTTCACTTATTTTTTCTGCTAAAGTCATTGCTTTTTCAATTTTATTTGCACAAAAAGCTGATCTGGCAGCATACCAAAATATTCTCCAATGATCATATCCATTTTCATTAATAATTTTTTCAAATAGTTTTAAAGATAAATCATATTTTTTATTACTAAAACTTGATAAGGCAAACCATAATAAATAATGAAATTCTTTATAATCACAATCAGCACCCATCATTAAATATAATCTTTCTAAAAAAGATTGTTCCTCATTTTTAGACTCCATTATTATTTTTTCAGTTAATAATAAATCTTCATCATTTAAATTTTTTCCATCATATAAACGGTTTTTTGTGATTGCATGAATCATTTCAGAAAATAGAGGCTTATGTTTATAAGAATCATAACAAAGTAAAATATCTCCTATAACAGCAAATTTAAAATTTTTATTTACAGATAAGATATTTTCACATATTTCTTGCAGAGTAGGATATGCCCAACAACCTAAGTGTGTGGTCGAATTAATTCTAGAACCAAAACCTCTAATGTCATCAATCAAAATTACAAAATCTTCTAACAACTGAGAATGCTTTAATATTGAATCTATTTCTTTCCTTATAGGAGTTATATCTTCGGCAGTTTCACCAGAACCTTTACCTGTACCATGTCCCGAATAATGAGCATCAAGCCAAAAAATTATTTTTTCATTTTTTAATGTTGGCAAAATTCTATCAATAATTTCACCAGAATGACCCTTTATGCATATTACATTTTTCTTATCTCTAAATCTTTTTAAAGCTGCATTATACAAAGGTTCAAATAGTTCCGTAGTATAAACTTTATAAAATATTTGCGAGGCCTTATCAGTAGTTTCACCCGCATAAGTACCTGTTTCAAAAAAAATATTTATTTTAAATGTATCTTTTAAGTATTGTAAAAAATCTGATTTAAGATTGCCTATTCCCAATTCTTTCTGTAAAGATAATTTTAATTCATTACCCAACAAGTTAATATTAAAAAAATAAATTATTAAAAATAAAATATTATAAAATATAATTTTATTCTTCATTTCCGTTATTTTATTTCTATTAATTTTTCCAATAATTTTTTATCTATCACAGAATCACCAGAACTATAATCTTTTAAAAAAATCTCTTTAAGGGCTTTTCCTTTTTTTATATACACTGGTACTGATTCATTATCAAAATTAAACCATTCTTTTATACATGGCGTAATAACATATTTATTGTCAAAAGTATAAGCTCTCAAAATTTCTGATTCATTAATTAAAATTTCATGAATTTTTTCACCTGGTCTTAATCCAATGATTTTTATTTTATTGTTTGCTTTGAATTTTTCCTTTAATATTTCTATTAAATCCACTATCTTCATTGAAGGTAATTTTCGTGAAAATATTTCGCCCCCAATTCCATATTTTATTGCATCAAATATTAATTCTACAGCTTCATTTTTATTAATAATAAAGCGCGTCATATTTTCATCCGTTAATGGAATATCTTCGCCTTTTAAAATTTTTTCCGAAAAAATAGGGATAACCGAACCTGTACTTTCTAAAACATTTCCATATCTAACTACGACAAATTTTGTTTGGGAATTTTGTCTTTCATAATTGGTAAATATTTTTTCACTTATAAATTTGCACGCTCCGTAGGTATTAATTGGTGAACAAGCTTTGTCTGTAGAGACAAAAACAACTTTTTTAACTCTATTATGAGTACAAACATTAAATAAATTTAATGAACCAATAATGTTAGTCTTGATAGATTCTGAAACATTCTTTTCTACATCATCAATTCTTTTTAAGGCAGCAGCATGTATTGCTATATCTACATTTTTAGTAGCGTTAAATAAAGCATTATAATCCCTCACATCACCTATAACATTCTTTATCTTTTCATTGTTATTGAATAATTTTGTGATATTAAAATGTTTAACTTCATCACGACTAAAAACTGTTATTTGATTCGGGTTATATTTTAAAATTTCTTCAATTAATGCTCTACCTAAAAAACCCGTTCCGCCGGTAATTAAAATATTTTTATTTTCAAATATTTCTTTATCAGATAGACAACAATTTTGTAAACAAATATTTAGTAAAAAAACAAAAAAAATTTGCTTTAACATTATTTTATCCCCCTTTTTAAAACTAAAATAATGCTTGCATAATTGAAGATTTAAAATCAAGAAAAATTATTTTTTAATAAAAATGTTAATTTATTTAATTTATAAATAAAAAGAAATAAAGGAATTAGCAAATGAAATTTATTATTTCAAATTTTTGTAAAATTTTTTTTATTTTTTAATAATTAAAAATTTAGAAAGTTTTCCTGAAAATCCTATAGTTTTAATTCTTGCCTATAGCTACAATCGGCCTGATTTTTCAGCGAAAATGAAAAGTAAATAATACATGCACAAAATTAAACGTGCGCATTAGAATTCCACAAAATATACATACTCAACCTTATCTTCAAAGATGGGCCAGGAGAAGATTTGAATCATCCAATAATAAGAAATTGCAATGTAGTTCAATATTCCTTTGATTCATTAGTTTCAATCATAATGGAATAGTAATAACAATGGATTCTGATATTTTTTTGATAAAAGAATTCAGTATTGCGAAATTTATGAAAAATTAGTATATATGTGCTATTGCTCAATTAGCTGAAAAAAATGAAGAGTTAATTACTTATTAATTAGTTTAATCTTTTTCAATATGAAAAACTTACCAAATAATTGTCAAAAATTAATCATTTAACATGTACACATAATATTGAAATCCTGAAAAAGCATAAATTTACTGAGGCCGAAATTAAATTTCTACAATCTGGCCCACCTAATGTGGAATTCATGTATAATAATACTTTTTTTACATTACAGAAGTGGTTCTAATTGGGATACAAATAACCAATATCATCAGCTCAAAACAGCGTTATTAAATAGTTTTATATGAAATTTTAAAATAAAGGAAGATTAAAATGAAATTAAAATTTTTAATCATTTTGATATTTGCATTAACAAAAAACATACAAGCATTAGATCAAATTGCTTGTAAATATGGAACAGATAAAAGTTCCTATTGGCACAATTATATAAGTGTTTACGAATCTTATTTTTCTCCTCTAAAAGACAAAAAAATTAAATTCTTAGAAATCGGTTTTGCACATGGTCAATCAGCTCATATGTGGGAAGAATATTTTTCTAAAGCTGAATTACATTTTTTAGAATTTAATGACCTTTTCATTCAATGCTTCGCAAAAAATTTTTCAGATAGATCAAACTTTCATTTAGGCGATCAATCAAATGAAAATGATTTGAATAACTTTATTAATAAAGCTGGAGGTAGTTTTGATATCATAATTGATGATGGTGGGCATCAAATGAATCAACAAATTACAAGTTTTAAAGTCTTATTTCCACATTTAAAAAGTGGTGGAATTTATGTAATTGAAGATTTACATACATCATACTGGAAAGCCTGGGGTGGTTCAGGGTCAAAAGAACAACCATCATCAGGAACAAATACAACAATCAGATTTTTACAATCATTAATTGATGAGGTTAATTTTGTTGGTGCGCGAACAGGAATTGCAGATAAATCAAAATATTCTGAGAAAAAATATGGCGCATTAAATTATTACCAAAGAAATATTAAATCATTACATTTTTATGATAGTATGTGCTTTATTATAAAAAATTAATTATTATTTTTTTTCATTCTTTCAAAAACTTTTTTTATTGAAAATTTAATATCTGGAATATTCGGATAAAAAAGCAATAATTTAGCAACATCTAAGTGACAATTGGATCTTCCTGCTTTAAGAATTTTAGATTGTTCTTCAATAGTAAAATTTTCATATGTAAAATTTGGATTTATACATTCTTTATAAAGATCTAATATTTCATTGTGAGAAATAATTCCAGGATTGACAAAATTATAATTACCTTTGATTTCCTTTAAAGTCATATCAATCGCAATAGGCAATAAATCTTCTAATACAGTAACAGAATTAGGAATATTAATTATTTTTTTATAATTTGTAATTTTGGTAATAAAATTACGTTCATGATTTTCATGTGAAATAGGCATTCGGAATCTTAAATTTAAAACATTTGGATATTCTAGAATTAATTTTTCTGATATTGTTTTAGATCTGCTGTAAAAAGAACCGTTAAAATTTGGTTCATCTCTTTCAGTAAATCCAATATTATTTTCTATAGAGTGTTTTGAATCATATTGATAAATACATCCAGTAGAAATATTTGTTAAGTGAATATTATATAAATAAGAAAGATCAATTAAATTTAATGTTCCTATAATATTTACGCGAATGGTTTTTTGCTTATTATCTTCGCACCAATCTACATTTGGTCGACCGTTAATACCCGCAGCATTAATAATAAAATCTGGTTTTGTTTTTTCTATTTCATTTATTATATCTTGTCTATTTTCTAATCTCGAGTCAGCTATTATAATTATATGTTTTTGCTCACTAATAAGTTTAACAATTTTTTGACCAATCCATCCAGTCTTGCCACCAAAAATAAGAAATGTTTTATTTTCATTTTTTAAATGAAAAATAAGAAGAGTAAAAAAAATAAAAGAAATTATTTTTTTTTTGAATGCCATTTTACTTCACCTACTCTTAATTTTATTTACAAATATTTCTTTTTATTATATTTTTAAAATTATTGTTCAAATATGGAGCAATAATAACTGTTCTTTTCCACCATTCATAATTATTTTTATACCATTCAATGGTATCCATTAAACCTTTTTCAAAAGGACTTGTTGGTTCCCATTCTAAAAGTTTTTTTGCTTTTTCAATATTTGCTACGTGACATTCAACTTGGCCTGGTCTATCTTTTACAAAATGTAAATATTCTTCAGAAAGATTAAAATATTTAATAATTTTGTTTGCTATTGCAGCGATTGAAACTTTTTTGGAAGAACCAATATTAATTACTTGATTCTTAATTTTTTTAAAATCAGAAATATGTAATGCTTTATCAATAGCTTTACAAGTATCTGAAACATGAATCCAATCTCTAACTTGACTGCCGTCACCATGAATAAATAAAGGCTTGTCGAGAATAATATTTGTAATAAATGCCGGTATAACTTTTTCCAAATGCTGGCGAGGACCGTAATTATTAAATGGTCTTATTATTAATGCGGGAATATCATAAGTACACCAATAAGCATAAACTAATCTATCTGCTCCCGCTTTTGCAGCTGCATATGGAGATCTCGGATTTAAAGGGTGATTTTCATCCATAAATTCATTTTCTGCAGTACCATAAACTTCAGAAGTTGAAATATGCACAAACCGTTCAACATTATTCTTATTTCTAACTAGTGATCGCATCATAACTCTGGTGCCATTAACATCAGTTTCAAAAAAAGGGCTATCTTCAAAAATACTATTAGTTACATGGGATTCAGCAGCAAAATGAACGACCATTTGAGAACGTTTCATTAAAAGATCAACTAAATATTGATTTGTAACTGAACCGTAAAAAAATTCAAATCTTTTAGAATTTCTAATATTTGAAGGAATATTTTCTAAATTGCCAGCATATGTCAAGTTATCAAGAATGATGAAATTATATTCAGGATATTTATTGAACATATATTCCAAGAAGTTACTTCCTATAAATCCTGCAGCTCCAGTAAAAAATAATGTTTTTTGATTATTTAGATCACTCGCTAATATTGAATTATTTATAAAAAATAAGAAAAAAAATATATAAAATTTTTTCATTTTTTCTCATTATGAATAATTGATAAATCGAAACTAACAAAACTTATAAGAAGAAAACAATATTTGTTAAGAGTTAAGAATATCTTCTAGATATTCATTAACTAACTTAATTTTATTTTCGATAAAATTTTTTGAAAAATTATCATAATTTGTACCGCACCTGAAATGGAAAAAATGACATTTTAGCATATATTGAATTGTGTCTGGTTTCTTTTGTAAAAATTTAATTTCATTTTCATTAAAACCATAAGAAGATAATTTAGAAATTTGAACTTCTTTAGGTAAATTCATGTCAGGTCTATTTTTTGGGCCATAAAAATCAGGACAAAATAAATTATAACTATACATATGGTTATCAATTGTAGAGATTTTTAAATTTGGATGATTTTGTAAATAATAATAAGTATAACCGCCAACATCGACCGAAAACCCATTAAAATTTCCGCAATTAAAATTAATATTTTTTTTATCTGGCAATTTTTCCATATTAAAAAAAATTAAATGCGGCGATAAATAGGAAATATTTATTCCATTAAAGTTCGCTACTAAATAAGATGTAGCAAGATCAAAATCTTCCATATATTTAACAATACTGAATGGTCTTACCAAAAAAATATCTGAATCAATTAATACTACAATGCCATTATGATCAAATCCTAAATTTTGCAAAAAATAATTAATTGCATTAGCGTGTCTTACATTTGAAGGAGATTTTAAATCATTTAAAGGTCTACAAGACACTGTTTTTTCATGCAAACTTTGAGGGATTCTAATATGTCTTATGTTCAATTTTTTACATATATTAGTTATTGATTTTTCATTTTCACTCAAATCTGGCGCATCATTAAAAACAACAAATTCATAATCATCTTTTAAAAATTTTTTAAATGTTTTATTTTGAATTTCTATAAAATCAGCTCTATTATAACTCAATGTTACAATTAATATTTTTTGTGAAAATGTGAATATAAATAGATTTAAAATAGTTATAAAAAAATAGAAACGGTTCATAGTTACTGCCTTAAAAAATAACTTCTCAAACAAATACTTAATAAATAATAATAGAGGAAAAAATTGTTTTAACATTATTTTATAAGCCTTTTTGAAACTAAAATAATGCTTGCATAATTGAAGATTTAAAATCAAGAAAAATTATTTTTTAATAAATAAGCAAACAAAAATATCTAAAAAGGTTAAACTTAGATATTTATTTGCAGCTATTTTTATATTGATAGATTCGCAAATCTGTATAATTGTGTTGTTCAATAATATTGTTAAACATGTCATTGGCTATTTTGTAATTTTTATTTCCTAAATTTATCAATCCATACCATAATTTATAATGGAATTCAGGGTCTTTATAAGTGCACATCATTTTATATAAATCTTCAATAAATTTTCTCTCCTGATTTTGAGCCTGCATTATAATTTGTTCTGCCTGCAATAATTCTTCATTAGAATAATTTTTACCATTATATAAACGACTTTTAGTTATAGATTGTACAACTGGAGAAAAAGAAGGACTATGTTTAGATGAATCATAGCAAAGTAAAATATCGCCTAAAACTGCAAAAGAAAAATTTTTATTTGTTTGTAAAATAGTTTCTGTTATTTCTTGTAATGTTGGATATGCCCAACAACCAATATAAGTTGTTGAATTAATTCGTGAACCAAATCCTCGAATATCATCAATTAAAATTACAAAATCTTGCAATAATGATGAATGTTTTAATATTGTTTGTATTTCTTTTCTTATCGGAGTAATATCCTCGGCGGTTTCTCCAGCTCCTTTAGCAGTTCCATTACCAGAATAATGAGCATCCAGCCAAAAAATTATTTTTTCTTTTTTTAATGTTGGCAAAATTGTGTCAAGTACAGCCGGAGAATGACCTTTATAAATATAAACATTTTTATGGTTTTTGAATTTATTTACAGCCGCTTTATAAAGTGGTTCATATAATTCTGTTGTATAAACTTTATCAAATATCTTTGAAGCTTGTTGAGATGTTGCTCCTGCATAAGTGCCTGTTTCAAAAAAAATATTACATTTAAAATTTTCTTTTAAATATTGAAGAAATTCCGGCTGAAGATATCCATCAATTTTATGACTTGAAAAATTTAAAAAATTATTTTTGACGTCTGCATTAATAATATTACAAAACAAAAATAACAATCTATAAAGCAATTTTAATTTAATCAATTTTTTCCTTAACAACCTAACATAAATTATTTAATATCTTGGTTCACTAATCTTAAAAATTTAAACAAACAATTAATCCTATTTATATAAGTATGATTATCTCTAACAAAATCCATTAAATCATGCAACTCATTTAAAGACAGATTTTTTAATTTTTCATAAGCATCAAAAAATAATTGATACGTATTAGAATTGTATATAATTTTCTTGTTAAATAATTTAAAAACGGTCTCAGAATTAGTTATTCCAAATTGGCCATAACTAATATTCTTAAAAATTCTACAAGGAATATATCCTTTTTCACACTGCCATTCGCCTTGAATTGCAGGTGCCATAATTGAATTTTGTATTACTCCGATATTTTCAATTAGGCTTTTAAAAATAACGTGTCTGAAATTGATAAAGTTTTCTTTACAAGCTTTAATAAATGGCTCTATTTGATTAATATTTCCAAATATTCCTCCACCAATAGTTCCCACATAATAAACTTCATTATTTTTTTCACTTAATTTAATTTTATTTTTTATTTGGTTGATTTCTCTAGGCAATAAATCTGTTGCCCATGGCATATATATTATTTGATCTTTTAAATTATAAAAAATGTATTCTTCCATTTTTGTTACATTTTTTTGCAAGCAATCATGTGTGTAAACCTGTAAAGTGATAGCTTTTTTTGATGCAAAAAGTGGTTTGTATTTTAATGAATAACAGTTATGTAAAATATAGAAACAATCGTTTCTTAAAGGAATTTTTTCATCAACCTGACCTTCAGTTATAAATAATGAATTTGAAAAATCAATGTTTGAAATATCGTCATCATTATCTAACCACAAAACCTTGTAACCTAAGTGTTGAAATGTTCTAAAAAGTGCTGCATGAATATACGAATGTGTATGACTATGTAATTTATGTCCCCAAAGTACGATATTTTTAAAACTTATCAATTCAATACAATTTAAATTGAAAAATAGCATTAATAATAAAAAACTTTTTATTTTCATACCCTACCCCTTTATTGATTTTACACTCGCAATTATTTTATAAATAAATAAAAAAGGAAAACAATATATGAAAATAATCAAGAAAATTCTTTTTGCTTTAATCCTTAATTTTACATTATCAATTTATTCTAAAGTTCTAATTTTTACGTTTAGTTATAACAGACCAGATTTTATAGAAATACAATACAAAACATTAAAAAAATTTCTAAAAGATGATTATGAATTTGTGGTTTTCAATGATGCCCCTGACCTGAGTGAAAATGAAAAATCAATAACCAATATGTGTAAAAAATTGAATATAAAACATATTCGAATTCCACAAAATATTCATTCAAAACCATATCTTAAAAGATGGCCAGGTGAAGATTATAATCATCCTACTATCAGATGTTGTAATGTTATACAATATTCTTTAAATACTTATGGCTTTAATCACGATGATATCGTTCTTTTATTAGATTCAGATATTTTTTTAATAAGAGAATTTAGTATTCAGGAATTTTTAAAAAACTACGATATTGTAAGTTTTCCTCAACAAAAAGCTAATAACAATTTTATTATAACTCAATTATCTGTGCATTTAACTTTTTTAAATATGCCATTTTTGCACAACAGAAATAATATGGATTTTAATTGTGGAAAGGTCTTCGATGTGCCTGTAGATGCAGGAGGACAAACATATTTCTACTTAAGAAATAACCCTGATTTAAGAATTTATTATTTGAATAACCAAAATATCAAAGAATTTTACTGTGAGAATTGTTTTAATCTAAATAAAAATTTATGCAATCACAATACAGTACTTTTAAAACAATTAAATTTTTCTGAAAATGAAATTAATTTTATTCAATCCGGACCAGAAAATATTGATTTTTTATTTAATAAAAGATTTTTACATTATCGTTCGGGTTCAAATTGGAATAATCAAAGCGAAGAATATCACAGAAAAAAAACAAATTTATTAAACAATTTTATTAATAATATTTTGACGTAATTATTTTATTAAAACAAACCAATCGTGAAATGCTGATTTATCGCTAGCAGTAATTAACCGAGTATAAGATTTTTCATATCTGATTGTTCTGAAATATTTTTGAGCTTCTTTTATTATAGTTTCTTTAGCAAAAAAAGTATTAGAAGGATAAACCCACACATCAGATTTTGATTCTTCGTTTGAGCCTGGATTGCCAAATTCATTTGGCTGAGTTAAACGAATAGAAAAAATTAATTTGCCACCATTTTTTAATACTCTTGAACAATTTTTTAAAAATAAAGGCAATTGCCAATGAGCTGCATGGCTCATAATAGAATGTGCTAAAATATAATCAAAATTAATATTTGTTTCAGATGCATCAAAATTTAAATTGTGTAAAAATATTGGTTTTTTTTCATCATAGATTCTTTTATTTTGGTCAATTTCAAGTGATGAATCAATTAACCATTTATTTGGCTCAATTCCGCAATAATGTTTTTTATATAAAAAAGAAATAATTGGAATCGCAGCAACTAATGCGCCACATCCAATTTCTAAAACATAATCGTTTTGTTTTAAACCTTCATTAAGAAGAATGTCTAATTGAGCCCTACCTGTTTCTGAATGATTTATACCTACATATTCTATAGCTTTTTTATTTTGACTATTAATTGTCAATAAATCACAATTTATTTGTTGAAAGAACAAAATTAAAAAAAATATATAAATTTTCATTTTTAAACCCCTTATTTTATAAAGACCATTTTATTTATAAATTATTTAATTATAAAAAATCAATATTTTATCAACTCTTAATTTTTTCATTTGCCTTAAATAGGCAATTTAAAATTAAAAAAAAACTACTTTTTGCAATTAAATTTTTAAGTCAAGCTTTTAAACAATTTTTAAATATTGCTTTTATTAGGTGTTAGAAATTATAATTTTTCAAAAGATTAAGTATTAATTGCACAATTAAGGAAAATAAATGAAAAAAATTATTGTTTTGTTATTTATTCTTTTAATAAACAATTTATCAATCTGCAATTATAAAATATTAAAACCCCATGAAGAATGGTGGGAAAAAAAACCTGGATAACTATTGGCAGACTTTCGCCAGCTGGCTTGGAAATGAAAACGCATCTTCAAGAGTTAAAGCCAGAGAACATATTAAGCAAAAAAATTATAAAAAAATACTTGATATACCGTGTGGTTTATGTACTGAATATTATGGGTTCAAAAAGGATGATTGCCAAATTGAATATTTTGGTATGGATGTAACACCAAAGTTAGTGCAACGCGCCTTAAAACTTGGGATCAATGTAAAAGAGGCTAATATAGAATCAATACCTTCAGAGAATAGTTCATTTGATTGTTCATATGCAAGACATATTCTAGAACATTTACCTTATTATCAAAAAGCAATAAGTGAATTAATCAGAGTTTCAAAAAATGAAGTTATAATAATTTTTTTTATAAAATCAACAAAAAAAAATGATCATATCGATTTATCTAAAGTTGATAATTCTCTCTTGTATCATAATCACTATAATATTGAAAAAATAGAAAAATTTATTTTATCAAACTCAAAAGTTTTAAGTACTGAATGGGAAAATTTGGAAAAAGAATCAATATTACATATTTATTTAAAAACTTAGATTATTTATTGATAAATTCAAAACTAGAAATTATATGCGGAGATTTATTATTTATCTTAAAGAATTTATTTATATCTATTTTAAAGCCATTTTCAAATTTTTCTAAAAAATCGTTTAAATCTTGCTTCATATTTTTATTATTATAATCTTTTTGGACAATATTAGCCGGAATATTAATAATTTTTGATTCATTATAAGCAATGCCAATTAAACCTTTTTTTGATAATTTTTTCGCCCACATAGATTCAAATGTATTAGGCGAAGTAAAATTATTTTTTAAAATTATATTTATAACTTTTTCTTTTTTATATAAAGTAAAATCGACGGTTGACGGATAGCCCCAATCACCTTTTTGATTTTCAAAACTGAAAGCAAAAAGCTGTTCATTTAATTGCTTAATTTGTGGAAGTGGAGTTTTGATTCCCTCAGTATAACATTCAGTTATATTCTTACCCAAACGCAAATAAAATCCATAATAATTATTATTTTCAAGATATTTTATACATTCATTAATATCAATAAAATCTTTAATAATAATATCGTCAACCGCAAATAATAAATAATTATTACACTGATTTAAAGAATTAATTAATAAAGGTTTAAAATCTTTTTTTGGTTCATTACCTTGTTTATAGGATTTGATATTAAGTTTGGTAAAATCACTAAAAACTTTTTGGTATACTTTATTAAATCTTTCAGATGATGTTCTATAAATAATAAATATTTTATCAATTCCCTTAACATATTTATCAATTGATTCTAGCAAGGCATATAATTGTAAAGGTCTATCAAAGGAGAATATTATTATATCTGCTAAATCACTTCTTAATTGTGTTAATAAAATTAAATTTAAAAAAAATATTTTTATATATTTATTAATTTTCATTTTTTATTTTCTATAATCATTATGATTTTTTAATAAAAATAAACCTTTTATTTTACGATCTGTCTTAATTTCTTCAGGCCATCCATATTCCGGTGTGAGTATAACAGTAGGTTTAAAATTAATGAAATATCTATTTAAATGACTTTCATCATGCCAAATAGCGATATATTTTTTTTTAAGATCTTCATCCACATTTTCATAAATTGTTTTGGCCAATTTTAAAAATTCATTTTTTGTACCACCACATATACCACCTGCAAAATAGCAAGTACCTTCTTTTGGCGCGACATATGCTTTAGATATCACATTTGTTTCATAAGAGCCTCTTTTACCAACAAAGCCCGGGTGTTGAATCGCGACCCTTTCGCCCAAAATTTCATCTCCTACAAAATTAATAAATTTATAATCAGCATCAGTTGCAAATAAATAATCCATTTTTTCATAACAATCTTTATATTTATAATAAACATGATATCTATTCATGGTATCAAAAGGCCAACCTAATCTGGAATGTGTCAATATTACTATTTCGTTTGTTGATTGAATATTTTTATCATCTGTAAACACAAAAAACTTAACATTATGTTTTTTTAAAAAATATTTTTTTGCACTTTCAATTAAAGGTTTTACAAATTCAATATATCTGCCAGTAGCAACAATTAAATAACCTATATTAAATTTCTTTTCATTTGAATAAAGGTTATTTAGAATAAAGAATGTAAATAAAAAAATAAATTTTTTGGCTTCCATTAATATTCCTCAGAAATTGATTTTTATTAAAAAAATTTTTAAGATTCTTTAATTTATGAAGAAAGATACAATGAATAAGAAAATTTTTGCAATAGCTTCTTTAATTTTATTTTTTTTCAAAATAAATTGCGATCAAAAAAAATTTGTTATTGTCATTCCTTCTTATAATAATAAAAATTATTATATTCAGAATCTTTCTTCAGTTTTTTCACAAACTTATAAAAATTATAGAATAATTTATATAGACGATAATTCACCAGATCAAACCGGTCAATTAGTTGAAGATTATTTAAAAAGATTTAATTCAAAAATACAAATAGATTTAATTCGAAACAAGGAAAGAAGAGGCGCTTTATGCAATTTATATAATGCAATCCATTCATGTCATCCGACTGAAATTATCGTTACTTTAGATGGCGATGACTGGTTTGCAAATAATAATGTATTAGCAATTTTAAACAACGAATATCAATACAATATCTATTTAACTTTTGGCCAATATCAAGATTTCTCTCCTCGGATGAAAAATCATGGAAATGCGGGCTTTGCAAATAGATATCCCATTGAAGTTGCAAAAACTTCTAGCTTTAGAGAACACGGATTTTTAGCTACACATTTAAGAACTTTCTATGCATGGTTGTTCCAGGCAATAAAATTGAAAGATCTTTTACATGAAAATAAATTTTATAAAATGACATGGGATCAAGCTTTTATGTTTCCAATGCTAGAAATGGCCGGAACTAATCATAAATTTATTGATAGAATTTTATATACTTATAATTTAATAAATCCTTTAAATGATCATAAAGTTGATGTTTCATTGCAACAAAAATTACAAAAAATTATTCAAAATAAAAAAATTTATTCAACGTTAAACAAAAGTAAAATTGTAACTAGAAATAATGATGAGAAATTCGATATTTATATAATAAATAATAATGACAATAATTTAATTAAATGTGTAAATTCAATCAAAACCAATATATCAAATCTTGAACACATTTTTGTTATTACAAATGATAAATCACAAATTAAAAATCAAAATATAAATTATCTGTTTTATGATGATATAAAGGATATAAAAAATCTTTTAATTCAAAATAAATCTGAATTTATTCTTTTAACTAATAGCAATTGTATATTTGAAAAACCTGTTTCACCTAATGACATATCATTTTATTTGCGTCGTACAAAAGCAGACAATTTTCAATTATTATTTGATTCACATGCAAATTGCGATGTAATTTTTGAAAATAATATTTATATCGATTCAAAATGTGATTCAAATAATATCTCGCTAATTGCTTTTCCAAAAAATAAATTTATAAAATCATTACAAAATAAATATATAATTAAAGAATCTGACATAAATCTGAATTCAAAATCGGGAATAAAAATATTGCCCAATCTTAAAAACGATTTTTTTGAAGAATTTTTGAATTCTTTTAAAAATCCAAATAAAAAAATAAATAAGAAAAAAACAAACGTTGAAAAAATTATTCCCCATTTAAAACAAATGAATTTATATTGGATTGAATTAAATAGTTATTTAAATAAAATTAAAAAAACCGGATCAACTAATATTTTATTAAAAAATTTTATTGAAAGTTTTGGAAAATTGATGGTTGAATCTTACAAATATTCAAAAGTTCAATTCTTAATGACACTGGAAGAAAAAAAACAATTATTGGATCAGGTTGGCGGTACGCCGGTAACTGATGCAAGAGTTAACAGTGAAGCTGTAAAAACAACAATTTTTAAAATAAAAAAAGTAATTAAAGACAGCAAAATTGATATCAATGATTTTAGGCTAACTTTAATCCAAGTAATAAATGAAATAAAAAATTCAAATTTGAACAAAAAAAATAAATTCCTTAAATTATGTGCATATTGCTTGGAAAATAAAATTTTAAATCAAATAAAGGATTAGTGATGAAAAAATTGTTTATATTAATATCAATTTTTTTTGTAAATAACATTTTATGTTTAGATCAAATTGAAGCAATTTTAAATAAATACAAAACTTTTCTTGAAAATGGTACATATGAAAATCAAGATTGGTCCAATTTTTCAATAAAGCCAAAATCAAGATATGAAACTTTTAAAAGTGCTTTTAATTTATTTTTAAAAAATAAAGGAAAAATAGTTGTTGAATTGGGAACCACTAGAAGCTTTGTAAATGGAAATCATGTAGGTTGCAATAGTGATGATATACAATACTGGCAACCAAACAATCCTGAAGTATGGGATTGGGGAGCAGGATTTTTTACAAGAGTTGCAGCTGAATGTTTAATAAGTTTAACTCCTATGATTTATACAATAGACATATCATCAAATCATATTAATAGATGCAAAATAATAACTAAAAACTTTGAAAATATAATAAAATATAAAGTTGAATCTTCATTGGATTTTTTAAAAAATTTTAATAATAAGATTGATCTTCTTTACATGGATACAGGTGATATGACTCCAATTGAACCAACTGCCCAGTTACAATTAGAAGAAGCTAAAATCGTAGTAAAACGGAATTTAATACCCAAAAATGGTCTTATATTAATTGACGATGTTAAAAATCAAACACCAAAAAAATTCGGAGAAAAATCTGATTTTGGGAAAGCTAAATATTCGATCGATTTTTTCTTAAAAAATGGTTTTGAAATTCTTGCAAACGAATATCAGGTTCTATTAAGAAAAACAAATTAATGAAAAAAATTTCTATTGTTTTTTTTTTAGTTTATTCACTTAAAGGAGATTTTCCCGGTTTTTTTAATGCGCATATTGGTCCGAAAAAAATAACTAAGGAATTAAAAGAATTTGCTCTAAGCTATGAAAAAAACAAAGCCAATATTAATAAAGAATTTGATAATAAAATACCAAAAATAATTCATCAAATTTGGATCGGTCCGAATCCATTGCCAGAAAAATTTAAATGGATGATAGAAAGCTGGAAAAAATTCCATCCCAATTGGAAATATAAATTGTGGACAAATGAAGATTTAAAAAATTTCAATTTAATTAATAAAACTGCATTTGATAGTTCCAAAAATTGGGGTCAAAAATCAGATATTTTAAGATATGAAATATTAAATAAATTGGGTGGTGTTTACGTTGATATTGATTTTGAATGTTTAAAAAATTTTGATATATTACATGATTCATTTGAATTCTATTGCGGACTATTATGCGAAACAGACCATATTGCAAATGGGATAATTGGAACTATTGCCAATCATCCTGTTATAAGAGATTGCATTGAACAAATACGGATTTTAAAAAAATTTAATAATAATAATCATGATATAATTGATGCAACAGGACCATATTTTTTTACAAAAAAAGTTTTAAATTTTTTATTAAAAAATGATAACAACAAATTAATTGTTCTTCCTTCCTCTTTCTTTTTTCCCTTTCCTGCAACATTAAGAAGGGATTATTGGAAAAATTTAATCCCGCGTCAAAAAATTTTAAATTATATAAAATCAGAAACCTTTGCAATTCATTATTGGGCAAATAGCTGGCAATAGCTAGCGGATAAGTTTTAAAAAAATACTAATAAAATTATCTATTGAATACAACCTAGCCTTTTCGCTTTTAAGAAAATTTTTAATGTTTTCAATATAGCTTTCATACATTTCTTTATTCATAGATTTTAAAAATTTATATAATTCTAAATCGCTTTTAAAATGTCTTCTATCAATAAAACAATCTTTAGGAATGTAATCCTGCACATTTGGCGCTCCCCAATAAATTGGTATGCAGCCTGCCCAAAAACAATCAAAAATCTTTTCAGTTATATAACCTTTTTCTTGATTAATATTTTCATAAGCAATACAAAATTTATATTTTTTTAAAATATCAACTTTTTCAGAAATTTTTCCTTTATAATTTTTATATTTTTTTACAGGCCAATCAGTACCATAAAAATCGAAATCTGATTCAAAATTTTCAAAAAAATTGATTATTTCTAATCTTTTTGAATAAAGTTCATTTGAATAAAATGAATTTTTATTTCCCGCTATTAAAGTGCATAATTTTTTATCTTCAAAATTCATAACCGGTTCAATCATCGCTCTTAATGCGGGATAATAAAATTTAAAATATTTTTTGTTATCTATCAGGTTATCATTCCATGTAAATATTTTATCGGTAGCGTGATATTTGCGTTCATAATTGTAAGGCTTTGTAGTTGGCGGTTCCCACAAAAAAATAGCAGCTTTTGATTTATTTATTTGATTCAATATTTCAATTTTTTTAATTGGTATATTAAAAAAAACTATTAATTTTACATTATTTAAGTTCTTTAAATCTTTTGTTTGAATTAAATTAATACCTAATTTGTTTAAAGTTTTTTTTAACTCAATAAAAGGCAAATTTCTTTCATCATGATCTTTTATCGGAAATAAATCACCAAAAGA
>JABDEC010000011.1 GCA_013287265.1 Candidatus Babelota bacterium | reverse complement strand
AGAATATAGATAATTATTTTTTAATTGCAAGAGGAAAATTATTTTGCTTTATAAAATTTTTTTATTAAAAAATCAATAAATATAAAAATAATAAAATATATAGAATATTTAAAAGAATTGTGCATTATGTTTTCACCAAATTCAAAATAATTCCTTGCAATAATTAAGATTAAAATATCAAATAATGCAATTATTGCTTCAATATGCAGATATTTATTTAATTTATGTAAATATTTATTTTTCTTAAAAAGAGTTAATAACAGTAAATATATTAAAACAAATGCAATAAAAAAGAATGTTAACGGTATTTTTAAAATATAACCTTCTTGTTCTAATTGTTTTCTTGCAAGCTCCACGCTTTCTTTACCAAATTTATCATTCATGTTTTTTCCTAGTTTTTAAATAATTAACTCCAAAATATTAATAATATTCATCAAAATCAATAAAATAATAAATAAGCCTTATTTAGCCTATTGAACCTGATAGACGCCTAATGTAAAGGCATAAATTGACAAATTGAAATATTTATTTATACTGTAAGTATAGATAAAATTCTATCAAAATGAGGGGTTATTTTAAGATGAAAAAGTCAATTTTATCACTAATTTTTTGCTCTATATTCTTATTTTCAAATTCAGTCAAACCAATGGATATGCCTGGTATAAAAAGAATAAAAACTGTTGGTGCAATTTTTGTTGCTGCATGTATTGGATCCAAAATAATTTATGATTTTGTAAAAATATGGGAGGATGCGCCTAATTGGATTTTAATAGATGCCATTAAAGAAGGAAATTTATCATTAGCTAGACGCGCAATTGAAGAAGGTGCAGATGTAAATTTTGAAAAATCTAATTGGGGTTCATTATTATCGTTAGCCTATTATGAAAAGAATATCGAAATAATAAAATTATTAATCGAAAAAGGTTCTAATATCTTTAGTGAGGTTACTATTGGGGTATGGAGACCATATTTTTTATTATGTGATATTAAAAGAGTGCCACCTTTATTACATCCATTAACGCCACATGATTTAAGAATGGAAATTTTGGCTAAATACTCTCAAGATCAATTAAAAGAAATAACCCGAAATGTTGCTTATTTTTGTTTTGTCGTAAATAGTAATAATTTATTTCTCACGAAATTATTTATACAGCACGGTGCCAATGTAAATTGTTATTATTTTCAATCGAGTGCATTAAATCATGCATATGAAACAAAAAATTTAGAATTAATAGAATTATTATTAGAAAATGGAGCAAGAATAGACATCGAATTAACATTAGAATTTGCAGAAAGAGATAATAGACAAGATATAGTTGATCTATTATTAAAGTATTGTGATTCTAATTTAATAAATAAAGGGTTTGGTCATAATGCAGAAAGATTCAAATTCTGGTCTGAAAAACTTCAAAATCATAGAAATAGATTTAAAGAACAAATAAATCATTTTACTGAAAATAGAACATTTACAGATATAGCAGTTGATTATCTTTGTGCTGATAATACAAGTAGATCAGGCAAAGCATAATTGTATTTTATTCTTTATAGTTATAAACTAAATAATAAAATAAAAAGAAAGAAAAGGATATGAAATGGTTGCTTTAGTACTAATTACAGGTTTGAGCTTATTTATTACTTTATTTATCACATATTTAACAAATAATTACATAATAAACCTAATTAATCTTGAAAAAATCAGAAGATTGAAATTAGAAGCTATTATTATTTTTTATGCTATATCCATATTTTTAGTTTATTGGCTAACTAAATTAACAATAGGTGCCCTTTTGTGGTCCAGTAGAATGAATGCATATTTATTAAATTTAATTTTAATTCTTCCTTTTGCTTGGTTTATTTATTTTACATTAATAAACAGAAAAAAAATTCTTAAAATTATTACAAGCAAATGGAATTAATTTCTAAATTTTCACAAAATCTATTTTTTCAAATCGATCTCTAAATCTGAATACACTGTCTGGATGTGTGTTAAGGTTATGGTAAACTCAACTTGAAAGTTTCTAAATTTATCTATAAGGTGACGCCACTCTTCGCTTATCGAGGTTACTCCTACAAGTTAGTCTATATATGACAATCCTTTGCCAACTCCACCACACAAAATTTATTGCTACCCTTTCAGGTTCACTGCTAATATAAATATAAGTTGAGGTACATATATAAAAAAGGTGAGGAAATGGTTCGATTTTCGAATAAGAAAAAATATCCTTTGGGACTTGAAAAACTCATGGATGGCAAAATTAAATATCGAGGAGTTGTTTTTGATGGATTTAATAAGCCTCGCAAAAGTACACGCAAAAGTAAAAAAGGAATGGTATTAGCCAAAGAAGGAGATGTAATAAAACTTATTCATTTTGGTGATAGTAGTATGGGACATAATTATAGCCCCGAAGCTCGTCGATCATTTAAAGCACGTCATGCTCGAAATATTGCTAAAGGAAAATTGGGTGCTGCATATTGGGCTAATAAGATATTATGGGCTGGCCCAGGAGGTTCTAAAAAAAACCCACCGAAATCTCAGAAACATGTGAAGGGAAAAAAATAGTTAACAGTGGTTCGAGAAATACATTATGCTAAGTAGAGGCTCCTCTTACTCCACTATATAAACCAATTTGATGATCAATTATTAGTAATGCAGAATTTTCTGATGTAAGTGTTTCATAAATTTCTTTTTTTATCATATTCTCTTAAATTTATTTTTTTTTCCAAAATTTTTTCACTAAAAAATCAATAATTAAAATAAAAACAAAGCCAATCGCACTTGCAGTTAAGCTTTCTGATAAATCTTTTTCTCTTAAATAATCATTTATAGTATTACCGATAAAAAACATTGCAAATAAAATAATAACAAAATCAGGATGAAAATATTTATTTAATTTTTCGTAAAATTTTTTATTTCTTTTTAAAATTAGAAGTAATATAAAAACAGAAACACCGGTAAGTAAACCCACGGAAATTATATTTGTCCAATTAATCACTTTCTTCTCCTTTTTTTTAATCTTCCAAAGTCAATTTGCCTTGTAATAATTCTCTATAATATTCAGAATGTTTTGTCAATTCTTCTTTTTTATAAATTTTTATAATTTTTTCCTGCTCAAGAAGAGAAAAGTCGATAATTCCAACTGCTTTTTCAATAGTTTTTAATCGATGTGCTACAACTAAAGTTACAGCAATTTTTGATAGATATACACGGTCAAGGTAAAGTTGCCAGTACAATATTTATTGGTACTCAAAATAAACAAACTATTAAAAGATTATTTGATGCAAATAAAAAAAATGTTTTAGAAGAATTAAAAGATAATTTGGAAACATTACATTCTAAAGGATATAAAATATTTCCATCATTAGATAATTATCAAAAAGAACACCAATCTTATGATGGCGGATTTACTGTGGGAAATTATGGAAGTCATAATAAAAATGGCATTAATACAATACAATTAGAATTTGGGTGGAATCTCCGTTGCTTAGGGAACATCGACCAAACAGCAAAAGTTTTATCAGACGCCACTGCAATATTTATAAAAAATCAAAATACCTAATTTATTTGCTCTAAATAACTTTATCGTTATTGGTAAATTAACCTTATTTATTGTTTATGATAGATCCGTTGAGCAAATAGATGCAATTCTACTTACTTCCTTATTAAATGCACGACTGATTTCATTAACATAAAAATTACTGCAACCAAGCTGCCTAGGATATAAGCTGAGTGATTTATAATGGACAAAGAAATCAAAAGTATAAGACAAGGCATTAATGTTGCTTGCAGATGAAGCGCTAAAAATTGTTTATCCTTAAAAATTATTTGTCCCGAAATTTTTTCAGGTTTTTTTATAGTATAAAGAAATATAAATATTCCACCCAACGCTTGGCCAAATATTACGGAAAATAAGGATATAAATAGACCAAATAAAAATTGCTGCGAACTTCCTTCAATATAGTTTGCGAGAAACCAGCTATATCCAATAACAAATAATGTTACCCCCAGAAAATACGCAAATGGCTGTTCAAGTAATCTTTTTTCTGAATTTGTAGGTTTCGCAAATATCACATGTTGCCCATATTTTTTCTGATGAAGAAAAAGATTAATATAAACACATATTGTACTCGCTAATGCCATTACAATCATGATAATCATTTCTGGAAATACTAAAATCATGAAGACCTTCCAATTACTTTGTTTGTCTTTAATTCATTTATAATAGAGCTTTATTTTTATTTCTTTTTCCAAAACTTTTTTACTAAAAAATCAATCACTAAAATAATAAGAAAAAAGGAAATCCATTTTTTAAGAAAGCTTGCTAAATTTTTATAAAAACTTTCCAATAAATCTTTACCACTCAGATAATCACCCAAAACATAACCAATCAAGAAGATGGCACATAAAATAACAACTAGATCCGGATGAAAATATTTATTTAACTTTTCGTATAAATTTTTATTTCTTCTTAAAATTAAAAAAAGCAAACCGGCAGCAACGCCAGAAATGAGACCTACAGAAATTACTCTTGCCCAATTAATCATTTCTTCTCCTTTTTTTTATTCTACTTAATCTTCCAAGGTAAATTTGCCTTGTAGCAATTCTCTATAATATTCAGAATGTTTTATTAACTCTTCTTTTTTATAAATTTTGATAATTTTTTCTTGTTCAAGAAGAGCAAAGTCGATAATTCCAACTGCTTTTTCAATAGTTTTTAATCGATGTGCTACAACTAAAGTCACTGCAATTTTTGATAGTTCCTCGATCATATTTGTAATTGCAGCTTCACTAATTTCATCCAAACTGCTTGTTGGTTCATCAATTAAGACTAAAACTGGTTTGTAGTAATTTGCTCTTAAATAAAGTCCTGCAAAATTTAATCTTTGCCTTTGGCCGCCAGAAAGATTAAGTCCACCTTCACCTAATATTGTTTGTAAGCCATTATGCTGATTTAAAATATGTAACAAACCAACTTGCTCTAAAACTGATATTAAATCATTGTCTGAATAATTATGATTTTCGGGCAAACCCAATAATAAATTATGTTTAACAGTTCCATAAACATTTGAAGATATTTGTCCTTGCAGCGCAATAAGTTGGCTGCGAATTATGTCACCAACTTTATAAATATCAATTCCGTTAATTAGAATATTACCTTCAATCGGATTTAATTGGCCGCCAAGAATTGAAAGAAAAGTTGTTTTTCCTGTGCCAGATTCACCAATTATTCCATATAATTTAGATTTTTGATTTTCATCACATTCAAGTTTAAACGTATGGCCATTAAATAAAATTGCCTTGCCGTAATCAAAATAAATATTTGTAGCTTCTATGTTGATATAAATTTCTTTTTTAATCTCTACACTACTTTTTTCTAAGACAGGAAAAGTTTGTTTTCCAAAATTTGGAATAAACTCAAATAGATCCTGAATTGCAGTTTTTGCATGTCTTAATTTTCTTATTAATCTGCCAAAACGTGCAATTTCTTTTGAACTTTGCAAATACGTTAAAAATAAACCAACCGAAGTTGCAGTAGAAATGTTATTATTTTTTATCTGCAATAAAAGCAACATTGATAAAACAAATAAAGAAATTACATACATTAATGTCAAGCCGGAGAACAAAAATGAATAAATGTACCAAAGTGAAGATTCTGTTTTCATATTTTCAGAAATTTTTCTTTCAAGCAATTTACTTCTAAAATAAGAAGCAAAAGTAGTGCGAATCAATTGTATCTGCGTCAAATTTTCCAAAGCTATTGATTTAAAAGTATCATCACTCTTAATAAATTTATCTTCCCAAATCTGACATTTAAATTGTGAAACGGAGTAACCAATAACTAGCATTGATAATATAAAAAATAATAAAACAATGCTTAAAATAAAAGAGTAATAACCAAGAGCAATAACAACAACTAATAAACCAATAAATAAAGGCATTATTTCAAAACAAGTCTCATCAGCAAAATCTTCATATCCTCTTGCCGCTCTTTCAATTTTTGCAATTACACTTCCACTTGACCTATAAACATGATATTTAGGATCAACTTCAAGAAGATATAAATGCGCATTTTGGTAAATGCTATGAATACACTGCAATTGAAATTTTGTATTTAAAGTAATTCTTACAAATGCAAATATAAAATCCCAACAAAACCAAAGAGCAAAGAAAGCTATACAAAGATAATAATTTTCAGCTTCAAATAATTTAGCAGCAATAAATGGGATTAAAGTCCAGAAAATCTGATTAATGATAACAACAAAAATAATTATCAAAAATATCCATTTTTGAATTTTTATTAAATCCCACCAAGGCTTGGTGAAATCAACTGGCAAGATTTTATATTTTTTTAAATTATTTAACATTTTGGACTTCAGTAAATAAATATCAAAAGATTTATCCGAATTATTATATTCAATAAAATTAGCAAAATAAAAGAAAAATAATTTTCAAAAACTAACATTCCATGATCCCCAGAACGTCAAAATAAATTTACATCCAAATTTTTGTGGAGAGTGGTCAAATCCATAGGAAAAATAAAGTAGGAATTTATTTACAATATTATTAAACACTGTTTTGTATCTGTAATTTATATAAAAATTGCTGCGAATATAATTTGTCTTTTTTACAATATCATCAAAACTTGGATAAACTTTAGCTCCAAAGCCGAATTTTGCAGTATAACCATATTCCAATGCATGCTTGCCCCAAATGTTTTTAAAAGCAACAAAAATATCTGCCAAATTGCCAATAGAATATTTATATTTATTGCATTCAGAATCAAATGCCTCATTTTTAAAAAATCTGACATATCTTAAGCCGTACATAAAAATATTTTTTTCACTTAATAATCTCGAGCCATCAAGTTGCGCACCTAATGAATTTTGTCCAAACCCGAAATCTGCGTGTTGCAATGCATGACTTTTATGTGTAGGAATTCCAAAAAGTCCAGTAAAGGTAACTAAGTTTTTTTCATTTCTTACAAAATTATAACCTAGAGAAAAAAGAACATCATCTGTTTCTGTGCCTGAAAAAATTAATTTTTTATTTTCTTTTTCATTGATATGGGAAAATGCTGAATCTGCTCTTAAATAAAATTGTTTGTAATTAAAAATAAAAGTTCCAAAACCACCTGCATAATTTGTGGAAATACAATTTCGTCTATTTAAATATTGATCAAAAACAAGCGCTATCAAAGTAAATTTATTATCATATTCTAAATTATCAAATTGAAAGTGTTTTGTTATCTGAGCAATTCGAAAGTTGTAAACCATTGAAACAGAAGATAATCCAAAATTCTGAAAAATCAGCAAGAAAAATAATAATCTACTTTTCATATTAAAAATATAAATAAAAACTTTTTAAATTTTCTAGATTCAAGTTTCCGAAATTGAAAATATTAATCTGTTGAATTGAAAAAATTATTTTCTAGTAAATTTAAAAATGAATTATTTATTATATAAAAAAAGAATAATTAATATAAAAAAATATGTATAAAGCTTTTGAATTTGATTCACTTGTTGTTTTACTTTTAGGAACTTTGACTACAATAAAAATTTTTATAGGAACAATTTTAATAAGTCTTGTTATTGGGACTTTTATTGGGATAATTTGTTCAAAAAAATTCAGTATTTATTTAATTTCAAACGGTTTAAATTTTTCTACTTTCATTATAAGAGCAATACCAAGTTTTGTTCTGGTATTGTTTGTATATTTTGCAACTCCTGAAATTTTTAAATTTTCATTATCAATTGCAATGGCGGCAGTTATTGCTTTGGGAATTAATGCAAGTGGATTTGTCTCTCAAATTGTAAAAACCGGAATAAATTCCGTTCATCATGGTCAGTGGGAAGCGGCATATATTTGTGGTTTTAATAAATTTAAGACTTTAAAATTAATAATTATTCCGCAGGTTTTAAAAAATACAATGCCAATCTTAATTAATGAATATACACACATGGTTAAAAGTACATCAGCTATAGCAACTCTTGGTGTACTTGAAGTAACAAAAAATGGCATGAAATTGGTTGATCAAGGATATAATCCATTAATTGTTTATTCTATTGTTGGTTTAATTTATATAATAATTTCCATTTTTTTAATTTTTTTCGGCAAATTTGTTAGAAAGAAAGTTAAATATGATTTATGGTAAAAATATTAATCTTAAATTAAAAGAAAAAGATATTTTAAAAAATGTAAATTTCGAAATTCCAAAGCATAGAATAACATGTTTTCTTGGCAATAATGGATCAGGAAAAACATCTCTTTTAAGATGTATGGTCAATTTACAAAAAAAATATGATGGGCAAATAATATTTGAAAATGCTGATATAAAAAAAATACCTAATCATATACAGGCTAAAAATATAAATTTTGTTTTTCAGGATTTTAATTTATTCAACAATTTAAACGTATTGCAAAATTGCACTTTACCAATTATTCATTTACATAAAATAAATAAAGATCAGGCAGAAGAACAAGTTTTAAAAATTTTAAAAAAACTTGATATTGAAAATTTAAAAGAAAATTATGTTCCGAAATTATCTCAAGGGCAAAAACAAAGAGTAGCAATTGCCAGAGCATTATCTTTAAAACCAAAATTATTGATTTTAGATGAACCAAGTGCATCATTAGATATTGAAGCTACAAAAAATTTTGCAGATTTATTAATTGATTTTAAAAATTCCGGAATGACTTTGGCAATAACTAGTCATGATACAATTTTTATAGAATTATTATTAGATAGAGTTTATTACATAGAAAATGGCGAAATTGTGAACTTTTATGAAAAAAAATAAATAAAAATTTTTATCACAAATCTTAAAAGATAATCAGTATTGTAATTTCATCAACCACCAATATAATCCAACAACAATTAATGCATTAATTATAATCCCGAAAAGATTTAATTTATCTGTCCATTTTAAAGAAAAAAATTTAACTGGCAATGAGCCAGAAATCGCAAAAATAATATGTGTTAAAGTATGAAACACCTCAACTCCAAGAAAAAAAATAATAATTTCTTTTTGCGACCACATAGAAACTCCTTCTTAAAGTACTTGCTTTTTATATTTAAAAATAACCAAAATTAAATTAAAAAATAAATTTTAAAAAATCAATGAAAATTAAAATATTAGGAACACGCGGTGAAATTGAAGAATCTGCAAGATTTCATTCAAAAAAATCGGGTGTACTTTTAGACAAAAAAATATTACTAGATTTTGGTGAGAAAGAATTTTTAAAACACAAGCCAAAATATATTTTAATAACCCATTTACATCCTGATCATGCATATTTTGTAAGAAACAATGAAAAACCAAAAATTAAAATACCAATTTATGCTCCAGAAAAATATGATGATTTAAATATTCATATAATAAATAAAAAATTTGAAATTGAAGATTACAAAATTACGCCAATTCCAACGATTCATAGTATAAAAGTTAAATCAAATGCTTATTTAATTGAACATAAAAACAAAAAAATACTTTATACCGGGGATATGATTTGGATAGAAAAAAAATATCATCATTTATTAAAAAATTTAAATTTAATAATTACCGAAAGCAGTTATAAAAGAAAAGGTGGAATGGTAAGAAGAAGCAAAGCGGGCCAAATTTTTGGACACACAGGAATTCCCAATTTAATAAATCTATTTAAAGATTACACAGATAAAATAATTTTTATGCATTTTGGAGCATGGTTTTATAAAGATATAAGAAAATCAAAAGATTTTTTTAAAAAATTATCCCAAGAAAATAATTTAGAAATTATTGTTGGTTATGATGGTTTGGAAATAAAAATTTAAATGAAAAAACTAATTATTTTATTACTAACGTTTTCTTTCTGCTTAACAAAAGAAGTTGATGAGGTTGATGGCCAGGGAAGATATAGCGTACCAAGAATTGGAAATTTTTCATTGCCGATCTCTCAGCAACCAGGACCATTAATTAGTTTTGGGCAAAATATTTTAGATAAATATGATACATTGGCAAGTATATATGTTGATTATTTAAAAGGAAAAAATAAAAAAGATGAAAGAATTTTAACTAAAGTTCTTTATGGAATAACTGATCACATTTCTATTTTCATTGAATTTCCTTACACAATAAAACAACAATTGGACCATCATTGCTCACAAGGGATTGAAGATTTACTTGTTCAAACCGAATATATTTTGTATGCAAAATATCATAAAAATTCAATCGACGTAATAACTCTTGTAACGGGATTAAGATTTTCAAACGGCAATTATTTAAAAATTCCACCAACAGGTTTTGGTTCATCCAGTTTTTTTCTTGGTCTGACAGCTAGCCATACTGCAACTGATTGGTATTATTATGCTTCATCTGGGGCAATATTAACTACAAACCATTTTAATACTAAATTCGGAAATCAATTTTTGTATCAATTAGGATTAAGTAAAAATATTTGGTACAAAAAAGAAAAATTTATTTTTAATTGGATGATAGAATTTGATGGCACATATTCGCAAAAAGACAAAATTGCAGGCAAAATTAACTTAAATACCGGCGGAAATGAAATTCTTTTAGGCGCATCTTTATTTTTTTCAACACAAAAAATAGCAATTCATGGAGGAATTTCTTGGTTTATTTATCAACATTTGTTTGGCGATCAAAAAAAAGATAAATATTACGCTTCAATCAATTTTTCTTATAAATTTTGATTCATTTTTGGATAATAAACTGATCTGTCTTTTCGTATTTTGGCAAAATCTCTAATTTCATGATTTTTTACAGAATTTAAATTATAAATATCTTTTACAACAATATGCTTTGCAACAAGTGCATCGCCAATCAAAGATCTGTGACATCTGAACGGCAATATTTCAGCGCACATTAAAACAATTCTTTTTTTCTTTGCATAACTAATTAATTTTTTTAAATTTTTTTTAAATTTATATGTTTGCATGTAATCTGCAAAACCTCTAAATGATTTATTATAAAAAACTGAATTTATTGAATCTTTCTTTGCATGCCTAAAACCTGTTAATCCTTTCATGTGCCTGTAATTTATTTTTCTATTTCTTAAAAATTTTGCAAAGGTATTCATATTAAATTGTGGATTATGCCGGGAGCGAGGCATTGTTCTGATATCAATCAACTGATTGATTTTATATTTCTTTAAGATTTCTAAAAATTCATGCAAAGTTCTTGTGGAATGACCGATAGTAAAAATTATCATACTAATTTTTTCATTTTTTTTATTTTTATTGAATTTATAAATTCAAATTAATCCTTGTAAATAAAATTAAGAAAATATTAATTTTTTAAAAAATAAAGGAGATTAGTTTGAACAAAAATTATATTGAAAAAATCAAAAATAAAGCCATTTATTTTGATGAAAAAGCATACGAAAATATTTTAAATGAAATCGGAAATGCGCAAATTGTTCTTTTGGGCGAAGCAACTCATGGAACAAAAGAATTTTATGAAATGAGAGCGGAAATTAGTAAAAAATTAATTACTGAAAAAAACTTTAATGCAATTACAATTGAAGGTGATTGGCCGGACGCTTATCAAATTAATAATTTTATTACTGATGATAATTTTTCTGACCCAAAAGAATCTTTATCTGTTTTTAATAGATTCCCGACATGGATGTGGCAAAATACAGAAATTTTAAAATTAATTATCTGGCTAAAAGATTTTAATAAAGAAAAAAAAGAAAAAATTAATTTTTTTGGCCTTGACCTTTATAGCATGTATAAATCAGTTGATGTAATAATTTCTTATTTAGAAAAGGTTGACGCAAAAGCTGCAGACGAAGCAAAATATTATTATTCATGTTTTGAACAATTCAGACGAGATCCCCAAGCTTACGGATATTATGTATTTTCACAATTATCTGAAAGCTGTCAAAATGAAGTAATTCAGGAACTAAAAAATTTAGAAAATCTTCAATGGAAATTAATAAAAGAAAAAAAAATATCACAAGATGATTCATTTTATCTGATGCAAAATGCGAAAGTAGTTAAAAATTCTGAAATTTATTATCGGTCTTTGTATATTAACGAAGTTAATAATTGGAATTTAAGAGATTCTCACATGATGGAAACTCTTGAAGAAATTATTAAATATTATAACAAGAAAGGTATTAAAAAACCCAAAATAATAGTTTGGGCTCATAATTCTCATATTGGTAATTCAGCATTTACACAAATGTCATTGCAAGAAGAATTTAATATAGGCCAGCTGGTAAAAGAAAAATTTAATAATAATTCTTTCAGCCTTGGATTTACAACTTATAATGGTACTGTGTCAGCAGCTTCAAATTGGGATAATCCAGTTGAGCGCAAAATAATAAGAAATGCATTACCCGAAAGTTATGAATTTTTATTTCATCAAATTGGGATTGCAAATTTTTTATTAATATTAAATGAAAAAAATTTAATACCAAAAAATTTATTAGAACGTGCTATTGGAGTAGTTTATATGCCGCAAACAGAAAGAATGAGTCATTATTTTTATGCTGATTTAGAAAATCAGTTTGATGCAGTTATTCATTGTGATAAAACTACTGCACTAGAACCACTTGAAAAAACTTCAAAATGGATTGATGGCGAAGTTCCGGAAACATATCCTTCAGGATTATAAATTTATTTCTGCAGATGTGCTTCTAAAAACCAGAGATTTTTATCTAACATTCTTGCTAAATCAATATAAACGTCATTTGTTGCCATATCATCAAGTTTTTCAGATGCATCCATGTGATCTCTTGCTAATTCGCCAAGAATAGCAAAATTATGAGACAAATGAGTAATAATTTTTTCAAGATCAAAAATATCTATTGGAAAAGTTCTTAAATTTGTATTTTTTACAATTTCCTGAACAGTTCCCAATGCTGTTCCACCTAAACTTGTAACGCGTTCTGCTATAACATCGACCTGATTTTCAACTTCTTCTGCAATTTCATCAAAAAGTTTGTGAAGAGCAATAAATTCTTTTCCTTTTATATTCCAATGCGCGTGTTTCATTTGAATTGATAAATCAGAAGTTGAAGCCAAAGATTTATTTAACATTTTTATTAATTCAATACGTTTTTTTTCAGGAATACTGATCTTTGTTTTGTGTAACATATTTTTCATATATTCTCCTTTATTTTATTAATTTAACAAATCTTTGAAGCTAAAAGCAATGATTTAAAGCAAAGAAAGCTTGTAGTTTAGAAGCTTTCTTTTATGAATTTAGAGAATAAAAAATTTATTTCGCTCCATTATCTTGTAAAATTTTACTTATTTTTTGATAAGCTTCTTCTGCAGAATTTTGTTTCTTTAATCGGTTTGCTAATTGTAATGGAGTCTCGCCTTGCCTATCACGAGTATTAACTAATTCTGTAATTAATTCTGTTTTGCCCATTTTAGCTAAAGTTTCAAGAATAGTTGTAACAGTTTCAGGATATCCATTTGTTATTGCCAATGTTAAAGCATTAAATCCTAATTTGTTTGGAATTGAAGGATTTGTTCCATCTTCCAATAATTTTTGAACATCCGAATTTCTTTGATTTTTTACTGCTTCTAATAATTCAATTAATCCTTTTAAACTTTCTTCTTTTAAACAGAGATAATAATTGTTAATAGAGATTTTTTTCCATGAATCAGGACAAATTTCTTCGCCAGGTATATTAATCATATATTTCACATTGTCTGAAGGACGAAATGTGTAATAAAATATTTTGTCATTTGCATCGGCTATGTTGATTTGGATATAACCATTTGTTTTAAGGTTGAGATAATAATCAATATTTGGTTTAAGATCGAACTGATAATCTTGGGATTTCAGTATTTTAATGTCAAATTTTTTTATTTCTTTTCCATCAAAGCCCGGACTTTGCACTCTGATAATGAAATCTGGGTAAGAATTTGAAGCAACTAATGACAATAATAAAATTAATGATATTTTTAATTTATTTGAACCGTAGAACATATTTTTTCCTTTTTAATAAATGTTGTCAAATAACGATAATTCAGCCTTTCTATTCTAACAGTAACAAATTATATAACAAAAAATCAAGTGTTTAAAAAATGAAGATTTTGAACCTGAAAATTAGATTATTTTCATGTTTAAAATGAAATATTTATATCATTGACTTTACTCCTGATTTATTTGATACAATAATCAAAAAGGGAAACTAATTTATGATGAAAGATATAAAAAAATTAACTGCTAAAGAATTAAATGACAAAATTAAACAAAACTCTGATTTAATTGTTATCAATGTTTTAACACGCAACACTTATGAAGATTGCAGAATAAAAAATTCAATGAATATATCCTTTGAAGAATTACAAAAACATGTAGAAAAATGGAACAAAAATAAAGAAATTGTTTTATATTGTTCAGATTTTGACTGTAACTTAGACAAAAATGTTTTTGAATTTTTAGACAAAAAAGGATTTAAAAATCTTTTTGGTTATGAAGGCGGCATGACTGAATGGCGAAAAAATGATTATCCTGTCATTAAAGAATAAAATTTATCCTGGTTGAATTTTAACATAACAAACACAATTTCCCATCATATTTTTTTGGCAACCATCTAATCTTAAAATATAGTTATTTGCATTAGTAAATTGAAATTTTTGATTGATACCTGGCCGTGCATTGCTATCCATGTAATAACATATATCTCCTGGCAACTCAGCTGGCTTTGGGTTCTTACCCGTTGAAGGAGATAAATACGCACTTGAATTTACATTTTGTAAATTTATATTGCGCGATTCACCAGATGGAATTGGCGTATATGTGTTATCTGGCCAAACTACAAATGTTAAATTAGCAAGAGTGGGATTAAAAACGTTAACTGTTCTTGCATTTATTAAATTTATTAACAAAATCGACAAAATGAAACTCAATTTCTTCATATTTCCTCCCAAACTGCGCTGGAATTATTAGAATGGCATCTCCTTCGTGCTAAACGCTCATTACACCAAATTTTAGGTAAATCTGTTATACTCTCAATGCGTATGGGTTCAAAATTATTACATGTTATTACACAGCGCTGAGCTTTAACTAAATCTTCATTCAAGCAAAAAGATAATAATATGAGTAAATTTCTTATATATTTCATAATTCCTCTCCATTTTTACTAATTGTAACATAATCAAAATATGAAAAACAAGGGTTTTTATAACAGATTTCTATACACATTTTCAGTCTGAATTGATTTTTTCTTGATTTATTATAATAAAATTTAATAAACTAAAAGCATGAGGAGAAAAGCAATGAAATATAAATTTTTATTTTTGATCTTTAATTTGATTTATTTTGGTTCGACAAATTCATTTATTTTGCAAAATAAAACAAATTACGACATTTCGGGCCAAATGTGGAGGTTGAGAAAAAGAGTTAGTGAGGGGAGAATAGGTAGCTATTTAATAGATAGGCAAAGAATAAAATTTGATTTAAAGCCAAATCAAGAAGTTGAAAGCTCTAAATTAACTTTCGACAATAACACATTTCCAAAAATTGTTATATACTCGCCCGAAGAAATGTCCTTTCGTATTAAAAAATTTTCTCCAGATCAATTAAATAGTAAGGATTTAAAGTTTTCAATAATCGAAAATCCTGAAATAAAAAAAGAAGAACTATTTGAAAGTTTAGCAAATTTACATCCAAATTTAGTTAATATAATTTTCAGTTATTACAAAGGTTTACCATTTTCAATTCTTGCTGAATTCAAAGAAAATAAAGAAATTTTGGAAGGGGAGGAAGGAATAGTGTAAATTAATTGAATTCTATTTCGGCGTTTCTTTTACCACATCTTTTGCAGCTTTATCATATCTTAGGCCCTGAAATCTTGGTTGACGCAATTTATTATCTTTTGTCCATTCTTCAAAACCGATTTCCGCGACATAAAATGGTTTAACAAAATGAACATTTTTTTTTAACATCTCGTCAGAAGAAAATGGATTTTTTGCAATTTCTATTTTTTGCAATTTTTTAAAGAAATCTTCAATAAAATCACGCGAGAATCCTGTTCCTACTTTTCCGGCAAAAATTAACTTTTTATTTTTATAATATCCCAAAAGCAATGAACCAAAACCATCTCTTTTTACAGATTCCGTATAACCTCCAACAACTAATTCCTGATCAGCAACACATTTAAATTTTAGCCAGCTTCTGGATCTCACGTGCACATATTTACTGTCTGCCTTTTTGGCCATTATTCCTTCCCATTTTTTTTTGCACGCCTCTTTAAAATATTTTAAGCCATATGTATCTTTATGTGTTGTAAATCTAATTGGATCTTTAAAATTAATTGCTTTTTTTAAAATTAATTTTCTTGTTAGTAATGGCAAATCGCACAGCTCGTATCCATCTAAATATAAAATATCAAATACATAAATATAAATTTTGACACCGGTTTGCAAAGCTTTTTGGGGGTTTTTTAAACCTAAGCGCTTTTGTAACATTTCAAAACTGGTATTTTTGCCTTTAAAAGAAACTACTTCACCATCTAAAATAATTTGATCAACTTTAAAATGTTTTGCTGCCTGAATTATCTCCGGGTAACTGCCATCTAATAATTTATCATTACGGGATTTTAAAAAAACATTACTTCCATTTTTGTATATAAAACATCTTTCGCCATCAAATTTTTTTTCAAAAATCCAATTTTTGTCTGAAAAATATTTTTTTGTTAAAGTTGCTAACATTGGTATTTCAAAATCAGGCATTTTTTTATTTATTAATTTTTTCTTTAAAGATGGCTCAAGTTTTTCTAATAAATGATTCATTTTTGATCCTTTGGGCAATAATATGATGAACGGCCTGCAATAGTTACTTTTTTTAATTTGTGATTTTTATTTTTTGGACAAATCATGTCAGTGTGTCTGTGCGCCTGAAGATAAGATGATTTAAATGTTTCTCTGTCGCTTTTTAAAAAGAAATTTCTTTCAGAATATTTTTTAATATCTTTTAATCTTAATGCAATTGAATATTTTAAAACTTTATGAGTTTCATTATAAATTTTTAACAGTTGATTTCCTGTTAAATCTTTTATTTTATGATGTGGATCAATACTTGATTGAAAAAGAATTTCATCAGAATATTCATTACCAATGCCGGAAATTATTGATTGATCCATTAAGAAATCTTTAACATTTTTTGATTTATTATTATTCAGTAAATCTATAAATTCTTTTTTTGTTAATTTTAAAGGATCTGGTCCTAAATTATTTAAGCCAGGAATTTCTCTAAAACTTTTAATTAGCCAGATTTTTTCAAACTTTCTAACACTTATCCAATGTAAAATTGTTTTATCTTTAAAATAAAAATTAACTTTTGAAAATTTTACTTTTTGACTGTCTTTTGAATAAACTAAAAAGCCAGTCATTGCAAAATGCATAACCAAAGTATAATCTGATGCATTTAATTTAATTAATAAATATTTTCCTCTTCTTTCAGTTGAAACAAATTCATGGCCAATTAAATTTTTTTTAAAATCTGCATAATTATGTTTAATTAGCTTTTTGTCAGAAGAATCAATATCAATAATTTTCTTTTTTAAACAATGCACTTTTATAACATATTTAAATCCTTCAACTTCAGGAATTTCTGGCATTTCTTATCTTTCTTTTTTTTTGGCTTTTTGTTTTATTTTTTTAGTAGAATAAATTTGAAAAAGAAAAATCAATATTTTAAAAAAGGATCAGTGATGATTGATGTAACTTTTATAATGTTTGAAAATTGTGATCTTTGCGACTACATAAAAAAAATTTTGTACAAATTAGAAGGCGAATATGATCTTTCTATTATTGAAGTTGATGGAGAAACCGATTTTGGTAAAAAATTATTAAAAAAGTATAAAGCGAAAGAAAAACCCGTAATTATTATTGATGATAATTTTTTTTCTCAAGGAAAAGTAACTGAAAAAGCATTAGTTGATAAATTTATAGAAATAAGATCTCCACATTTATAATCTTATAATTTGCCATTTTTAACTTTATATTTTATAGTTGAAATATATACAATATAATAAATAATTTATTTTTACTATGACACAAGAAATAAAATTAATAGCCGGAATTGATGATGCTACAAAATGTCCTGTAATTGGTAGTATTTTTCTTGTAGGTGTTGTTGCTGATGAAAAAACTATTGAGCATTGGAAAAGCATCGGCGTTAAAGATAGTAAATTAGTTGCTTTCAAAAAAAGAGAAAAATTAGCAAAAATAATTAAAAAAACTGCAACACATTTTGTAATTGAACAAATAACAGCACCAATGATTGATGACCAATCTTTTAATCTTAATGAATGGGAAATGCTGGTTCTTTTTAAAATTGTTAAAAAGATGCAGAAAATTGAAAATATTGAACATTATATTGTTGATAATTGGGAAACTACAAAAAAAGGTTTTGATAGAAGAAAAAAAAGTTTATTAAAATATGCATTAAGAAAAAAATTAACTTCAAAAAAAATTACGTTAAACAGAAAAAATATTAATTCATTAAATTTTGTTGCTGAACACAAAGCTGATGAAAATTATACAATTGTCGGAGCAGCATCAATTTTAGCTAAAAGTGCATCAGATGCTCAATATAGAAAATACCGTAAAATTTATGGTGATTTTGGAAGCGGAAATCCGGGAGACCCTAAAACAAGATTATTTGTCTGGAATCATAGAGAAAATCCACTACCCATCATAAGAAAAAGCTGGAATACCTATAAAGTATTATCAAAATTGACCTCAATTGAAGAAGATTATTTGTATTCAAGAAAAATAAAGAAACCTACGGAATTTTAATAAAAATTGCCCTCCAATTTACAGGTTTAAATAGCCACTTTTTTTCGTTTTATTGACAAATAGAAAATATATCTGATAAGCTTATTATTAGAAGATGGAGAGGTAGTGAAATGAAGCTAACTTTCTTATATCATCGAAAGTAGATAAAAGAAGCATAAAGTCAGATTTATGAGTCTCCATCTTTAATTTTCTTATCTTTGTCAAAATTAAAGAATTATGAAAAAAATCGCTATTATTGGAAATTCAGGATCAGGAAAAACAACACTCAGTTGCAAATTGCATGATCTTTTAAAAATTCCTGTTATTCATTTAGATTTATATTGCTGGAAATCAAAAAAAAATAATATTACATTTCAGGATTATCAAAAATTACATTGCCAATTTTGTAATCAAAAAAAATGGATTATTGAAGGAATGGGAATTGAAGTACTGGAATATAGAATACAAAAAGCGGATAGCATTATTTTTTTAAATTATCCAATTTATGTTTGTCTTTTTAGAGGAATTAGACGTAAAATAAAAAATTTTATAATAAGACAAAAAGACAAAACAAGAGCATGCCCTGATACAATTTCATTTAAATATTTAAAACAACTTTGGATTTTTAATAAAAATGAAAAAATTATTATTGAAAATCTAATAAAAAAGTACAAAGATCAAAAACAATTTTTTATCATCAAAAATCAAAGAAATTTAACTAATTTATTAAATGTATTTTTGCAATAATTATTTTAAATTTTTCGCAATCATTGATAATTGAATCCAGGTAAATCCGGTAAAAATCAAATCGATTCCAAAAAACATTCCAATTACCCATAAACCGGAAACAGGCCATTGCATCCAAATTAAAATTCCAAGAATGAGTGTTAAAATACCATTTAATAAAATCCACATTTTGTGAGGCACGTGTTGAGTTAACGCAAAAATGGTTTTTGCAATACCAGTTATCACAAAAAATATCGCTAATAATAATGTTAAAGTAAGCGCATTTACTGCCGGATTTAAGGCAATAAAAATGCCTGCAATTAAATATAAAATGCATAAAAATAAATGTAGGAAAAAACTTTTCCACTTATTCATTTTAAATGCTTTAACGCCTTCAAAAATTCCTGCAATTGTAATTAACGCACCCAAATAAATAACAGATACAATAGTTGCAGTAAAAGAATAGAAAATAAATAAAGTTCCAAGAATAATTAATGAAATTCCTAAAACTAAATACCAGGAAGAATTTTCTTTTAATTGTTTTAATGCCGCTGAATTCATAGATCTTCTCCTTTTTTAAATAAATTACTTAATCATTAATAATAAATAAAATAAATGTTGGCAAATTATTTTGTTAAGAAAGCAAAATTGCAAAACATTAAAAAAAAGAAACTTCCTGTTATAATCGTTGTAATTTTTATTTTTAAGAAGGGTTATCATGCAATTAAAATATTTTTTTGCATTTTTAAATCTACTTTTTTGTTTTCAATGTTTCTCTTATGAATATTTAACAAGCCTATTTTGTCCTAAAAAAATAAAGAAGACAGATGAAAAAAAAGAAATTGAAAAATTAAAATATGCAAGAATAAAATTTGATCCCTATAATCAAGGTTTAGAAAACAAAGTTGCATTCATTGAAGGCAATCAAAATGACATTTGGGGAATCACTGATATAACAGACCCGAGGCAAGTTGCCCTACAATATCTATGGACTCGTAATAGAAATGTAATACAAGATTATTATAAAATTGAAAAACGTCCTTATAGCAAAAATGTCTATTATTTAAAAATAGACGGAATAGGATATTTATTTGATAGAGTATGGTTTGAACAAATTTCCAAAGAAGAATTTGACGCAGAAAGAAGTTAATTAAAACTTAATAAAACAGCTCCCAAAATCATCATCAAAGCACCTGCCACAGATTTAATAGAAAGTGGTTCTTCCAGAAAAAATACTGATAAAATTACAACAAATAAAATTCCTAACCTGTCAATCGCGACTGCGCCTGCAGCTTTGCCATATTTTAACGCTCCTAAATAACAACAAAAAGATAATCCATTTATCAAACCGGCAATGACAATAGGAAGCCATTCTTTAAAAGTTAAACAAGTAATTTGGTTACAATTTATTTTTTTTGTGGATAAATCAACTAAAAATAAAAATATTACTGTGATACCTGAAAACAAAAAAGTAATAAAGAATGGATTAATATTTTTTAAATATAATTTTGTTAAAATTGCAACTACAGCCGCCAAAAATCCCGATGCCAATGCTAATAAATACCACATAATTTTTTCTCAATTTGATTTCTTATTTATTTTATTAATATACTTTCCAAATATAACAAAAAGTTAAAGAAGGATAAAATGAGTCTATTTTTTGATGAATTTTATAAGTTATTTATTGGAACTGATACTACAATAATACATTTATTAGAAATTGTTTTCAGAACTTCTTTCATGTATGTTTATGCAATTTTAAACGTCCGATTAATGAACAAAAGAAGTATGGGATTATTAAGTCCATTTGAAATTATAATAATTATTGCCTTGGGAGCATCCGTTGGTGACCCTATGTTTTATAGAAACATTCCTTTAATTCACGGTATGTTTGTAATTTCTACAATTGTTTTGATTGAAAGAATCATTACAAAAATTTCAATGAAAAGCGGTTACTTTGAAAAATTATTAAATGGAACACCGGTTTTAATTATTAAAGATGGTCATTTAGAAGAATTTGCGATGAAAAAGCAAAACATTACAAAAGATGAATTATATTCTATTTTAAGATTAAGGGGCGTTAAACACATGTCAGAGATAGAATTAGCGTATCTGGAAACTTCAGGAAGTTTGAGCATCATAAGAAAAAATTCAGTTGATTGTGAAATTATTCCAAATTGTCTTCACAGACCATAAATTTTATTTAGTTTCTTTGCCAAAAACTTTTCTTAATTCGTTTTTAGCTTTTTCAAGGCGAACTTTATCTTTTGGATCTAATTTTTTGCCTGCACGATTAATATAATAATTTAACATGGACATTGCTGATTGGAACTTTGTTCCTTTTGTTCGATCACTTTGCATAACGGATTTTTTTAAACCGAGCAATTTCTTTTGGCTGCCAAGTGAAAATACCTTCCGGCAAATCCATTGCAAAAGATGTTTGCTGAACATTTTTGACTCAAAGATTTTTTGGGATTTTCTTCATTTTTTTTTTCATTTATTTTAAAATAAAAAAATCAGTTTATTAATTTCAACAAAAGGAATTCTATGAAAAAATTATTATTTTTTGTTTTATTAATTTTATCTGTTAATTTGCAGGCAAAAAGATGGGCAATTGTTCATACTCATAAATATCCTGAATTGCAAGATGGATTTGGCGCTCAGATTGGTGAGATCATAAAAGATTGCGGGGATTCTGTAATTATAAAAATAAAAGAAAATTTTTACGAAATTGAAAAAATTTATATAGTAGAATATGAAAAACTAGAAGAATTTTTCCTACCTTCTGATACTTTTCCAATGCAGGACTGATTTCTTTAAAAATGAAATAACTTTTGAAAATTTAATTTAAGGAAAACTTTATGAAAAAAACATTACTTTTTGGTTTATTAATTTTATCAGTAAATTTGCATGCAAAAAGATACGCATTAATCCCTCAATGCCCCCGATATCCAGAAATATATACAAATGCAATTGGAGAAATTATACATGATACAGTAGATAAAGTTTTTATAAAAATAAAAGATGGAGAAAAGGACAATTATTATTCTGTTGAAAAAATTCTTATAAAAGAATTTGCAAACGATGAAGAATTAGATTTATACCTGAAGACCTATTATGCCCATATGGCAGAATTTTATCAAATGAAAATTACTGAGTTAAAAATATGATGAGAATGAAATTATTAAAACTTTTCATCTTATTAAATATTTTGATTTTTAATTTACGTGGTTGTCCTTGGGCTGAAATTGGTGATTACGTAAAAGTTATAGAAACAGATGCAAATTCTCTCAATTGCGAAATTTTGCATTTGATTGGAAAAACTGGTGTCGTTTTATGTAACGGAAATGGCGAAATTTATTATCCTGATGGATGGACATCAGTAACAATTTATTGTGTAAAAATAGAAGGAAGAAATTATCGTATTCCTACTTCAAATCTGAAAAAAGTAGAAAAAGATTTATAAAGGAAGTTAATGAAAAAAGTTTTAATTTTTATTTTATTAAATATTTTGGCATTTAATTTAAATGCAGCAAAATATGTGAAGGTTTATTTGGGTTCAATGGATGTCAGAAATTGTGAAATTTATCATTTAGACGGAAAAGTTGGTGAAGTTGTTTGTGATGGATTAAAATATATTGCTGACGCTTGGAGTAATGATGAAATATATTATTATTGTGTAAAAATCAATGAAATAATTTATTCTATTCCAAAAAGAAATACCAAAGAAATCACTGAAGAAGAATTTAGAAAAGAAACTTTATATTGTACAAGTTAATTATTAAAAAAAGGTTACAATGAAAAAAATTTTAATTTTTATTTTATTAAATATTTTGACTTTAAATTTAAATGCATTTGAAAAAAAAGAGAATACCAAAAAATATGCAAGATTTTATAATACATACCCCAATGAAGAATTCCGGGGCAAAATTTTTAGAATTATGGCAGAATCGGTAGATTCTTTTTTTATAGCAACTGATAAAGATATTAGATGGGTTTTAAAAATATATGTATATGAAATGCCTGAAATTATATATAAAATGACAAAGAAAGCAGCAAAAAGAGATAGACAAAAAAGAAATGCAAAAAAACATCTTGTGAGTAAATTTTTTAGCAAAAATCAGTTTGATGCATTAGCAAATTTATCTTCATAAAACAAGTAGTAGGAGAAATAGACAAATGAAATTCATTAATTTTAATAAATTATTTTTTGTATTTTTTTTGATTAATTTTCAGCAAACAATTCCTTGTTGTTCATCACCATATAAATATAATGATTATGTAATTGCAAAAGCTTTAGAACACAAAGTAATAATCGCCTTGGCTGATATACTAAAATATTTGGAAAATAACAGGTTTTATCAGTGTTTTGATGAATTAATAAATAATTTAGAAAGCAGAAAAAAATATTTGAAAAACTTTACAGAATTTATGCAAGACATGCCTTCAATTAAAAATCTTGGCAATATCGCAATGATTAATTTAATAGTAAATAATTATCTATTGGCAATTCAAGCTGAAAAAGAATTATTAAAGGAAAATCATAGTGAGTCAAGATATGCACTATTAAAAAAAATGGCATTAGCCGCCATTCAACTTAAAGATAATATTCCATTGAACGAAATTATTGAAACTTATGAAATTCATATGAAGGCAAAAACTCAATGTTGTGCATATTGTTGTCTGTGTTGCTGTTGTTTAACTGATTCTTGCAAACAATGTTGCGCAGTTTCTTATATTCAAAATGATTGTAATTGTGCAATTTTATAAAATATTTAATTTTTTAAAATCAAATTTTAGAATTGTAAGAAATGAGAGAAGTTTATGAATTTTTTGAAGTTATTATTTTTTCAACCAACTGATTATCAAATTCAAATCACATTAACTTTTTTAAGAATTATTTTAGGAATTTTAACAATTGGGCATGGTTTGCCAAAAATAAAAGATGGCAAAAATGGCTGGAAAAATTTAGGTACAGCTATAATGTTTCCTCTTAATGTAAAGTTTGTACCAACAATGTGGGGATTTTTGGGAGCGGCGACAGAATTTTTTGGCGGAATTTTATTAGCGCTCGGTTTATTTACAAGAATTGAATGTTTTTGCCTTATTATTATGATGTCAATTGCAACAGCATGGCATATTCAAAAACGTGATGCTTTTATGATTTATTCATTTCCACTTACTTTAATTTTTGTTTATTTAGCCTTTTTAATTATTGGTGGTGGGAATTATTCACTGGATTCTTATTTTAATAATATGTGATTTTTATTCAGACACAACTGATTTCATGCTCACTAATATTTTTTGATATTATTTATAAAATTAAATATCTCTTCGTGAGATGCACCAACATGTTCCGTGAGAATTACAAGCATAGCCATAACATGATTGGTATTTTTGCAAACCACTTTCGAGGTTTTTTTCATTATCTATTAAATTTTCAAATTTAGATAATAATTCAAATGAAATAGAAAAAGTTGTTAAAAAAATGATTAATACAATATTTTTTTTCATTTTATCTCCTTTTTTATGATTGTAACATAATCAAAATATGAAAAACAATAGATTTATTAATAGTTTTATTGATATTTATTCAGTTAGAATACAAATTCTTGCTTTTTATACAGGAATTTTTATAAACTAAAAATATAAGAAAAAGGAGGCTATTATGCCATATAAAGTGGGCCGGAAAACTAAAACTAAAGGTTATACAATAATGAAACACGAAAGAGGGAAATGGAAAGTTATTGCTCATTCTAAAACAAGGGAAAAAGCTGAAGCGAGCATAAGAGCACGTCAGGCATTCAGAAAAAGATAAAAAAAGGAAAAATGGATGGTTAAAAAAGAAAAAAACAAAACAAAAAAATATCTTAAAAATAAAAAAGACGAAAATATAAAAAATAAAAATAACTTGAAAGCTAATGAGAAGCAAAAAGAAGAAGAACCCGTCTCATCACTCGCAAAATTTTATCGAGATAAAGAATAACTATTTTTCAAATTTATTAAAATCATTTTGCAAAATAAAAATAGCAACTATCGGCAACAATGCATTTATTGCAAAATAACCCATATAATCATCACTCTTTTTTATATATTTTGCAAAAGCAATTGAATATTTATACCAAAAATAAAAATTGGCAAAAGGTATTATTGTCAGAAATGCGGTCGGAATTTCCCCACCCAAAGTCTTTAAAGCATTTTTAGTTTTTACAGTCCAATAAAAATAATAAAATCCGGCTGTGAACAATAAAAGAAAGAAGACAGCAACAAGATCTCTTTTTTGATTGATCATAATAAAATTTATAGGCCCATAATAATGGGCCTAATTTTTATTTTTATAATTTATTTTTTCTTTTTTCTAAGCATTGGCAAACCGGTTCTTTTGTTTTCCATTACTTCATACCCGGATGGAAGATCATTTAACGCGTTCTTACCAGCTTCTCCAGCAAAATAGAAAATTCTTTGTTTGCGGTCACCTTTTAATTTGACTTCTTTTGAATGAAGATAGTAAGTTTTTCCACTTTTTTTAGATTTAACTGCATAAGCCATTGGAAGCTCCTTTTTTAAAATTAATTGATTTTACTTTTACTAAGATTATACAAAAATAATATATTAATTAAAAAAAATCCAGCACTTTACAAGTTCTAATTTTTTTGAATTTTTAAATTTTATTTTTTCAATTTGATATTTTATTGACTCAATATAATATAAAAAAATATAACTTTTAAAAATCGGGAGTAAAAAAATGGCAAGAAACGATAAAAGTCTATTAGGCCTGCTTTCTATAATTACCGGTATCCTTTTATTTATTTTTGTAGTTGGAAAATTTGCAATTCAATTGCTAACGGCAGTTATTGCAGTGATTTTAATTAATATTGGTCTAGATAAACTTGAACTTCCAACTTTACAAGTCATAATTTTTAAAATTTTTCATAATATAATTGAAAAGATAAAAAGAAGATAAAATTTTCCTAAGTAAATTTATTGACATTTATTTCTGATATCAGTTAATGTCCTATTATGTTTAATTTCAAAAGAAGGAGTCCAAAAATGGTTAAACATCATCCATCAAAAGATAAAGTGGCTGGAATTTTATTACTAATAGCGGGTGCATTAATTATAGTTTTAGCTCCGTTTAGAATGCTAATGCCTGCAGATACAACACACATGGCATTTAATGTAGTAAGAGCTATTGCATATGTTGCAGCTGCAATACTTATTTATTATGGCGCAACATTATTTTTAAAAAAATAGCTAAAACTTACGTTTAAATTTTTTTTCAATTTCAAATGCTGATAAAAGCCAACCTGTTGGCCGTCCATGAGGGCAGGTGAAATTATTTTCAGCTCTTTCTAAATTCTGAATTAATTGAACAATTTGTTCTTTTGATAATGGGTCACCTGCTTTTACAGCAGCTTTACATGCCATCTGTGCACGTATTTTTTCATTAATTATTTTAAAAAAATCATTTTTTTCTAAATTTTGATTCTCTTCAACCCAAATAATTATCTGATTTATTAATTCTTCCATTTTTATATCTTTGATGTGCACTGGAATAGTTTTAATTACCAGTTGATCTTTAGAAAATCTTTCAATATCGATGCCATTTAAATGAAAAATTTCAAAATAATCTTCAATAAATTGAATTTCAGATTCTTTTAACGTAATAATTATCGGAAAAATCAAAGGAACAGTTGCAACTTCATGAAATCTTTTTGAAAATAATTCATATAAAATTCTTTCATGAGCTGCATGTTGATCCATTAAAAACAATCCATCATCTTTTTCTATTAAAATATAAGTTAATTTAAATTGTCCTATAACTTTTAAATTGTTTTCAATATCAACAAAATCCACATTTAATTTTTTTTCTTCAATTTTTTCAGGAAAACTTCCCCACTCAATGTTTAAATTATTTTGTGTTATTAAATGATTTTCAGCATTGAAAGAGTCAGTTGGTTCAAAAAATGGGATTTGTTCAATATCTAAAGTTGTCTGAGTTGCAGGAATAAAATTATTTTTTATTTTTTCATCATGAAATTCAATTTTTTTATTTAATTGCTTTGATAAATAATTTTCTAAATTCTTTTTAACTAAATTTTGTAAAAATTGTTCAATTTTTTTTGTGCTGATAAAGTGAACTTCTTCTTTTTTTGGATGAACATTAACATCTAATTGATTGGAAGGTAAATTTATAAAAATAAATGCTGCAGGAAATCTTCCTTCCTGTAATACATTCATATATCCTTTTAAAATGGATTTAATTAAATTATAATTTTTTACCCATCTACCATTAACAAATAAAAATATTTGATTTTTATTAAATCTTGAAAAATTATGACTGGATATTCCTCCTGAAATCTCTAAATTGATAGATTGCTCCGATTCAGAAAAAAAGATTATATTTTGTGCAAAATTATAATCCCATAATTGAGAAATTCTTGAACTCAAATCAGACACTGGAGGACAATTATAAATTTCAATTCCCTCATGAAATAATTTAAAATGAATGTTTAAATTACTTAAGCAAAATGCCTGGAATAATAAGAAGGTTTGTCTTAATTCCGTCTCAGTCTTTTTTAAAAATTTCAATCTTGCAGGAACATTATAAAATAAATCAGAAATTTCCAATTGAGTACCCGTTGAACATGAAATTTTTTTATGAAATAAAATTTTTCCATCATTTAGTTCTAAATGCGAACCAATTTCTGATTGAGGTTCTTTAGTAATTAATTTTATTTTACTTATTGCTGAAATACTTGAAAGAGCTTCACCCCTGAAGCCAAAAGTTTTAAGTGAGTTCAAATCTTCAATTGAATTTATCTTACTTGTCGCATGATGCTCAAAACACAGAATTGCATCATCAAAAGACATTCCACAACCATTATCAATAATTTTTATTAAATTCTTTCCTGCTTCATTTAAATAAATTGATATATCTGTCGCACCTGCATCAACAGAATTTTCTATCAGTTCTTTTACAACATTTGACGGACGATCTACCACTTCTCCTGCTGCAATTTTTTTTGCTTCATTGTCAGATAATTTCTTAATTTTTGGCATAATATTTCCTTAAAATGCCATATTAATAAAATTGTTGATTCAAAGCAAATAAAGATTATTTTTTCAAATCAATTTTTATTAAAAATTCATGTAATGATTCGGAATTATTTTTTTCATCTTTTGCTTTTAAATATTCCAATTTAATTTTTTGCATGAAAGATAATTTTTTTAAATTTTCAATAAATGTTGCTGCACAGCCTGTTTTGCTACAATGCCCCTTTAAACTTATTCCATCTTTATAATCATATTCCAAATTTTCAATATATGCGTTTTCGGGGATAGCTAGAGCGATGCTTATCAAATAATTATCCATATTAAATCCCGAAATTAAATTTTCTAATTTCTTAATTTTTTTTGATAATTTTTCCTGATATTTTTTTAAATTCTCTTTTTGTTTAGTAAAAGAATCATAATCAATTATAAGTTGTTCTAGTGTAATTTTCTTATTTTTTAATAAGTCAATTCTATTTCTGAATTTTACATGTAAAAAAATTAATAATAAAAATGCTGCAGAAATTAATAAAGCCGATATTTTAATCCACCTAATAAAACTCTGATTTTTTTTATCTGAGGCTACATTTACAAAATTAAAATTCTTCATTCCTTCCCCCAAAAAAATAATCCCAGAGCTGTAGATAAAAATATCTTTTCCTTATTAATATCTAATTCTAAATTTTTACTTATATAATTTTCAATATTTAAATTATTTACAAAATCCACGAAACAGTTTTTTATGTCAGCCTTTTCATTAAATTTTTCCAAAAAATCAGGATTATATTTTGTGCACAAATTTAGTAAAACTGCATTTTCAGGAAGCAAGAAATTAATATTCATGCCCAAATTAGCAGCTAAAATTTTATATTGAAAAATTAATGAATGTGATATTCCGGAAATATAATAAACATAGCTATCTTGAAAGCTTCCCAAATTATAACAGTTCCAATTTAAAGTTGAATTTTCATAAATCTCATTTTTATCATCAATAATACTTCTAGATTTGATTATTTTTTCTTTAATATCGTCGCAAGAAGCAGAAATATAAAATTTTGGATTTTTTAAGTTATTAGATTTTAAAAAATTATGAATTAACAATTGAACTTTAGAAAAATTGAAAATATTTAATTTGAAAATTTCAAAATTGATCAATTCGCATTTAACATAAGAAATTATTAAATCGTTTTTAAAAAGAGAAAGAACAATATTATTTGCATTAAAATTGACCGTTACTATTTCCTTGTTGCTCCTGAAAAAAATTATCACCAAATCTCCTTGCTCTTATTACTCTATCTTTTTGTTGCAAATCCTCATTGATCTCTATATTAAAAAAATTATTTAACTTCAAAAAGTCTGAAACTTCTTCAGCTTGTGAACAATCAATTTCTAAAATTAATTGCGATAAATTATTTTCAAAAAATTCTTTATTAGCTTTTAAGAAGTGTTCTGACTGCTCAATTATCTTCTTTATAATTTTAAGCCCTTTATCTTGAGCTATCAATGCTCTTGGGTCTTCCCATTTTTTTACTGATAAATCTAGCTGTTCAAATAATTCATCTGGAATATATGGAGGATTAGAAACAATTAAATCAAATTTTTCATTTTTTAATTCTTCAAATAAATCAGATTTAATCAATTTAATATTATTAATCTTGTTTTCTAAGATATTTTTTTTTGTTAACTCAATTGCACAATCCGAAATATCAACTGCAAAAATCTCTGCTGAAGGAATTTTTTTTGCTAAAGAAATTGCAATACAACCTGAACCTGTTCCGATATCAAGAATTCTGATTTTTTTATTTTTTAAACTCGTTAGTTCTTTTATTAAATTTGCACACCATTCTTCTGTTTCTGCCCTTGGAATTAAAACAGGAGGATTTACAAATATTTTATTTTCAAGAAAAGGAACATATCCAAACAAATATTGTAATGGCATATGTTCATTAACGTGTTTATCTATAATGAAATTAATTCTTTCTAATTGCTCTGAGGTAAGTAAAAAATTTTTTTGAATTAATTCTGATTGGTTTTTTTGAGTAACTTCTTCAAGAATCCACCAAATTTTTTGTTCATTATCTAAATCCGGAACTGGCCGTAATTTTTTTTTGATTTCCTGTATTAAATGTTGCAAAATCATGATAATAATTGCTCAACATATTCATGAGCATTAAATTCTTTTAATTTATCTATTTCTTCGCCAAAACTTACAAAAGATACAGGCAGATTTAATTCCTGATTAATTGCAATAACAATTCCGCCTTTTGCAGTGCTATCCATTTTGGTAAGTACAATTGCATCCAAATTTGTAGATTCATTAAAAATCTTTGCCTGCTCAAAAGAATTTTGTCCAAGCATCGCATCAATTGTTAATAAAGTACAAATTTTATAATCAGGCAATTGTCTTGAAACTACTTTTTTTATTTTTTCTAATTCTTTCATTAAATTTATTTTTGTTTGCAATCGCCCGGCTGTATCAATTATTAAATAGTCAAAATTTTCATTTTTAAATCTTGAACATCCGTCAAAAATTACAGAAGCTGGGTCTTGATTGGGTTCTCCTTTTTCAATTTCTACATTACTTTTTTTGGCCCATTGTTCCAATTGATCAACCGCTGCAGCTCTGAAAGTATCGCCGGCAACAAGTAAAACCTTTTTACCCGCTTTTTGAAGCTTATGCGATAGCTTGCCAATAAAGGTTGTTTTTCCGCTACCATTAATTCCCACTAACAAAAAAATCTTATTTTCCTGAAAATTTATATTTTTTTCTTTAATTAAATTAATCAGGATTTTTTCCAGTGATTTTTTTAAATCTTCACCCTTTTTTATTTCGCCTTTTAAAAAGGACGATTTTAATTCTTCAATAACTTTTTTAACTGTTTTAATTCCCATATCGGAAGATATAAGTAAATTTTCTAATTCCAATAAAACATTTTGATCTATAGAATCTTTTGAGAAAATACCGTTTAATTTAGAGGACATCTGGGAATAAATTTTACTTAATTTATCTTTTATAAAATTAAACATGATTAGGCCTTGTTTCGCTCATTTTTTGTTTATTAATATATTATATCAGTTTTTTTTACAAATAGAAAATTAATTAAAGATTCGTCTTATATACTTTAATAAATAATTTGCTTTTTTTCAGGTTTATAAGTAATTTTTTAAAAGTTTAAGCATAGGAGTCATATGAAAATAAAATATCTATTTTTATTATTTTTAATAGGAAGCCTTAATGGTTTAAATTTTGAAATTGCGCAAAAACTTTATGGCGAACAAATCATTGAAGTTGATTGGTCGCAAGGAAATCCATTTTTTTTCCGTCTTGGTGAATTATGCCTGAGATGCTACAAATTTAACCATTTATCTCAAATGATTACTGATTATTTAGAAATATGCGTACCCTTATGATTTTGCCTTTTTTAAACCAGGAAATATTTTACAATTCGGGGAAAAAAACAATACCAATATAAGTATGGAAAATCTTTTGAAAATGTTTTTTACTTATTATCAACAATTTATCCAAGATGAACAAATCAATAAAATTCCTGAAACAAATTGCTGCGCAATCCAATAACTAGATAAGGGTTTTATAAATGAAAATAAATTATTTTGTTTTATTTTTAACGCTAAACGCAAAAATTTTTGCTTTAGATGTAATTGAGCTCAATACTAAAAATGGCAATCCTTTTCGTACAGATCTTCAACGAATTACATGGATTAAATGCTATGTAAAATTGAGCCCTCAAACAATTATTGAATTTGAAGAACAAGAACATTATTTTAAAAATTTAAACAGCTGGCTAAAACCAGGAGATTTAGTTTTCATAAAAGGCTGTAGAAGAGAGCTTGGAGAATCTTTTGCAAAAATAAATATTTGGCACAAGGAACATAGAGATCCTGATGTTGATTATATACATTGCGTTATTTTATAATAAGACATAAAAAAAGGAACACATGAAAATTAAATATTTAGCCTTAATTCAATTTTTATTATTTTCGTTTACAGGATTTTGTCTTGAAAGTGAAGAATCCGTAACATTAGAACTTTTTACGGAAAAAGGCAATCCATTTTATGTCAGTAAAGGAGATAATCATCTATACATAAGATGTTATCATTGCAAAAAGGATACAAATGAAAAAATGTGTCTGAGTTATAAAGCAGGCAATTTTAATTCGCGTGAAAATTATGGCCAGTTTTTAAAACCTAATGCAATTGTTTATCTTTATGAATGCAAACCTTTTAAAAAGAAACTTGGACAATCTTTTGCACAAATACAGAAATATTATGATGAATTTGAACAAACAAACTGCAGATGTGTAATTTTATAGTATGAAAATTAAATGTCTAATTTTATTATTACTCTTAACTGGAAAAGTTTTTACACTAGATGTAAAAGAACAAGATAAAAAATGTATTATAATCGAACTTTATACAGATGAAGGGAATCCATTTTTTATAAAAGAAAAAGCATTATATCTCAGATTTTATAAATTAGGTACCAATGAAATTTTAAATCTTACTTATTGGCATTTTGTGCCAGTAATGGTACCAGTAACACAGAGTAGTTTAGAATTTATTAGTAAAGGGGGTACATATTTTAAAATACCCGGAGATAGCGTGCATGCAAATTTTTGGTGCATAGAATGCGGCGGTATAGTTAATGAATCTTATAAACTTGGCAAATCATTTGAACAAATTTGTAAATATTATACTGAATTTATGGAAAACCAAAATAAATGCGTGATTTTATAGTATGAAAATTAAATATTTTGCTTTATTATTGTTTAGTAATTTCTTTTTAATATCTATAAACGGTTATCATCCTGATTGCCCAAAAATACCAGAATTCATTAGTTTAGACATTGAAAATCCTTTTACAAAAGAAGGAGATCGTATTTATGTTAATTATAAATTTAAATATAACTTATATAGCCGTTCTTATCCCGGTCGAATAGATCATTTTAAAGAATCAAATGGTAGTTTTAAAAAACCGGGAGCTATGATTTATGATATTTATCTAGATGAATCTTTTGACCAACTAGATCAATTATTTAAAGAATTTGAACTTAAAGAATATTCGCGTGAATTAAAAATACAAGAAGAAAATTCATGCACGATTCTCTAACTTTTAATCTTTTATAAATTTAATCTTTTTAAAAATAATTTTAACTTAAAGTAATCATTATTATTTATCATTAAAAAAATATCTATGAATTCATCAAAATGATTTTTATTTAATAAATTTTGATTTTTCAAATTATTTAATAAAGCAATTAAAAGTTCATCTATATTAAAAATATTTTGAACTTGTCCAAATAAAACTTGTAAATAATTTGAGCAGTTAAAAAAAATATACATTTCTTCTTGAGAAGCAATCCTTACAAATTCATGAATTTTTGGCGGCTCAGGAGGCAAAATACTAAAAACTTTATTTTCTTCTACGTAGCCTAGCATCAAACAAGTAAAATTAGTTCTTAAAAATTCGAAAATTTGGGGCTGCTCTTTGATCAATTCTTCTTGGGTTTTTTTAAAGGCGAAAGGTTGCCTTACCTGGTCAATGGAGGATGTTTGTATAAAAGAAACAACTGCGAATAATTTTCTCAATTTAGTGTCAATAATTACAACGGAACCAAAGGAGGGCGGGCGTTGCCAATCCCAACTTTGAGCTACAAAATTATTAAGAGAGCTTTCAACTATTTCACCTAAAAATTTATTATTCATCAAAGACCTTTAAGAATTCCCTATTTCAATAAAAATAGTGCAAAAATAGGCTATCTTAACCATAATTCTTTCTATAGGAAACATTTTTTTTAGACATTTATCCCTGATATTTTTCCAATTGACAAGATTTTAATAATCTATACAATTAGAAATAAGGCAGTTAACTAACTATTTTCAATTATAAAACTATCAAATTTTAAGTATTTTGATAGAGATATCCTAGGAGGATTAAAATGAAAGGCTCAACATCTTTACGTGTTAAAGAGCTATTGAGAGAAAAAGGCTGGACAACTAAAATTCTAGCTGAAAAGACAGGTATGTCAGAAAGCTATTTAACACATATTAAGAATGGCACAAGACGTTGGAACGAAGATTCTTTAAGAAAATTAGCAAATGCTTTCGAAATTAGCCCTATTGATCTTTTTGCTGAAAATCGCAAAAGAACAGATAATATCGATAATAACGTAAGCATGCCAGAACAATCGGATGTTGAATTAAAAGTTCAAATAGTTCCAGTAGTTGGTGATATACCATCTAATCCTTCACCATACAATAATCAACTTATGCAAATAACTACAGGATTTAAAGATGTATTTATTCCTGTTTTAAATAATACTGATACAGCTATGTTCGCTTTAGCAATTGAAAATAACCTAATGGCACCAGCTTTTGTCAAAGGAGATAGATTAATTGTTTCTCCTGAGATTTGGGCTCGTTCAGGTGATATAGCTGCCGTAGAATATGGCAACGATACGCCAATTAAAACTGTTACAAGAGTTGCATATACTGAAGATTTTATAGTGTTGGAATCAGTTAATCAAAAAGCCGCTCCAATAGCCTTAATTCGTGGAAAAGACCATTTTAGAATAATTGGTCGTGTTATTCAAAGAATTCAAAATTTAGTCTAAAAAATTAAAAGAGTCAGGTTTAACGCCTGGCTCTTTTTTTACCTAAATCACTTAAATGGAGTTATCAATGAAAAAATTATTAATCTTTCTTTTCTTATTTATCAATTCATACTTATTTTCCGCCGAAATGGTAAGACAAAATTCTGCAATAACCTTTTCTGACCTTAAAAAGGAATTTTTAAGGCTGCGAAATAATTTTGATGCCAATGTTGAATACCATAACTTTCATGCAAATAATTATTTGAAATCTATTGAAGAAATATTAACTATCATGAAATTCGCAGTTTTATATTTAAGTGAAAAAAATGGAAACATAGAATTTGATAAATATTTAACAAAAATAACAGCACTTGAAAAAGAACATGTAGATATTCAAGCGTTAAAGCTTTACAGATATTTATATGAACTTGGCAAAAAAATTAATTCGTCAAATCCTGTAAATCATATTATGAAAGCTTTAGGAGAGGGTCTGACCGCTTATAAATGCCATCTCAATAAAATTAAGCAAAAAGAAATACAAGAGAGACATGAAGCTGATGTTCAACGGCAACAAGCTGAGAAAGCAGAACTTAATTTTGAACAAATATTATCTAGTCAAATACCGTCTAAATTATAATAAAAATCTACTAAAATTTAGTGAATTTCACTATTGAGAGCGTGATTCCTAGATTTATTTAAATTTTTTGATAATATTAGAAATAAGTTTAACTAAATAAAACAATTTTTGTTGTTTTATAGTGTTTACATAACACTTCCAATTAGTAAGGAGTTCTAAATGAGCATCAATCGCAATGATCGCTATGAAACCTTAATTTTGGCTATTCCTGAGATTACAAACGAAGAATCAACTAAGTTTGAATCCCAATTTAATAAATTGATTAAGGATGCCAAAGGTAGCCTATTATCTTTTGATAGATGGGGAAAGTATAAATTAGCTTATCCTGTCCGTAAAAATGATTATGGCGTATATTATCTAACACGTTTTGAAGTTCCTACTGACCAAAAAGATATTCTCTTTAGAGAGTTAAAAGATCTATTTAAAATAAAGTTTAATGACATTATAATGAGGCATCTTGTTTCTGTATTGGCAGCTGGAAAAACTCTTGAATATACAAAACCAAGATCATTAGAAGAAGGTCCTCAGGATATAGATTCTTTGCTTCAAAAAAATAATAATAAAATGAAAAATTTGAATGAAGAAAAAGAATCATCAAAACTAAATTCTTTAAAAAACTCTGAAGAAGAAGAGTACGAAGAAGCGTAATATCGGTAGGAGATAAATATTTATGGCTAGAAAAGTGAAACTTAAAGTAAGTCCAAGATTATTAAAAAAAAGAGCAAGAAGAAATTCATTTTCAGTAAGAAAATCATGTCGCTTTACAACAAATCCTGAATTGATCAAATCAATTGATTATAAAAATTCAGATTTTTTAAAGAACTTCTTAACTGAAAGAGGTAAAATTTTACCCTCAAGAATTTCAGGAAATTGTGCAAAATATCAAAGAATGTTAGCAAGTGAAATTAAAAAAGCCCGCTCAATGGCTTTATTAAGGTACACTGCTGAGTAATCTGGAAATTATAAAATTAATAAAAACAGGTTCAATTTTTTTTGAACCTGTTTTTATCTTTTTAAACCCACAAACAACAATTAAATTCTTCTATGGAATGTCTTTGTTTATTAAATAATGCCACTTGAATTTCCAAACTTTCATCAACATTATTACCGCAATTATAAACTTCAGAAAATAGTTCTATTAAATTCAAAATTCGATTTTCTAATTCCAATAAACATCTATAAACATCATCAAAATTTTTTCTGCAACATTTGGATTCTTCAGAAACATTATTTAATCTTTTTTTTATAGATTTTACTAATTCTAATTTTCCTTCAAGATTTTCTTTTTTTTCTTCAAATTGTGCAAAATCTGCAAAATGTCTTAGATTTTTTTTCATCGTTTTACTTTTTTTATAATAATAAAAAAGCCATTTATAAAACCTATAATTTGCTGCAATAATATGTATCTTTCTTATATTTTTCATTTTTAAACATTCAATATATTCAACAAATTCATTAAAAAATAATTTATTTTCTTTTATAAAATCTTCATTTCGCTTAATTAATTTTTCTAATTTTTTTGCAATAAAAAACAAGTAATTCATTTTTTTATGAAGATGTTGGATTGAAACTTCAATTTTAAAAAAATCATTGCGCGAAATATATTCACAACAATTTAATGAAATGGTAAAAATGTTTATGATAAATAAAAAAACGATTTTTTTCATGACTATTCCTTTTAAATCATGAGAAAATATAATATAAATAAGCTATAATCCTTTTTGATAATTAATCAACTATTTCAAAAAATAAAAATGAATTTTTATAAATTAATAATTGCTTATGATGGAACTGATTACCAGGGATGGCAAAAACAAAAAGATGTCAAAACAATCAGCGGGGAATTGCTTAAAACTTTCAAAAAAGTTTTCAACCAAAATCCGACTATTATTGGAGCATCCAGAACAGATGCCGGCGTTCATGCTTTAAACCAAATAGCTAGAATTAAAACAAAATTAAAAATCGAAACATCAAAAATGTTACTTGCATGGAATAATAAATTACCAGGTGACATAACAATCAGAACAATTGAAAATTGTAATGAAAATTTTTATCCACTAAAAAATGTAAAACAAAAAACTTATTTTTATCATTTTTTTTTAGAAAGACCGTTGCCATTTAATCAGAGATATGGGCATTTTCATCATTGGCCAATTGATTTAAAAAAGCTGGAGAAATCTCTTAAAATTTTTATTGGCAAGCATGATTTTAGGTCATATTCTACCGGATATGAAATGGAAAGCACAATAAGAACAATTGATGATATAAAATTAATTTACATTCCGGAAATTAATGTTTATAGAATTGAAGTAAAGGGAAAATCTTTTCTCCATCATATGATCAGAAGAATTGTTGGCGCATCTTTAGAAGTTGCATCAAGAAAACAGTTAAAAATTGAATATTTACAACAAGTTTTAGATGAAAAAGACCAGGAACAAACTTTGCCAAGTGCGCCGGCCAAAGGTTTGATGTTATCTGAAATTATTTTTGAACATTAATCTGGCCTACAAGCTCCTCTGTTCATGCAACTGTGACAATAGCCAGATTGATGGCAACATCTGCCCGCATCACAATCATTATTGCTAATACACCTGTGATCAGGACGCTCATATCTTATGACATTGTCACATGCAGCATCAATTTGCTTTATATATTGTAAGAATAAAATAACAAAAATTAGTTTCTTCATAATTTTCTATCTTGGTTTATTTTATCCATCACCTGCCACGACATACATTTCCTGGACATTTTCTACATGTACCCCATTTTTTTGGTTCTCCGTCATCCCAGAATTCGACATTTCCAACGCAAGCATATCCAGATGCACATTGTTCGCCACGAACACATCTGCGATCTCTGTAATGATAATGGCTAGGGCGACCACGTGAACATGGCCATCCATGACATGGATTATTTTTAATTTCTTCTTCTTTAACTTCTTTTACAACCTTTGCATTAGCTTCTGCTATTTTTCTAATATCTGAATAAATTTTATTTACATTAAAAATAATTATCATTAAAATTATAGATTTTTTAATTTCATTTATTTTTTTCATATTATCCCCCTTTTTATTAAAGATATCACGTATAATCATCGAAAATCAAGATTCCGTCCTTTTTTACAAAAAATGAGTTAGCAGCTATACTTATTTAGTAGACTTTACTAATTAATTAAATTGGAGAAAAAATGCTTAATAGAAGAAAAATAATAGGAATAACAGTGATAACAGCTTTAGTTTTGGGAATTTTAACTCTTTTTTTATTCAAAACAGAAACAAATAAAGAAATTCGCGATTTTGATAAAAGTAAAGATATTGAATTTATTCAAAATGCATTCAAAAGAGACTATTATTGGCTTGTTGAAAACCCTGAATTTTCATTGGATTTTCTAATTGAAAAAATGTCACCCAATAAAGATCCTGAATATTTTGGAAAGCTGAATTTTAAAATTTTGCAAAAAGATAATAAACAAATTGGTTTTACTACATATTTTAAAAAGAAGTTTTATGAAGGCAAAATTCAATTTGTCTATGTGGACCCTGAATTCAGAGGTAAAGGGTATGCAAAAAAATTAACACGTTATGCAATTGAAGATTTATTTAAAAAAGGAGCAGAAATAGTAAAACTTGATACCAGAACAACAAATGAGCCTGCAATCAAAGTTTATCAAGGTCTTGGGTTTAAAGAAACGTATCGTATCGAACCACAAGGCATTGTAAGCTTTGAAATAAAAAAATCAGATTATAAATGATTTTAGATAATAATTCGTGGAATTGAAGCATTTATTCTTGTGGTAATTTCATAATTAATTGAACCGGATAATTGAGCCAGGTCATTAGGTGTAATTCCGGGTTTATCTCCCAACAAAATCACTTCATCTCCAATTTCTACATTCTGAATATCTGTTATGTCAATCATAATCATATTCATGCAGACACGACCTATTACAGGAGCTGAAATATTTTTAATATAAACTATTCCTTTGTTGGATAAATTACGATTGTAACCATCCCAATAACCAATCGGTATTATTGCAATTTTTGTTGGACGATATGTAATAAATGTGCGAGCATAGCTGACGTACGTGCCAATTGGTAAATATTTAATTTGCATAATTCTTGATTTCCAACTCATTGCAATCTTTAAATGAATTGAATGTTTTTTTTCTCCCAATTGCTGAAAAACTACTGACTTATAAAGCCCATAAGTTCCACCACCTGTCCGCACAAAATTAAAATGACAAGAATCGAAACGAATAATTCCTGTACTGTTTGAAGAGTGAACATATGGAATATTTATATTTTCTTCTTTTAATTTATTTAATAAATTAGTAAACCGTTCAAGTTGCCTTAATGTAAAAGATTGGTCATGCGCATCCGATTCTGAAAAATGTGAAAAAATTCCGCGTAGATTTATGTTTGATAAATTATAAATTTTTTTTATTACTTCAAAAGCTTGCTCTGCAATTACTCCCAATCTAGAAAGACCTGTATCAATTTTTACATGAACAAATGCTTTCATTTTTAATTTTTTTGCTATGTCGTTTAATTTTACAACAAAATCCAAATCAAAAACTGTTATGTCAATTTGTTGTAAAATAGCTAGTGAAACATCAAGATCAATATGTCCAAGGACTAAAATTTGCTTTTTAAATCCGGAACTCCGTGCTATTAATGCTTCGTGCAAACTGAAAACGCACAACCAATTTACCTGAGAGCTATCCTGGCAAATCTTTGAAATCGTAGGCAAATCATGGCCATAAGCATTACTTTTTGCAACAACTGCAAGATTTACAC
>JABDEC010000010.1 GCA_013287265.1 Candidatus Babelota bacterium | reverse complement strand
TATTAAGATCAGCTTTTGCATCAATTAATAGTGTTACTATATTTGCATGACCACAATATGCAGCGAACATTAAAGCTGTCATTCCACGATTATCGACAATATTAAGATCAGCTTTTGCACGAATAAGTCTCTGAACTGCAGGAATATCATTTGTTTTTATTGCTTCAAAAATATCCTGACAATTAATATTTAATGTAAAAATAGACAATAGTAATAATAATTTTTTCACCTTGTTTTTCCTCTAGATGTAGTCACAAATTAATTTGATTAAATTCGGATTCATAGTAGTTGCTATAGGTGGAAGAATATTTTGAGTTTCAATTCTTTCTCTTCTTCTTTCTTCATCTATAAAAAATTTAATAATGTCACTATATTTTTCCGGATGAAGTTCGGCTTGATGAATAGCAATAATTTTTGCAGTTTGATTGTCTTTATTTTTTAAATTATTATGATCAGCTCCTGCCTCAAGAAGTAACAATGCAACATCGTTTAGACCAAATGATAGGGCAAGCATTAAAGCCGTATTTCTTTCATTATCCTGAATGTCTAAATTGGCTTTTGCTTTGATAAGTAATATTATATTTTCTAAATTATCTTTTTTTGTCCAAATACTTCTTCCTGTATCGATACTTCTTGTAATTGGGCGCATTTTACCTTCATTGGATTTATTTATATGTCTTCTAACTGCAATCATTAAAGCTGTACTTCCCTCACCGTCCCGAAGATCTAAGTTAGCCTTCTTATTAATCAGAAATTCTACTGCCTCCTTTTGTCCATATTGACATGCCAACATTAACGCTGTTGCGCCTTGCAAATTTTGAAAATGTAAGTCTGCTCCATTATTGACAAGAAGTTTCATCATATCTAGATGTCCAGATTTTGCAGCCATCATTAAAAGAGTTTTGCCTTCCTCCTCATCAGTAATATTAATATTACCGCCATTTTGGATATATTTATCTACTAAATCAAGATCATTATTACCAACAGCTTCAAATATATCTTTTTGCATATCAGCACAGTAAGCATTTGTAATAAAAAAAGATAATAAGAATAATAATTTTTTCATTCGATTTTCTCCCTAAAACAAACAATAATTATTCTAATTGTAACTTATTTTAAATTAAAATCAACAAGAAATAAAAATTACTTATTTTTGATATTTTTTAATAACTCTTGGATATAAATTTCACTGTCGTTTTCTGATAAATTGAACCATGAATAATTAATCAATTTTTTTGTTTTTTCAGTTTTTTCAGCGTTCATTATTTTTTTTGTTAACATTTTAAAAAATGTAATTTGTCTTTTGGCATAATTACGAGTTTTTTGTTTGATTGTGTCAGTCAATAAATCTTCATCACCATTTTCAGAATTTATAAATCTTAAAATATCATCATAACCAATCAATTTTTTTTCTTTTAAAAAAGCATGCCAAGAATTATCAAGATTTTTTACTTCATCAATCCAACCTTGATTAATCATTTGGATAACACGTTCATTAATTTTTTTATAAAGATCATTTCTTGCGCGATCTAGAATGATCAGAAAATAATTACCGATTGGTTTATATTCCGGTTGAAATTCAGATGGTTTTTTGCCAGTCGAATTATAAATTTGCAATGCTCTGTTAATTCTATAAAAATCATTTTTATCAATTTTCAGCGCTCTTTCACGATCAATTTTATAAAGTTGTTCCCAACAATCTTTTGCATAAGAATTAATATTTTCTAACTTTTGTTGCTTTTGTGGAGGAAACAACAATGATTGAATGTAAAATCCAGAACCGCCAACTAAAATTGGTAATTTATTTTTTAGATAGATTTCGTTCAATTTTATTTCAATCAATCTTCTATATTCAAAAACTGTGAAATTTTTAGGTTCATCAATAATATCAAATAAATGATGGGGAGTTTTTTGATTTTTCCAGTCAGGTTTTGCCGTCCCAATTGTTAGCGGTGTGTAAAATTGTCCGACATCAATGTTTATAATTTCACATGGCAATTTTTGGACTAATTTATCCACAAAATCAGTCTTTCCTACTCCTGTTGGCCCAGTAATTATTAAAAAAGCGTTTTTATTATTCATTATTTCTATTTGTAATAACTATTGACTTTTATTGTTATCATAAATTATAATTAAATTGAATTAAAATGTATAATTTTAAGGTAGCAAAAAGATGAAAAAATATGCAATTTTATTGTTAACCAGTGGTTTATTAAATATTAATTTGAGTAAAACAATTACAGTAGAAAATTTATCAGATTATGAAGTTAGTTTAATGCTAATGGGATTTCAAACTGAAACGGGTAATTATGTAAATACTACTTTGATTAAAGCAGAAAAAAACACAATAATTAATCAGGCTACTGTCGAAAAAGAGTTAGGCAGGACACTTAAAAACGGTCCAAAATTTGCTGTATTAAAAGTTGGGGGTATAACATATGGCAAAAGTGAATTGAATTTGTCATTAGAGCAATTTAATAATGATGAAAATATGATAATCATAAGCCCTAACGGAGACAAATTTGCACTTTATTTACCTGAGACAAATGAGGGTGAAGGATAAAAATTAAGAAAATTATTATTGCACTTTTACTTTTAAGTTTTAATTTCAGAATCTGGGCCATCGAATTTTGAAGCTTTGATATGGGTAACGCAAAAAGTAATAGGTAGGCCAACACGCTTTCAAATCGTACTTCCTCGATTGTACTTGAAAGCTCCAATGACAATTCAGGAATTTAATGACCATAAAAATATATTAACTATAACTGCGAGTGGAAAATTAGAAGCAAGTTGGGTAAAATAATTTAGTTTCAAATATAAATAATTTTAAATCTGTGAAACATAATTAATTAAAGTTTTACACATTATTTAATAATTAGATAAAAATCAGTTCAAAATTATTTTAAGTCAAAAGAAACTTATTTAGAATATAATTGATCAATTCATCTAAGAAAAATTAAATGGGAGCAAAAAAAGCTCCCATTTTTATTCTCCGTCGCCCAAATATTTAAAAATTATTTCATAAAACAAGGAGAATAACCCGCCGAAGCTTTAATGAAGGCTGGTTAGCTTTGGCGAATTTCGCTCAATATTTACAATTTGAGCTTTCATAAATATGCTCTTTGGGAATTTTGAGATACAGGAAGATTTTGTGTTTTATGATTAAAAAATGATCTAAGTTGTTCAACTGCTTTTTCTTCAACCAAATTTTTTACAAGTGATATTTCTTCAGCAAGCAGCATTTCAGTTTGTTGCAAAAGAGCTCTTTCTCCAAATGAAAGTTCTTTTTGTTGCGCAATATATTGTAAATCTCTGTAAATTTTAGAAATCTCTAATAAATCACCACTTCTTAATTTAAATTGATATTGCTTACTTCTTTTATTCCAACTGCTTGAATTTAATTCTCTTGAATTAATTTTTTTTACTGGCTCGGAAAGGATTTGAAAAATATAATTGATATTTTCATCACTGCTAAGTTTTCTAATTCCGACAGATATAAAATTATCTGTTGGGACTAAAATAGTCATTTCTTTGTTTAAAAATTTTAATTCATAAAAAGTTGCGGTTTTATTTGATATGTTTTTTTCTACTATCCTATTAATTTTAGCAACACCATGTCCCGGATAAACGACTTTTTCATTTAAGGAATACATAGCCACTCCTTTTGGAAGGTGACCTGTTTAGTCTTTACCCAATAAATAATTATATCCAATAAAAATTTTATTTAAATCATTTTTTTATAATCATTTTTATTATAAATTTTATTCACAATTAATGTGATTATCCCGCTCAAAATTGCAAATGGTATATGCCAATTTTTTATAATCCACTGCTGCAATGATAAATCGGGTTGGTTTTCAACATTTTCAAAAATTTGAATTATTTTATTATGCAATAGATCAATTGCCTCTATTAATTGTTCTATAGGTAAATTTAAACTTTGTTTATAAATTGAAATTATTTCTGCAATTGGGATATTTTTTGATGCCTGCGGTAAAACTTTTATTAGAAAATTTTTATAAATAATTAATATAAAAGTACAGAATTCTTTCAAAAATGTTATGTTATCAACTGCTTTAAATTCCTTGTACTCCTGCCAAGTTTCTACTAAAGGTTCAATTTTATTTTTTTGTTTTATTTTATTATGGCATAAACATACTAATTCATGTTCAAATTTCATGTTTTCATCTAATAAAACTTTGATGTTTGATTCAGATTTAATAATTTTTGTTAATTTATTTGATTTACATAAATCGAATATAAAAGTTACATGTTTATCAACTTTATTTATAAAAGTTGAATGCCAATAATCTTTATCCGTGCAAAACAAAAAATTGTGTATAATAAGCAGCATGTAAAATAAGTTTTTTATCATAAAATCCTCCTGAATTTTACAAAAGCTTAAAATTACCTACAATCGAATTATGATTTCTATTTATAAACTATTTGATCGTGCCGTAAAATGGAATGCTTTTGAAGCTTTTGTGTATCAAACGCTTCTAACTTTACATCAAATTCTTCTTTTTCAAGTACTAAACCGATCATGTTTTGGTTTACTTGGAACAATATTTTCTCTTTTGTATTTAATAATTTTAATTCTGAATTTGGGTTTTGATAAATCATTAGCACCATTTTACCGTGCATTTATGCAGAATAAAATTCAATTCAGAAAAATATTTTTAACCCAGTTTATTTTGCAAATATCGATTCTTTCAATGACATCATTTTTTTTCATATTTTTTTATAGCAATCTTTCACAATTATTTTCAGCATCCTTTAAGTGTCCTGTAATTACTTTTAAAACATGGATAATAATTTCTTTGTTGATAATTTTAGAAGGCATTAAAAAAAGTTTAAAAATGATCGCCCAATTAAGCTTTTTAAATAAGGAATCAGCTTTAATTGAGCTTACGTCACTCATTATTTACTTAATAATTATCTGGTCTTCATATTTTTATAATTCTTATACAATTGATTTTTCACTTATATTTTCAGCTTTATTAATTCAATCTCTTTTAAGTAATTTATTATTTTCATTTTTAATTTTAAAAATTTACAAAAAACTTCCTATTAAGAATGAAATTTATGAACCTTTAAGCAACAGGATAGCAAAAAACCGATTATTTGATTTTATTAATGAAATTACTCGTTTATTATTTTCAGGTAATTTTTTGATTCCTTTTTTAGCATTTTTCTTCGGATTAGCACAAATAAGCATATTAAAATTAATAAATATAATTGCTATTTATATATCAGTTATTCTTGAAAGAACTTTCGGTCTGACAAGTGGCGCATTGCTTTCTCATGTAAAAGATTTGTCAAAAGAAATGAAGCAAAGAGCATTAAATATAGCCACCAGAAAACTTTACACGATTCTTTATGGAATAATGATCCTAAGTATAATCAGTTTTAATGTTATTTTTAAAAAGTATTTTCCCAATGAAAAATTAATTTTTCCTTCTTATATTTTTTTTCTAATTATAATTTTTGAAAATTTTTTTATTACATATGAGGAATTCTTCTTAGTAGAAGAAAAGATATATTATTTTTGTATTATAAATCTTACTTCAGTTTTTTTATTTTATGGATTATTAACTCTTTTTAAAACATTTCTTCTAAACTATTTAATTTATTTGCTCATTATTAGAATTTTCACATTTCTATTTATAAGAACAATCTCAAAATATAAACTAAAAATCAGATTGCCTTATAAAATTGATATTAAATATATATTAATTTATATAATTCTTGGCCTATTTTGTTTATTTTTTACTTTTATTTAATTATATTGGAATAATTATTATATCTTTTTTTAAAGGAGTAGCATGATAAAAAAAATGTTAATTTTATTACTTTTTGTATCAGCTAATTTATTTTCAAATGAACCGCAGCCAACAAAAGCTGACGTTGCCACAATTGAATCAGCAATAACTGCAACGGTTGAAGGACAAACAAATTTAACAGGAATTAATATTAGCGCAACAGGCGCTCTTCATTTACTAACTCAAATTGAAGTCCTTGCAAAAATTATTGAGTCGATTAATGCAAATTGGCCTCAATATGAAGCGTCAATTGAATCTGATTGGGCAGCAATTAAAGAAAAAGTTAGTAATTTATCAACCATTTCTCAACATTGCCTTGAAGTTTTAAAAGAGATTGAAAAGAAAACTGTTATGGGTTCAAAATATATGGAAAAACTACAAGAATTAATGCCATCTACTGAAATAAGCCCAAGTGATAAAAAAATAGCTGTAACATTAAAAGAAAAATATGTTAAAGCATTAACAAAAATGGCAAAAATTAAAAAATTAATGGGAAGTTATTTAGATAAATGTACAACATATATGCAAAATTCCAAAATACATATGGAAAAGACAGCATCAAAACTTGCTGAAAGAGAAAAAGTGGCAAAAGAGAAATTGGAAAAATTCTTAAACGAACCTGCTCCCGAGATAGAAATTAAAAAATAAATGAATAATTCTGTACAACGTTTGTATTTACAATTTGATAGTTGCATCAATTGGAACATATTCCTTTACGTTGTGCAGAAGTTTATTTCAATTATCTTAACAATTTTTTTATTTAAAACTTTATCTGCAAAATCTTTTTCATTGTGGGCAAATATTAATAGTATTATTTTTTTATTATTGCTTTGGCTGGATTTCGGATTTCGCAAATCAGTTCCTAAATATATTCCTCAATTTTCAAAAGAAAAAAAATCTCATATTTTATTTACAAAATTCATAATAAAATTTCAATTAGTTGCCGGCTTAATTTGTTTTTGTCTTTCATTTTTCTTAATAAAATTTTTTAATTTTTATAATTTTCAAATATCAAATGCAATTTTAGGATTGGCCACTTTAGTTTTTTTCACCGAAATGTTTGTCGCTATTATAAAATTACTTTTTCATGCGCATCTTTGGAATAAAGAGTTCAATTTAATGCAAAGTATTTTAACTTTATTTGAAAGTATAATAATTTGTTTTTTTATATTTTCAAATTATATAGAATATGATTTATTAAATTTGATTTTTATTTGCAAAATTATTTTTGGAATTGTATTGATACTTTTGAGCTATAATAAACTAAAAAAGTTATACAAAACAAATCAATATCACAATTCTTTAATAGATTATAATTTAACAAAAAAAGAATTCCTGCAACATTCAACGATAATGTGGGGAAATTCAATTTTAAAAAGTTTAACTGAAAGAAATTTTTTATTGCCGATTTTAACAATATCAATGGGCATAGATTTGGCTAACATTTTTAAAATAGCCAATGATTGGGCTCTTTTATTTCAAAGATTCATAATGAAAGCTATAGGGACAAATGATATATCATTATTAGCTCATTTAAAAAATATAGAAAATGAGAAATACCTTATGCAGGATGCCTTAAAAAAAATAAGGGCAACAATTTTCGCGCTTTGCACTCCCCTTTTTTGGTTTCCTGGTAATAATTTTTATTTTTAAAGATTATTTTATTAAAATTGATAATTTGATTTTTCAAACATTCATAATATTAGTTAGTTGTTATTTAATAGAAGCAATTTTATCTCCTTACGAAAGAATTTTGGAAATTAAAAAGAGATATTCAATATTAATGCTTTCGTATAGTTGTTTTATTATTTTCTCATTATTAATATTTTTAAATGGTTTTTCGTCCATAGGATTATTAACATTTATTTTAATATTATGTTGCGTGAGATTGGTAAGTAGCATAATAATTACTTATTTTGCAAATAAGCTTTATCACTTAAAAATTAATATAATTAGCTAATTTCTTTTTGATATTTACTTACAACAGCATAAATAACATGGACTTGGTTTACCATTAGGAAGAGCTAATTTTGTTTTTTGGCAACATCCGCCTTCTGGGCAAATTTTAGGACAATTATTATAGCAATCCTGAGCATTTGCCATTACTACACAATTTTTTAAATCTTCAATATTTTGTTTATATTCGCATTCAGATGCAAATACATTAAAACAAACGTTAATATACAATAAAATAATTAGTTTTTTCATATTTTCCTCCCTATTTTCCTACATAATTAATAATAAATAATTCCATGTGCCAAAATCAAGGTTTTGTTCTATGTCAAGATCAATGGCTTTACTTCATCTGATTTTAATTCTATTTCCACGTAGGCGCATCCCTCATCCTACCCCTGTAAAACTTTCGTTAAATAGGATGAGGGTAAGACGGAGTGCGAAATCATGCGCGACGACGCCTCCTACTTTATAAAACCTTTAAAAATTGTTTATTTTAAATTTAACCTTATTAAGTTTTTCATAAAGTAAAATTATGCGACAAAGATAGTTTTGTTTTTAATAAAGATATTATTTAGTAATGATTACAAAAAAAATAATATTTATCCTGCAAATTAATCAGTATCTATCAATAAATACCTCACTATACTTTCATTATTCATTAAACAAATCTTAGTGTAATTGACTAAAATTTCCTTATTGACAAAATTAAAGATTTCCAGTTATAATAGTCCAAATTCAAATATTTAAACTTAAGAAATTAAACTTTGAAAGGGTAGTTCAAATGGCTAAAAAAATTATAGGTATAGATCTTGGAACAACTAACTCAGTTGTTTCATTCATGGAAGGCGGAACGGCAAAAGTAATTCCAAATAAAGAAGGCTCAAATATCACCCCTTCTGTCGTTGCATTTACAAAAGATGGCAAACGTTTAGTAGGTATTTTAGCAAAACGTCAAGCAGTAACAAATCCAGAAAATACAATTTATTCAGCAAAAAGATTTATAGGCAAAAAATTTGATGAAATTGCTAATGAAGCTAAAAAAATGCCTTACAAAGTTGTAAAAAGAGCAAATGGTGACGTGGCATTTCTAATTAATGGTGAAGAATACACGCCGCAAGAAATTTCATCAGCAATATTAAATGAATTAAAGCAGGTTGCAGAAAATTACATCGGTGAAAAAATAACTGAAGCTGTAATTACAGTTCCTGCTTACTTTAATGATGCTCAAAGACAGGCAACAAAAGATGCAGGCAAAATTGCAGGCTTAGAAGTAAAAAGAATTATCAACGAACCAACTGCAGCAGCTCTTGCATATGGAATGGATAAAAAAAAGAATGGCACCATTGCAGTATTTGATTTTGGCGGTGGAACATTTGATATCTCAATTCTTGAAATTCATGATGGTGTAATTGAAGTAAAATCAACAAGTGGAGATACGTATCTTGGCGGTGATGATATTGATCAAAAAATTGTTGATTATATTGTGGATGAATTTAAAAAAGATCAGGGGATTGATTTAAGACAAGATAAAATGGCATTACAACGTCTTAAAGAAGCAGCTGAAAAAGCAAAAATTGAACTTTCAACTTTGCAAGAAACAGAAATTAATTTACCTTACATTAGCGCAGATGCATCAGGACCAAAACATTTAAGTATGAAGCTTACACGCGCTAAATTAGAAGCATTGTGCTCAGATATTTTTAAAAGATTAATTGAACCTTGCAAACAAGCTGTTTCAGATTCAAAATTATCAAAAGATCAAATTAATGAAGTAATTCTTGTTGGTGGCTCAACACGAATTCCAAAAGTACAGCAAATTGTTAAAGATTTCTTTGGTAAAGAACCAAACCGTTCTGTAAATCCTGATGAAGTTGTTTCGTTAGGCGCTGCAATTCAAGGCGGGATTTTAGCAGGTGAAGTTACTGACGTATTATTACTTGATGTTATTCCCCTTTCACTTGGAATTGAAACAATGGGCGGCGTATTTACAAAATTGATTGAAAGAAACACAACAATTCCTACAAAAAAATCACAAATATTTTCAACTGCTGAAGATAATCAGACATCTGTTGATATTCGTGTATTTCAAGGTGAACGTCCACTTGCAAAAGATAATAAATTATTAGGGCAATTCAGACTTGAAGGAATTCCGGCAGCTCCGCGTGGAGTGCCACAAATTGAAGTTTCTTTTGATGTTGACGCAAATGGTATATTAAATGTTTCTGCGCTTGATAAAGCAACTGGAAAACAGCAAAGAATAACAATTACAACAAGTGGCGGATTAACAGAAAAAGAAATTAATGAAATGGTAAAAGATGCCCAAGCGCACGAAGCTGAAGACAAAAAAGCAAAAGAAACAATTGAAAAAAGAAACAGACTTGACGGCTTAATTCATGACATTGAACGTACATTAAAAGAAAATAAAGCAAAATTAAGCGAATCAGATGTTAAAACAACTGAAGAAGCTTTAGAAAAAGCAAAAAAATCTTTGGCTGAAAATCAAAATAACCCGGATGAATTACAAAAAGCTACTGATGAACTTGTTCAGGCTTCTCACAAAGTTGCAGAGATTTTATATAAACAATCTCAGGAAGGAACTAAAACTGAAGAAAAACCTGAAGAAGGACCGATTGATGCAGAGATAGATAAAAACGGAAAATAATTCCAAGGGGCTCTTAATTGAGCCCTTTTTTTTGTTTCAATAAAAATAACAAGTCAATTGTAATTCAATATTTTAAATAAATTGCTATAATAAAATAAAAAATAATTTTTTATAGCAACATGGTACAAACAAAAAAAAATTCAAAAAATTCTTTAAAAATAGAATCAATTGGAATTATTGATAGCTCAAAACAAGGGCCGGTAATTCCATTTTTAAGTTCATTAATTTCTGCAGGCTTTCCATCATCTGCTGAAAATTATTTAGAAAAATCTCTTGATCTTAATGATCTTTTAATTAAACATGCTTCTTCAACATTTTTTATCCGCGTAATTGGAAATTCAATGCAAGATGGAGGCATAAATTCAGGAGATATTTTAATCGTTGACAGAGCATTATCAATAGCAAATAATAAAATTGTTGTTGCAAGATTAAATGATGAATTTACCGTAAAAAGAATTTTAATTAAAGATGACAAAATTTATCTGGTGCCGGATAATAAAAAATATCCGCCGATTGAAATAACTTCTGAAATTGATTTTGAAATTTGGGGTGTTGTTACTTTTGTAATTCATCAGGTATAAACATGCGCTTTGCTCTCGTAGATTGCAATAATTTTTTCGTATCCTGTGAACGTGTTTTTAATCCTAAATTAATAGGAAAACCCGTTGTTGTTTTATCAAGTAATGATGCATGCGTAATTGCACGTTCAAATGAAGCAAAGGCATTAGGTATTGCGATGGGCGCTCCTGCTTTTGAATGTGAACAGATTTTTAAAAAACATAATGTAATTGTTTATTCATCAAATTTTGCTCTTTATGGTGATATGTCTGCACGTGTAATGCAAGTGCTTAGTCAATACGCAACAGATATTGAAATTTATTCTGTTGATGAAGCATTTTTATTTTTACCAAAACAACAAAATTATACGCAATACATTCAATACATCAGAAAACAAGTTAAACAAAAAACAGGAATTCCTGTTTCAATAGGAATCGGTTTAACAAAAACTTTAGCAAAAGTTGCTAATAAATTTGCAAAAAAAAGTGCTGATGGTGTTTTTGATTTAACTGCATTTGAAAATAATGATCAATTTTTAGAACAAATTGAAATTCAGGATGTTTGGGGAATTGGTTATAGATATGCAAAATTGTTAAAAAGTAAAAAAATTTTTAATGCAAAAAATTTTAAATACATGGATGAAAGATGGGTCAGAAAAAATATGACCATCAATGGATTAAGAACTTTGCAGGAATTAAATGGAATTTCATGCATTTCATTAAATAACGCTCCTGCAACAAAAAAATCCATAACAGTTTCCCGTTCGTTTGGTAAAAATGTAACAAATATAAATGAATTAAAAGAAGCAGTTTCAACATACGCAAATATCGCCTGTGAAAAATTGCGCGCACAAAAATCAATTGCATCAAATATATCTATTTTTGTTTGTTTTAGAAATTATCAGGATAATGACCGGTATTATAAATTTTTAAATTATACCTTGCCAATCGCATCAAACTACACACCGGATTTTATAAAAGCAGCAACTGGTTGCGTTGAAAAAATATTCAGACAAGGAATTATTTATAAAAAAGCTGGAATAATAATTAATGATTTAATTCCTCATGATTTTATTCAAATGCACACTTCACATGCATTGGCTGATATTGAAAAGCAAAATAAAATTTCTAACATTTTTGATAAAATTAACAAAAAATGGGGACGCGACAGTGTTTCATATGCAAGCGCAGGAATTGATAAACTTTGGAAAGTAAAAAGATTGAAAAAATCCGATTGTTATACTACAAGCTGGAGTGAGATTCTGACGATAAGAATTTAATCCTTCGATTGCACTCGGGGCAAACACGAGAGTAAAAATTTCATTAAAAAAATATTTAGTAATAATTAATTATACTTTATCCTGGACATCTATATACACCGCCAATCAGAGTACAACAATCTTCATGGCTAGAACCACGGGACATACAGTCATTATATGTTCTTATTTTGTTTCCATCTACTTGTACATCACACCAACAATCACGCTGACTCTGAATAGCGCTCACTGTATTCAATAATAAAAAACTCAATAAAATTAATAACTTTTTCATAACTCTCCTTTATTTGCATATACCCATAGCTGGTATAGTTCCATCAGGAAGTCGTGGATCATACCATTTTATTTCACAATCTTTTCCTTTATTATAACAATAAAGACAATTTTGAATTCTAGGTGCGCATTCTCTTCGACAATTTCTTCCAACACAATTTTGAATACATTCCTCATCTTCTCCACAATCCCAACTTGTATTACATTGCTTTTGAGCTTGAATATTAAAAATTATTAGAAAACTTAACAATATTATTTTCTTCATATTCTTCCTCCATTAATTATTTTAAGAAACTACAAAATCAAAACCACAAGGTCCTGAACTATTTCTTAAGAAGAAAGTATATTGATTTTTATTTACATTTTCTTGAGTATAATTGATCGGGCAATTATTAAATGATCCAGTTACAGAAAAACTAATAATATTTTTTCCCATAGCATATCTATTATACCCTCGATTAAGTCGTAATTCAAAAAAGGAATTATCATCTAATTTCGCCATCCCCCTAAGATATGCAGTTGTATTATTATCAATAATCAAAGATGTTACAGCTTCACTTTTTAAATTTATAACTAAAATTGATAAAAATATTAATAACTTCTTCATTTTTCTTCCCTCCATTAATTTAATAATAACCAATCTGGAAGCTTAAAATCAAGGGTTTTGTTAAGTGCTTTTTGAACCTGATAAACCAGATTTACATAAAATATTTTGTTATCCAAAATGAACAAAATTACATTGTGATAATTTCACGACTAATCTAACAAAAAATTGTTCATTTTAATTATAAAAGTCATATAAAATACTGATAATAGTGTATAATAGAATTATAATATATTGATAAAAAACTAAAGGATCTTTAAATGAATAATAAATTAATTAATAGGATTGTAATTGATCCTGAAATTATGACAGGTAAACCTACTATAAAAGGTACTCGTCTAACGGTCGGTCTTATTTTAGGCTTATTTGCTACCGGTATGAATTTTAATGAAATATTAGCAGAATATCCAAACATTACCGCCGAAGATATCTATGCATGTTTTGCATATGCAAAAGAAGCGGTTGAAAATCCAATGACTTGAGTTGTAATTTTGTAGTTGTAACTGATGCAAAAATAAAAATCATCCCACAAAAATATCATTAAATTTAATTTTTTTATAAAATTACACAATTTTCAAAAAATTTATCTGCATAATCAAGAGAATCTAAAAAATCATATAATCTGTATTTTAATTTTATTTCTTTAGAATACTTTTCAGAATTATCATAAAATAAACATAAACATGGATAAGTTATATCCCATTTATTAGCGTCATGGTCTTTTTTAAAATTTCTAAAAATATCTATCAAATCATTATTATCTTCAAACGAAAAAAATGACCATGGAAAACCATTAACAGTTTCACAACCTCTAAGTTTGCCTTTTAATTCGTTTAATTGGTCAACATCCATTTGTGGTATATCTTTAAAACCAAAAGAGTCAATATGTCTTACGCTAAAAAAACAATAATATTTTTCAGAAATCTCTTTTGGTGTATTTAAATATGTTATTTTAGGAATGAGATCGAAATTAATAAAATTTAAAAACAAGATTATTAAAATTTTTTTCATAATATCACGATGCTTCTTTTTTCATAATTTATATCTCATTAAATATATTAAAATCAAAAAATAATCAATAAGGTTAATTTTGTATATCACAAAACGAACAATTTTTGCAATTGAATGTTTATAGCATTGAACAAATTTGTTTTTCTTGAGCTTCTATCATTGCAACAATATTTTTAAATTCATTTTTTTTAGCCATACTTTTTGCTGTACCTCCCCAAATATCTTTAATAGTAATATCTGCCTTAGCTGCAAGAAGCAATTTTACAATTTTTTCATGTCCTTGCCATGCAGCACACATTAAAGCTGTAAGGCCAAATTTATCTTGAATATTAATTTTAGCATTTCCTGCAATAAGCAGTTTTACAATATTTTCATTACCAAAATTTGCAGCACAACTTAAAGCCGTATGGCCTTGTTTATTTTGTACATCAACATCTAATCCTAAACTTATATAATTAGAAACTAAATCTTCTCTGTCACGATATACATATTGAATTAAATCTACCCAATCTGCACAATTGATTTTATAACTTATGAAAATAGAATAATTAATGTTTTTTTCATATTCATTGTGATCTCCTAATAGATATTTTAAATTCCCTCGACTTCGCTCGGGACGAACGCAAGGTATATGTTAATTTTAAGGCAAATTCTTAAAATATAAATTTATAAAATTAGATAATGAAAATGTTATTCGTTTTCCTAAAATTTTTTGTACAAAATCAGGAACTGGATATTTTCTTCTTGGCGAAAAATATTTATCTAAATCATTGTGTTTATTGATTAATTTTTCCGCGCTATACCAACCTAATGCAGCGGCCCATGGCAAACCCGCAGCACATGAAACATAATAAATATTTTCATTATTTTCATCAGCGCATGCAACAGGCATTACATCTTTACTTGTTCCAATTAAGCCTGGCCACATATATTCAAAATTAATTTTCACATCAGGAAATTTTTCTTTTGTATATTTATTCAATTTTTTATACATACGTTTTAAATTATGCTGTTCACGTCCCGAAAATATTGCTAATAAATCACTTCCACCGATTAAAAATCTGTTTCCATCAACAATTCTGTAATATTGATAAATTAAATCTGTATCCCAGACCATGTAATTTTTTTCAGGGAATATTTTTTTAATTTCATTTTCTTGTAACGGTTCAGAAATCATTAAAAATGTTTGCGCCTGATAAACATCGGATTTTAATTTATTCAGCTCAGGTAAAAATCTATCTACGCATACTACAATATATTTTGCATTTATTTTAGCACTATCAGTTTCAACATTATCATTATTTATTTTTATTGCAGGCGTATTTTCATAAATTTTAACTCCCCTTTGTTGCAAAATTTCTTTCATCTTTTGACAATATTGATAACAATTAATTCCAAAAGTATTTGGGAATGTAATTCCTCCAAAATATTTATCTGAGCCGATTATTCTAGATAAATCATTTTTCTCATATAATTTATTTGCAAAAGATAATTTTTTGTAAATTTCATTATCTTCTTTTAATTCATTAAAAGCTTTGTCTGAATTTGCAACAACCAAAACATCTTGTTTTTGATAATCGCAATTAATTGAAAATTTTTTTATATTATTTTCAATTAAATTCGCTCCCAAAGTGCCAAAATCCCAGATTTTTTTAGCTTGAATTTCACCAAATTGATCTACAAAATAACCTAAGCCAAGTTCAGAATCAGGAGTTATAAAACCCGAACTTCTACCACTCGCTCCTGAGCCACAAAAATTTTTTTCAATTAAAACAACTGATAATTTTTTTTCATTAAAATTTTGAGCAGCAGATAAACCGGCAATTCCACCACCTACAATTAAAACATCTGTAGTAATATTTTTTGTTAATTTTTCATTAGATGGACTTCTTATATTCCAAAAAACATAATCTTGTGGAAAAGTTGGTTTATTCATTTTTCACATTTAACTATAATTAATTTAATCATACAAAAGAAAAATTTTTTTTTGTAAATAATTTTGAAATTATAATTAAACAATAATTTTTCAAATTCTTTTTCATTGGGAAAATGCTTAAGACTTTCAGCAATATAACCATAAGTTGTATGATTTTGATGCAAAATTATACCCCATAAATTTCCCCAGGATTTTAAGATATAATAATGTAATTTTTGTAAAAAATTATTATCAACTTTAGAAAAATCTAAAATTGCCAAAGTCGCATTTGGCTTCAAAATTCGTTTTATTTCATTTAATGTTTTATTTAAATCAGGAGAATTTCTTAATGCATAGCTTGCTGTGATTATATCAAAAAAATTATCTTCAAATTGTGTATTGCACATGTCAGAACATACAAATTCAATATTAGAAAAAATATTACGCCTATTTGCACTGTCAATCATTGCTTGAGTAATATCTAAACCATAAATTGTTCCACCGGTATATTTTTGAGCCAATTGAAATGTTACGTCACCTGTCCCACAAGCTATATCAAGACATATGGGTCTTTTTAAATTTTCTAATTTATTAATTAAATTTGTTTTCCATTTATGATCATTATATAAAGATAAAATTTTTGTTGCTTTATTGTATTTTGGTGCAATTAAAGAAAACAACTCCTTGTTATATTTCCTTTTTTCAACTGCATCTGTAAAACATTTTTGCAAAGCTATTGCAGAAAATTTATTCATTAACTACCTCTTTGATGATATTAGTTTTTCTCTCGTTAATTTAAAAAATACTTTTGACATTTTTGGATATAAATTTGCCAATCTAAAACCAATATTTGAAATTTTTGGATTCATAAAAACATTATGTAAAATTTTTGCATAAAAAATACGCTTGCTATAACGCTTGCGCCAATTTTTTTTAAAATTTTTTTTTGAATTTGAAATTATATACTCAGAAGCCATTATACCTGAGGTTAATCCCATAGCTAAACCATTTCCACTTGCCGGATAAATTAATGCGGCAGCATCGCCAATAAAAAAACAATTCGGCCAATTTTTAATTTTTTTTATTCCAAAATCAAAAACATATGCTGTAAGCCAATCATTAAACAAACATATTGAATTATTGAATTTTTTATTTAAATCAGGATAAAAATTAAAAAAAAACTGCATGAAATCTGATAAGGTTTTAAAATTATCGACTAATTGTTTTTTTGCCAGACAACATAAATTAATTGTTGAATTATCAACGTATGAAATTCCTAAATATGCACCGGAGATCATATACATAAAAAGTTCATTTGGAATATTAAAATTTTTAAAATGCGCTTTAATTCCAACGTATTTAGGTTCATTCAGTTTATTATTAAATATTTTACCTGTTGCAATAACTAAATTATTTGTTTCTAAAGTTTGTCCATTTGACAATTTTATAATGTGATTTTCATTTTTATTTTTTGCATTGATAATTTCAGTTACTGATGTGTTGGTATAAAGCAATCCATTATTATTAACAATTCTCTTTGCCAATAATAATTCACATTGGGATCTTGAAATACTTCCGGCAGCATTAGGAAAATTAAAAGAATAAATATAATTTTTGGCTATAAAATTGCCTTTTTTAATTCTGATAAATGGTATTTCCCATTTGTCCAAAAAAAATAAAGATTCAGGTGAAAAAAATTCGCCGCAAACTTTATCGCGACCAATTATATCAGCCTCAATAACTATTGGCTTGATCCCATGATCAATAAAATTATTTGCCGCACTCAATCCGGCAATTCCAGCACCAATTATTATAGGTGAATTCATACTAAATTTATCCTAACAATCCAATAAAATGGCCAATGCCAACTTATTTTAAAATTTTCTTTTGCTAGGCCTGCATTAATAAGATAACTAAACCAATCTTTATATGTAAAAGATTTTTTAATTGAAAGTAAACTATCAGCTCTAATTAATCTATTTTTGGTAAAGATAGGAAAAAAAATTGAGCATCCTAAATAAGATAACCAATGGCGATGCAAATCATTAATAATAATCGCCTTTTTTGCGGATTTAATTGCGCCTCTTAAAAAATTAATTAATTCCTCATCATTCAAATGATGACAAACTAAACTTGTTACAATAACATCATACTTTTTTTCAGATTCATTGAAGTTAGTATGTGAACATAATTCAAAATTTAAATTTTTTAATTTTTTATTTTCGGCAAAATCTATTGCATCTTTTGAAATGTCAATTCCATAAACTTTTATTTCAGGAAATTTTTTAGCCATCTCAAAGGTTAATAATCCTCCTCCACAACCTACATCTAAAATTGAATCAATTGGGTTCTTTATTTTTTTTAATTCATTAATAATCGATTTATTATAACCTAAATATTTTCCAATAATTCCCAAAAGATACAGACATTCCTTATACTCTTCTTTTGTATACGCATCTGATCCTAAATCCATAATTTCAGGAAGATAAACTCGTTTTTTCATGCTTTACTCAACAAAATAGTTTCTATTGATAAACCAGGACCAAACCCGATTCCGATTATATCTTTTTCTTTTTTATTTTCTTTTAATAAATCTTCCAAAACAAACAAAAATGTTGAACTAGACATATTTCCATAATTATTTAAAACATTCCATGAAGATTTTGTTTGCTCTTTAGTTAAATTACAACTTTTTTCCATCGCTTCTATGATTGATTTTCCGCCAGGATGAATTGCCCAAGAAAAATTATTAAAATTATCTGTATTTAAAAATGATTTAAGAAATGTTGGTGTATTTTTTTCAATAATCGATGGAATTTCTTTATTTAATGACATAACACATCCATGATCAGAAATTGTCCATGTCATTTTATCTCTTGTGTTTTCCAGAGCAAATGAACCTGTTTTTTCAATTGAACAAATTGCATTTTCAGTATTTTTTGGTTTACTTCCAATAATTGCCGCTGCGGCTCCATCACTAAATAGTGCATTTCCAATTAAAACATCTGTCTGAAACGAAACCTGAAAATGCAATGAACATAGTTCAGTGCAGACTAATAAAATTCTATTGTTAGGATTTTCTTTTGCCAATGCAGATGCAACAGCTAATCCCCTGAATGCACCAAAACAACCCATAAAATTAATGCCTATTCTTTCTGCGTTTGGTAAAAGTTTAAGTTCTTGTTGCAAAATTAATTCAATTCCTGGGGCCATAACGCCTGTGCATGAAACCGAAATTACATGAGTTATTTCCTTAGGATCTTGTTGCCAATTTTTAATTGCTTCTTGCGCAGCTTTTAAAGCTAATTTAGGCGCTTCTTTTATATAAATTTTATTTCTTTGAGAAGTTCTGGGAATTTTTTTTAAAAAATCTTTTGTGAAAAATTCAGAGTTTTCCACGGATTCTTGAATGTCTTTTAAAACCGAATATCGTCTTTTAATTTGAGTTTTACAATATAATTTCTGTAAAAATTGTGTATGATTCTCATTTAAATCTAATACTTGTGAAATTTTTTTGGCTATGTCTGCTTGATCAAGACTATATTGTGGAAGAGCAGTAGCTAATGCTAAAATAAATGGCTTCATTTTATATTCCTTATTTTGTTTTTTAAATCTAAGCAAAAATTCAAAATAAAAAATAGTTATTTTTTAATCTAAATAATTTTTTTTAAAAACTTGATCATTTTAATTTTTTTTTAACATAATTAAAAAAATCTTTAAAAAAAGGAGATGAATAATGTCTAGAACAATATCGGTATGGAAAGGATCAATTTCTTTTGGTCTTGTTAATATAAATGTTGAATTATATTCTGCGATAAAACCTCATTCAATAGGATTTAAATTGTTGCACGCAAAATGTCACACACCAATTAAATATTTAAGATGGTGTCCCAAATGTCAAAAAGAAGTTGCATGGCAAGATGTAGTAAAAGGTCTTGAAATGGAAAATGGAAAATATTTTATTATAACAAAAGAAAATCTAGAAAAATTAAAACCTCAAAAAACAGATTACATTAGAATAAGTGAATTTATTAATAATTCAGATCTATTACCAATTTATTTAGATCAGCACTATTATTTGGCGCCTGCAAAAGTTACTGACCGTGCATTTTTCTTATTAAAAGCTACGATTGAAAAAATGGACAAAATAGCAATTGGTCAATTTGTTATGCGCGATAAACAATATGTTTGTGCCATACAATCTTTTAAAAATACCCTTCTTTTATCAACTTTAAATTATGAATATGAAATTAAACATGTAAATAAAGTTGAAGATTTAAAAGTACCAAAAATTGAAGCTGAAGAACTAAAGTTAGCAGAACAATTAGTTAATAAACTAACATCAAAGAAATTTGATATGTCTAAATATAAAGATGAATTTATGGTTCAATTGCAAAAGCGCATTAAACAAATGGCAAAAGGAGTTAAAATTCCTGAAATTAAAGAAAGTAAAAAAATCAGCAAAACAAAAGAGCCTTCATTAATTAAGGCTCTTCAAGCTAGCATTAAAAATGAAAGTTCAAGTGAAGTACGTGTAGGTAGAAGATAAATTATTTGCAGCTTTTGCAATCACAACTTTTACATTTACAATCTTTACAAGTGCAAGGATTACAAGGACATTCTTTTGTGGTTGAATAATTTGTAACTAAAATAACCGTTACGCAAGATGTTAACAGTAAACAAGCCAATAATATTTTTTTCATTTTAGCCTTTCATTTTTTTAAAAAGATTAAAATGATAATACTATCGGCTTGCTGATAAATTCAAGATTTTAATCTGATAATAAAGAACTTTGTCTAACTCTTTCTAAATGTTCCTGAAATGCCTGTTCTCTTCTGGCTTCTTCTTGTTCTATTAAATTTTCTAACGGTTCAAATTTCAATTTATTTTCATATTCTTCAATAACAGCAAGCATCTGATCATATAAATTTTTTTTCGCAAATTGAGGATCATCATGCAAAGTTTTTATTAATTTTCCTTTAAAAGTCAAACCATCATTACCTTTTAAATTCAAATCAGCTCCTGCATCTAATAAAAATTTTAATATCTGAATTTTATAACTAGGTAAAAGACGGTCCATAACCATAAAATAAACAGGCTCATCAAAATAACTATGATTTAGAAGGTTCTTGCCTCCTTTTTTAATTATTAATTTTAAAATTTCTAACTTCCCCGATCTGTTAAATAACATGTTAATTGCATTTGCCAAAGTATCTAGGCTACATGCTCCTGCATTAATTAACAAGTCAGCTATTTCCGTTGTTCGTGCAAATCCAAGTGCAGTATTTACATCTGCATCTGCAGCAATTAATAGTTTAATTATTTCAACACTTTGATTTATTACAGCAATGGTCAATGCATCTCTATCTTCATATATTTCCGGATTAGCAAGACCCAATGTCCAGGCCTCCTTTAATTTATAATTTATATTAACAAAACCATGTCTTAAAATTTCTGCAACTTTTTTTGAATCTCCTAATTGAGCAGCTCTTACTAAATCTTCACTATTTTGAATCCATAAATCTTCATAATCCTGAAGCAAATCTTTAATTTCTCCCGATAAATCGTTCAATATCGCTAAGTCTTTAGCTGTTTTACCATTTGAATTTTTAATTAATGGATTTGCACCAGCTGTTAAAAGCCATTTTATTATTTGTACGTCACCTTGATTGACTGCATTATGTAATGGAGTATTTCCATTCAAATCTTGCTGATTGACGATTTCTTTCTGCGTTTGCGGCAATCTAATTTCTTGCGCTTCAGCTGAACTTTTTCTATCAGCAGCATCTTTAACATCTGAAGATCTTTGTACAGATGAACTATGCACTGATTCCATTCTATCTTTTAAATCAGCTGCAAAAGAATTGAATATGAAAAAGATAATTATCAATAAAATTTTTTTCATTTTTAATTCCTTTGCTGTTTTTATTTTTGAACTTTATCAGGAAATTGAGCCGCAATTCCATCAGTTAAAGAGTCAGCCATTTTTAAAATCTCATCATAAACTTTGTCAAAATCAGCGGTACTTTTTTTCCACTGCTTTTTGATAATTGATACGGCTTCATCCGTTGTTAATTTTAAATGCATATTCAGCATTTCAACTAAATCATTTAACGGCCAATTATCAGGATTTGCTTTATTTAAAAATTCTGCAATTTCTCTAGCATTTTCATGCCAAATATCATCTTGTTTTTTTAATTCTTCTTTGTTATTTATTTTTGCAGCACCGACAACTTTAGCAGAAATTAAAATATGTTCTCTTAACAATTTTGCTAATTCTTTGCCGGCATCTGCGCCATAAAATTTACCAACTGCATCACCGATATCGTCCTGGTTTTTTAGCAATCTTGCAGTTGTTGCTTTTTTAATTGGCAGATTTTCAACAAATGCTAAAATAAATTCTCTTGTCCATAAAACGTGATCCGACCACAATTTTCTCATATCCACTTTTAATTCACATTCAGTTATAGATTTAATATTAAAAATTGAACCTAAAATTAACAGAATAAATAATTGTTTCTTCATTTTTTAGCTTCATTTTCAATTTAATTTACAGGACTTTAGCATAAATTGGCCAAAGTCCTGCCTGTTTTAACATCAAATTAATTAATTAAACATCAATTGAAGAACTTTTTACAATTGTGCCTTTGTCAGGTCCTGATGAAACAGTAACTGTTCCATCTCCTTTTTGAGCTAAATAGTTAAAAAGAAGAGGGTAAACAACTTTTGCAAAAGCACCGACAATTACAGAAGGACCTGTACCTTCTTCTTCGTTGAATATTTTATGTAAATTTTCCCATTTATCGCTTTTAGCTAGAACATTTTTCCCGAATTCGAAGCTTTTATTAAACCATTCGGCCCTTATTGGATTTGAAAAGCTTGGACCATATTTTAATAGCGCTTCATCAGTATGTTCATCATAATATAGCCAATCAAATAGCAATTGTAATGCACCTATCTCTTCAGCTCTTTTTATTAAATTTTGAGCCCTTTTTTCGCTATCCATTGAATAAATATTGATTGCACTTAATGCAAATAATGAAATTAAAAACATCTTTTTCATAAAAAACCTCCTTTTGAAAAAGCTTAAAACATCTTACTTATTCTAACTGTAACAAATCTAATATTTAAAAAGCAAGAATTTAAAGCTATTTTTGGTTATTTTTGGCCATATTGGCCAGTTAAAGGGACAAAGTTAAAAAGGCCTAAATTTTCTCTTTCTAACTTTCCATCAATTTTTGTTATTCTAATCATTTCCTGGCCCATTAAACTACCTACAGGAATCAAGAGAATTCCGCCTTCTTTTAACTGATCTATCAAAGGTTCAGGAATTTCAGGCGCGCCTGCTGTCACAATTATGCGATCATATGGAGCATCATTTTTGTATCCAAGTGTATTTTTATCAGAAAGAATTAGCTCAACGTTTTCTATACCGGTTTTTTTTAAGTTTTCTTTTGCAAATTCATAAAGTTCAGGAATAATCTCAGCGCTTACAACTTTGCCACTTTTGCCTACTAAAGTTGCCAACATTGCTGCATTATAGCCTGACCCTACACCAATTTCTAAAATTTTTTGTCCCGGCTTAATATTTAATAAATCAAGCATAAAAACAACTGTTGAGGGCTGGGAAATTGTCTGGCCCGATAAAATTGGTAATGGGATATCTAAATATGATTTATCAATAAATTCAGGAAGAACAAAATTTTCACGTGGAACTTGTTCAAATGTTCTTAAAACATCAATATTTTTAAATCCCTGATTAATCCATTTTTGAATAAGATTTATTTTCTGAACGTATAAATTTTCATTCTTCATTAGTGCACGCTGCAATATTCTTATAAAAATAAGAGAGGTAAAAACTTACCTCTCTTTTATTCGATTAACAATTGCCTTTTTTTGATTTTGATTTCTCATAAGAACATGAAGAACAATCACCTCGTCCTTCTTGAGAATATTCCTCAGCTAATTCTTCATGTTTTTTTTGGCCATAACTTTCTTTTGAATGTTTTTGATGTTCGTGTTCTTTATGGCCTTGGTTTTGATTATATTTTCCTTTATTATCTTTCATTTTAACTCCTCCACTTATATTTAATTTTACTGCATTTATTTATTAAAGCATTCTGCCATAATAATTTTTTGAATATTTTGATCTCGATTTAGTTTTTTTGGCAGATTTTTTTCTTCTTGATCTTGATACAGATGATTTTTTAGAAGCAGATTTTGAATACTTACTTTTAGCTCTTTTGGTTTTTCTTTTAACCATTTTACGTCTCCATTTTATTTAAATAGTTAAACTAGTAATTTTCTTCTTCGTTTTCTTCGTTTTGATTTCCCTTTTTATGACCTTGATTTTGTCCTTGTTTGCCATATTCATTCTTATTAGGATTTGGATGTTGATGCCCACGATTTGGTTGATATCCACCTCGTTCTTGGCCCATTCCTTTTTTTTCTTGACCTTGTTGACCTTGTTCACGTTGTCCTTGTTGCCCTTTTTCTCTTATATCTTCTCTAGCCATTTTAAATCTCCTTTAAAAAATTAAACTAATTACTCGATAGTTTAATAAACGCGCATATCAATCTATCTCTAATATTTAGCTTAATAAAATCATCATTAAAAATGCAACAGTTTGGCTCTAAATCAATAAATTCAATACTTTGAACCTGTAAAAATAAAATTTCTTTTAATAATTTATAAATAAAGACTAAAAAAAGTACGAAATTAATCTTCAGTAATAAAAAAATTGTGAGTCGCAATACTCTCAATACACTTCAATGAAGCATTGCATTTTCCCACTCTACCATTTACAGAACATTTCGCGCCACTTTTACGACAAACATTTGATTGGTTTGTTTGGGATTTTATGCAAAAATTAAACAAGATGAACAATGATAATAAAATTAATTTAAAGTTTAAATAGGCCATTAAAACCTCCATTTTTAGCTTCTAATAATAGGCTACCAAAAACTTATATTTAAAATCAAGGATTTAATTGACCTAATCTTAACAATTTGATGTTTTAACCTGATTTTAATATGGAGGTCTTCTGCCAGAGACTAAGCTATAAAGAAACGAGATGATAAACAAAGCTAAAAAAATATAAAAAAGAATTTTAGCTATTTGAATGGATATTATTTCTACTCCGGAAAAACCTAAAATTCCCGCAATAATAGCCAATATTAAAAAAGTAAGCGTTGCTCCCAGTAACATTTTATTCTCCTTCTTTAGATAATTAATACAACTTTCTTAATTTTATTAAAATAAAATTCAAAATAACAATATTTTTACATTTATTAAAAAATAAAAAATTTAAAAAAGGCTTTAGAATAAAGCAAATTATTTACTATTATTAACATTTTTAATTAAATACTCGATCAAACTATTGATTTTTAATTATTTATTTAATTACAATTAGAATGTAGTTGAATTTGTAGCCTAAAAAAAGGAGATAACCATGGCTCACAAAAGAAAAAAAACAAAAAAACATGCTTCAAAAACACATAAAAGAAGCAAAAAATCAGCATCAAGAAGAAAAAATGATAATGCTGTAATTTTATGGCTTGAAGATATTTTTACTACAAGTAAAAAACATAAAAAATCTGCAAAAAGCAAATCTTCAGCGAAAAAATCAGCAAAATCAAAAAAAAGATCATCTTATTACTAATTTAATAATTAATGGGGGAATTACTTAACTATAATTCCCTCATTCAATTGAATAAAAATGGAAACAATAAATTTATCTAATTTTTTTATATGTTTATTTTTTTCCAATTTTTTTTGTTGTCCATTATTTTATAAACCTGCCCACAAAACAATAAAAATAAACCCATCTACCGAAAATATAGTTTTTGCATTTGATATTCATAAAGTTGTAATGCGTCCTGATATCTCAAAAATGGTCAAATTAGCATTCTCTAAATTAAAATGGGGAATTTTACCAATATTTTTTGAACCTATCCTGTGGTATTACATTTTTTCTGAAGGAGCGTCTCCTGAGAGAGTAATTAATAAAATAGCGCAAAAATATAAAAATAAAGGCGTAACAAAAGAGTTTTTAATAAAATTTTTAAATTCACAAATTGTTGATCAATCAATGATTAATCTTATTTTAAAATTAAAAAAAGACGGTTATAAAGTTTATGCAGCTTCAAATATTTGGAGTGAATTGTTAGACGACTTAAAAAAGGAAAAACCGATTTTTAATGATTTATTTGATGGAATTTATCATCCAACAAAAGGAAATCCTTATGAAAAACCTGAAAAACATTATTATCAAAATTTAAAAAAATATTTAAAAGATCATGGTGAACAAAGTAAAAAAATAATTTTTATTGACGATAGATATGAAAATGTTTCAGCAGCAATTGAAGAGGGCTTAATCGGAATTAGATTTAAAAATAGTTCAAATTTGGTAAAAAATTTGAATAGTCTAGGATTTAATAATATAAGTTTAAAAGAATAAAGGAGATCCTATGTTTGGAATAATTATTTTTCTTTTACTTCTAGCTTTGATTCCAGGTTTTTTAATATTTGGAGGTTTTTTAGTCGGAACTGCTTTAATTGTAGCTCATTTTCTTTTTTGGTTTTTAATCGTTTTAATTCTTATTTCATTGATGAAAAAATTAATGGGACCAAAGCATCCAAAGAGATAATCTTTTGTTTTTTAATATAAATTTGATTGGTCTTTCAAAATTCAAGAAAAAAGGTGCTAAAGTTCCACGTGCACCAAAAAGATCCAGATAAGATTTAAATAAAAAAAGCATTAACAAATTACGTTAATGCTTTTTTTATTTCTAAAATTACTGTTTTTTAGTGTTTATGACCTTTATGTGATGACATACAATCTTTTCCATCATGATGATGTTTTGGCATAACAAGATAAATTAAAGATAAAATTGCTGCAATTCCTATTGCAATCTGCAATGATTTTGTAAGAATTGGCATATTGGTCATATAATTCATTTCAAATAAATTAATTTTTAGAGCCGTTAAACCAATCACTATTCCACCAAAAATTAAAAGTAAATGAACTAAAATTCCAATAACCCTTCCCAAAGATGAATGAGAACACATATCTGAACACATAAATTATATCTCCCTCAATAAAATTGATATTCACTTAAAAAGTAACATACTTTAATAAAAATTCTAATTCAAGATTTGAATTTTAAATTATGGCCAATGACTACTTTGATAAGGTGAATATTTCCCTTTACAGGCAATAGCGTATGCAGGATTATATTGTCCTGCAACTGTTTGCTTATTTATGCCAAAATTAGAATCACCACATTCTTCATCGGATAAAATTTGTAAAAATAAGGTTAATAAACTAACAAATATTAATTTTTTCATAATTTTATTTTCAAAAAGTTTTTTTTAACGTTGCAATTGCGGCATTTTTTATATTACTTTCAATATCAAGGGCATTTAAACTATTCACCGCTGCACTATAACCCTTATATAATCTATCATTTGCTATTCTTGCGGCATCCTGTTCACTTAATCCATCTTTTTTTAAATCTTTCACTAATGTTTGGCCACAAGCAAAATTTATAAAAACTAATACTGAAATTAACAAAAACAATTTCTTCATTTTTACCTCAATTTTATATATTCCTTCTATTTTCAGTTTACTCGACCAAATATTTAAAAAGCAATAATTTGGATTAAAATAATCACCAGATCAGCTAAATTAATATTATTTAATAAGCGATTTCAGGACGCTTGGTTTGTGGATATTCAATATAAAAACCTTCAGGATCATATCCTGAATTAATACTTTCACTTTGGGTCATTCCCAAACATGCATAAACAATAGGCTTATTTTCTTCATCAACATCAACTGTATTTTCCATATTATATCGTACGACAATCTCTTTTGCTAAGCATGAATTAATGCCTTTTGCTATTAAACATGCTTCTTCTAAACTTTCTGTAATTTCAGTCTCATTCTGAGCTAAAATATTAAATGATAAAATTATCAAAAACAAAATCATTTTTTTCATTTTTTTCTCCATTTTTTATATTAAATCCCCTTCGCCCATTAATTTGAAATATTCATTGGTTAAAGTTGAAATTATGTCACCTAATGTTTGCGCAACATAAATTGCCTCTTCAACTCCACCTAAATCATATGAAATAACAACTTTATCAAGATCTTCTTTTGAAATTGCACGCGCTGAAAGAAAATTTCTTAAACCCTGCGATGATGCTGTATCAAAATCTTTTGAAGCAAGTGAAAAAATTTCAGCCTGATTTGCAACTTTTGAAATATTATTTAAATAAAAAATCGACAGTTTTTTGTATTTAGGAAAGATGGAATCATCGCTATTGATAGCATTAGTTGAATCCTCAATAGAAGTGTAAGCTTTAGCATTATTAGCAATTCTATTCCTTTGAACTTCAGGAACGCCTTTTAATACTAAAAAACTCTGCAATCCTAAAATTAAATCATCAAGTTCATGATCAGCAAATGATTGCAAGAAAAAGAATAAAATAAACAGAATAGTCAACTTTTTCATGAATCCTCCATTAATTAAATAATATCAGATTCGCCCCAACAAAAACAAGAATTATTTGAATAAGTAAGCTTCTGATCATAATATTAAACCAGTATAATTTGAAGAAATTTTAATTTTCCAATAAGATATATTTAATCTTAATTAACACATGGGAAAGAAAATATGGCTATTCAAGCAGGCTTAGTAGGTTTACCAAATGTCGGAAAATCAACACTTTTTAATGCATTAACAAAATCAAGCGTACCTGCTGAAAATTATCCATTTTGCACTATTGATCCGCACATGGCAATTACTTTCGTTCCAGATGAACGTATGGAAAAATTGCAAAAAATTTACAATTCACAAAAACAAATTCAGACTACTGTTACATTTGTTGATATTGCTGGTTTAGTTAAAGGTGCTGCTTCAGGAAAAGGTCTTGGAAATCAGTTTTTAAGTCACATTAGAGAAGTTGATTTGATTTTACATGTCCTGCGATGTTTTGAAGATCCAAACATAGTTTATTCAGGAACGGAGATTAATCCACTTGATGATTATGAAGTAATTGTTTCCGAATTAATGCTTAAAGATCTTGAAAGTGTGCAAAGCAGAACCGAAAAATTAATAAAATTATTAAAAACTGCTGCCAACGATCCCAAAAAACAAAAAGAAATGAATGATGAATTAAATTTATTAAATCAAGTTAAAAATGCTTTGGATCAAGGCAAAAATGATATAGTTAAAAAATTAATTAAAGAATCTGAAATTCAAACAATTCCACTTTTATCAGCAAAAAATTCAATAATTATCGCAAATATTACTGAAAGTGATATAGAAAATTATGAAAATAATAAATATTATCAAATTTTAGTTAAGCATTTTGGCTCAAATAGCGTTATTCCCGTAAGTGTAAAATTAGAATATGAATTATCTCAAGTAAATGATCGAGATGCAAAAGAAATGATGTCTCTTGTAGGACTGAAAGAACGCGGAATCGATAAAATTATAAATCAAACCTACAAAAATTTAGGATTAATTACTTTCTTTACTTGTGGACCAAAAGAAATTCATGCATGGCCTATTAAAAACGGAATTACAATCAAAAAAGCTGCTGGCGAAATACATTCAGATTTAGAAAGAGGCTTTATCTGCGCGGAAGTTTTTAATTGCCAAGATTTATTTCAATATGGTTCAATTTCAAAACTTAAAGATTTGGGTAAAATCAAAACGGCCGGCCAGGATTATCTAGTCCAGGATGGTGATATTATAAATGTCAGGTTTAATGTTTGATTAAGATTTAAATTTTACTTTTTATAACATCATAAATAATTTTGTTATGATCAAATGCTAATTTAGTTTTATTGATTTCATCTAAGTCCATCCATTCAGCCGCTATTGCATCACTTCCAGCTTTCATATGCAATTTTTGAATGTCAACTTGTCCAATGAATACAACACTAACTACCCTACCTCTTGGATCTCTTGCTGGATCGTCATAAATTGCAAATATTTTCAAATCAACTTTTTCAATATTTGTTTCTTCTTTTAATTCACGATATGCACAATCTTTTAAAGATTCTAATGTTTCTACAAATCCACCAGGCAAAGCGAATTCATGTAAAAATGGCTCATGTCTTCTTTTTATTAAAAGAAAATTTAATTTATTTTCAATTTTTGAAAAAAGTACAATATCTACAGTCAGAAAAATATTTTGCCTGATCATAATTTCACCTTTTATAAATTTATTTTTTTACTTTAAATTAATTTTAAAACAAAAAGTAAGTTGACAAACAAGATTTAAAAATCTTAATATAAAAAGGTATTTTCAATAATAAAGAGTATGCTTCTAAAAATAAAGGTTAGATAATGTCAAAAAAATTGTATGTCGGCAATTTGCCATTTTCGATTACAGAAGAAAGACTTAAAGAAATTTTTTCACCAAGTGGCACCGTTGAAAACGTAAAAATTATAAAAGATGAAATTGGAAGATCCAAGGGTTTTGGATTTGTTGAAATGACATCAGAAGAAGAGGCCTCAGGTGCAGCTTCAGATTTGAATGGAAAAGAAGTTGATGGAAGAATGTTAAAAGTGGAAGTAGCAAGACCGCAAGAATTCAAACCTAGAGATAGAGGAAGTAATGGCGGAGGTTACAGAGGCGGAAACGATCGTAAAAAACATGGTGGCGGCGGATTTAGAAGATAAATTTAAACTTTTAAATTAATTCCAATAAATCTTTTAATAGTTTTGTGTCATCACAAAGTTCAATTGCATTATTAATCGTATTTTTATAAAATTCATTTATTTTATCTAAATACGATTCAATTTTATCTAACATTTGATGCAATAAATCTACAGTTAACTCATCATTTGTTTGATTGATTGTAAATTTAGCTTCGGGAATAAATTCGTTTTCCAAAACTTGAAAATTATCTAATGAATTGAAAGTTTGGGGAGAAAATGAATAGAATTTTTCTAAATTATTCTCTTTTAATTTTTCAATATAATTTTCTAAATCTTTTAAATTAATTCTTATCAATTTTTTCAATATAAAAAATTCTGATTTTTTTTTAAATTTTCTTTCATTTTCACTTTTTTCTTCTTTAATTTTATTCATTAATTGAAGTTCATTGAACTTTGCTTCCATTTTTTCTTTAATATATAAATCTTTAATTACAGGATTCGCGTCAACAAAAAATTCCTGAATTTCTGTCCCATTATTAATTTTCTTCTTGTCAATAAAAGTCTTTGAGTTAAATACTTCTTCTATCTCAATTGTAATTATTTCTTTAATGACTTTACAATTTGAATTGAAAACCAAGAATATTAAAGGTTGTAATAAGAATAAATATGACAAATTGACATTTTTCATTATCTAATCCATATTTATAAGGTATTTATTCAATTATGTTTAAAATAACAGCTTTTCAAAAAATCAAAACCGATTTATAAAAAATTAATATTTTTGATATAATTTAATAAAAAATGAAAAGGAGAGAAAATGGCTGGATTTGTTATGAAAAAGAAAAAAGGTTATTACTCGATATCTGCAGTTGCAAAAATGTTTTCGGTGCATCAGCAAACAGTCCGACTTTATGAAAAAGAAGGATTAATTTCTCCTAAAAGGTCTGATGGAAATACACGAATGTTTACCGAAGAAGATGTTTGCAGGCTTGAAGAAATTATCTATTTAACCCATCAACTAGGCATAAATTTAGCAGGAGTGGAAATGATTTTAAAACTGCAAAAACAAATAAAAAAAATGCAACGCGACATGAATAAAATGTTTGATAAAACTCAGGATGAACTTTCAAAAGAAGTCCAAATTTCAAAACAAATCGCAGAAAGTAATGCAAAAGATTTATTAAAAATAAAAAATAATAATTTACAAAAAAAAGATAGTAGCCAAAAATCTGCGGAAAAAAATGAAATTATTCCAACCGTTGACATTGGAAATTGGGAATTGGAATATGATTAATTAGATTAACAATAAAAATTAACTACAAGTATAACAATTTTAAAATTAAGAGGCTGTATATGGAAAATTCATTAAAAAATATAGATCCAAAAGATCAATTAGTTATTTCATATGAATTATTACAGCTAATGGAATGGATTGTCGAACATGAATCAGATGCTCTTAAAAAATTAATAATCAGGGCATTAAAAAGAGGTTTTGATGATCAATTAAAACAATCACAAAATTATAAAGAATTATATTCTGCCGAAGATATGCAAAACAATGTAATAGATTTTCTTGCATTATTAGAAGCATTATTAATAGAAGCAACAAACGAAAAAGAAGTTGATAGCATAATTCAGAAAAATTTAATGCCTGCAATTGATCACGTTGATACAGCAAATTGTGATTCATCTACGTTAAAATCAAGTATAGCAATTGCAACTTCAAAAATGCACAGAAATTCAAAAGAGAATGTGCAGGAAATATTCTTAAAAGAATTATTAAAAAGATGGAAGCCAAATAAAAATAATTCAAATAATTGATTTGAAAGTGAAATTTATAAAACTCGTTACATATTGCATTATCATCTTATGTTTACAAAATACAACTTTAGATTCTTCCGACTTTTTAGATGCTTTAAAATCAATAAAATATAATGTCCAATCAGCTAAATATTTGATATACGTGCACGATAAAAAAAATTCTGTACCAATTGAAAAATTATTGGATAATAAATATTTTTTATTTAATTTGCCATTCAACTATTTAAATTTACATTTATACTGTTTACGAATTTTTTCTTGTTCAATTGAAGATTTAGACAATAAAAATGTTTATCAAAACTTACTTACATTGAACCAAGATTGGGATATACAAATAAAAAAATTAGAAAATGATGAAATTCTAAAAGAAAATGATTTATTTTGCAAAATATTAGAATTGAGAAAAGAGATATTAGAATTTTTAAAAAAATTTAAAGAAAGAAAAGAAACATTAAATTTAAATTTAGATTTAATGCATTTAAACACTCAATCATTAAAAGTACAATTAAAAGAATTAGAATCAGAAAAAGAATTAAAATATAATGAAAAACTTATAAATTTAATTCAAAATTGGCAGATAATGTATAATTCTGTTTCATACATTTTAAAAACAGAATGTTTTCCGGAAGAACAAAAAATATATTTTGAAATTATTAAAAAAAGATCAGAAATTCACAGAAATAAAATTTATCAACAATATATTAAAATAAGACCTAAAAATTTTTTTGAAACATTAAGACCTTACAAAAATAAAAAGAAAGATGAATCAAAAAAAACCATTTTCACTTAAGCTTTCACGCAATTCAAACATAGGCAAACCGACAACCGCCGTGTATGAACCATTAATATTTTTTAAAAATTGCGCTCCAAATTCTTCAATTGCAACTGCTCCACTTAATTGCATGTAACTTATTCCTGCATTTATTGATAGCTCAAAATATTTTTCAATCCAATCATCAGGCACATCAAAAATATATTTAGCGCTGGCAAATTTTAAAATTCTTTCTTGAATTTCCCATTTCCCATTTTTAAATATTTTTTTATCAAGACAAAAGGCTGTACCGGTTTGCGCACCTTTTCTATAGGATTTTATTTTTTGAATGGCATCATTTTTATCAGATGGTTTACCACAAATTTTGCCTTCAAAATTTATACCTAAAGTATCTGCTGTTAATACATATGAAATTTCATTTTCTTTTGCATTTTTGGGCAAAATAATGTGATTCATTTTGTGAACTGCAATATCTTCAACTAATTGTTTTAAAGGCAAAGTCCAATCACAAACAGTTTCATCCGCAGATTGTTCAATTAATTTGTAAGGAATATTTGCATCTTTTAATAATTTCTGACGTGATTTTGATTGAGATGCTAGATACAGAATATTTTTGTTCATTTAGAATTTAATAATCTTAGGGAAAATGAAATAAATAATTGTTGAATTATCTTTGTATAATACAAATATTTTCAAAATTTCACAAATGAAAAATTGAATAATTTATACAATACAAAGATAATTCTCGATTATTTTTCAACTAATTCTTTAACTTGGATTCCTGTCAAAGTCTCGAGTTCAAGTAAAGCATTGGCAATTTTTTCAAGCTTTACCTTATTATTTGAAAGCAATTCATGGACTTCTTTTTCGCAAATTTTCATTAATTTTCTTATTTCTTCATCAATTTTTTGTCCCGTATCTACTGAATAATGAGTCAAGCCATTAGCATCTTGTTGATAATAAACAGGACCCAACTCCTGAGACATACCAAGTTCGCAAATCATTCTTCTTAATAATTCCGTCGCAGACTTTATATCGCTGCATGCGCCGCCAGTAAATTTTCCAAAAATAATTTGTTCAGCAACTCTACCGCCTAAAGCAATTTTCACTTGATTAAGTATATCTTCTCTCGATTCATGTCTAACTTCTTCATTTTGCACAAAACGCGTAAAACCGCCTACGTGACCACGAGGCAAAATAGTAACTTTATCAATTGTATTTTTTGATCCAGGAGTTAACAATTGCACCAGTGCATGTCCCGCTTCATGATACGCTGTAATTTTGCGATCTTCTTGAGAAATATGAATTTTTGTTGGTTTGCCCAGCGTTATTTTGTCATACGCAGCATTAAAATCTTCCATAACAATTGCTTCTCGTTTTGCAGCAGCTGCAATATGAGAAGCTTCATTTATTAAATTAGCTAGTTCAGCACCTGAAAATCCTATTGTTAACTTTGCTAAATATTTAAAATCAACGGAAGGATTTATTTTATAATTTTTTGCATGAATCTTTAATATTTTTTCCCGACTTTCTACATGAGGCAATTCCACTTTAATTTTACTATCAAATCTCCCTGGTCTTAACAATGCAGCATCTAGCATTTCAGGCCTATTTGTCGCTCCAATTAATATTATGGGTGCATTTGATTTTTCAAATCCATCCATTTGAGCTAAAAGTTCATTAAGGGTTTGACTATATTCAGATCCTGCACCAAAACCTACGTCATTTTGACGCTTGCCACCTATTGCATCAATTTCATCAATAAAAATTATACAAGGCGCATAGTTTCTTGCCTTATTAAATAAATTTCTCATCCTTGAAGCGCCCATTCCAACAAACAATTCAATAAATTGCGATCCATTAATTTGCAAAAATGGACAATTTGCTTCTCCGGCAACAGCTTTTGCTAATAAAGTTTTTCCATTTCCGGGCGATCCTGTTAAAAGAACGCCTCTACGTATTTTTGTTCCCAATTTTTCAAACAATTCAGGATTTTTTAAAAAAGTAATTACTTCTTGAAGTTCTTCTTTTGCTGATTCAGCTCCTTCAACTGAACTAAATCTTTCTTTTATATCTGACGCTTTAAATAATTTTGCTGATGAATCCGTGAAACTGCTAAATTTGTACGCCTGCATTATTAATGGATATAAAGATATTAAAGCAATTGCTAATTGTAGATTCGCAGGATCTTTAATTTGGATTAATAAATTTTTTAAAATTTGTGGATTTTTACGAACCTCAGTTAACGAATAAATAGAAATTCCAGCTGCTAACAAAAATTTATAGATATTTTTTTCTGTTCTATTTCTATAAAATCCTGTCAGAGTATTTTCATTAGGTTTAAAATATTCAAGATATGCATATCTAGCTATAACAGCGGCAAGACCACCTACTGCAAGTATTGGCAAATCTTTTTTTTGAAGAAATTTTAAATAATCGAAAGATTGAATACTTGATTGGCCGAAAGTAATTATTAACAAAAATAATTTTAATGATTTAAATTTCAAGTTAACCCCCATTAATTTTTGAATTTATCACCATTTCTGATTTATTTTAATATTCTATCAGAATTTAATTTATTGTCAAAAATATCGGTCTTTAAGGTTAAAAAAGATAAGTAAATTATTTTATATGATGATTTTTATTTAATTAAGCCATGGCTTTTTCAATATCTTTTTTAAGATAATCAATTACTTTTGTATGTGAAGGATGTTCACGATCATGAAAATATTCTAGCATACTTAATTCACTTGCATTAATCCATTCTGAAAATTTAACTTTGGATTTCTTTCCTAAATAAAAACTGTGTAGGCAAATATAAAAGTTCTTAAAAGCATCATTAAATTTTGGATTATCAAGGATGTAATAAGGATTATCAAGATATTCTAAAAAATTATTTAGGGATTGTTGATAATGCTGAAGCAATAATTTTTTTTGCTCATTATTTAATTTGCTAAATCCAAATTTTTCAGCTTGAAATTCAATATTCTTTTGAAACAGATCTCCAGCAAGACGGTTAAGCATTAATTTTAATATCCCTACTATATTTAATCCGAAACTGATTTTTAAAGAGTCAGAGATTGTTTTTATATCTTTTGAAAAAAGTTTATTAGTAATAACATTACCTGTTAAATGTACAGCACAAGAGCTTACTAAAATAAAAACTATGTACCTTAATGAGTCATTCGTTAATAGATGTTTATATTCATGTAACAAATTGTGTTCATGATAAGTTAATGCCATTTCTTTGCTATTAAAATCATCCCAGTTGTTGGTTTTATCAATTGCTTTTTTTAAAACCCCCATACCATGCCGAGACATAACAATTGCTTTAGATTTTAAACCACGTATAGTATACCAATTACTTGGACTATTTTTGTCAACTTTAAACTGAATGTCTTTAAAATTAATTTTATGTTTATCTAAAATTTGTTTACACCAATTTTCAATTTCTAAAGGCATATTATTCATTGAAGCTATAATTTGATCATTGGTAAAATAACCTCTTGTCAAAGAGAATAAATTTAAAATTGCATCTTTATTAGCAACAGCAAAACTGGTGATTGCCGCAGCTTTTGGCATATATTTTATTACTTTTTCTTTTAAATCAAAAGTAAAATTATTAAAAGAAAAAAATAGACTTACAATTAAAATATATTTTGATTTCATTTTTGATTATCCCCTAAATGTCCGATTTCCTATTTTGCCCTAAATAAATCACTGAGATTAATGCTTTTACCACAATCTTTTTTTAGCAAATGCATAACCAGAACCTGATTTAATATATTTTTCAAAACTTAAAGCTTTTGATTCTTCATCAAAGGAAATAAAAGATATTAATTTCCATGGTCTAAAATCAGAAGTATAAATTGATGCCCCTTTGTTATGTTTTTGCAATCGCTCTTCAATATTGTTTGTAAAACCAATATAAGTCTTTGCTGGATTTTTTATTGATCGAATTAGATAAACATAATACATATAATTAATCATCTGTCCTACTTCGCAGCTACGAAGGACATGCTTCGCTTTAAAAATGTATAGCATGATTATTTATTATAAAAGTTTATTCCCCTAAAGAAAATGGCTCGCCATGCGAAGCTTTAGCGAAGCATGGCTGGGGCGGAAGGATTCGAACCTCCGGTGCCAGGACCAAAACCTGGTGCCTTACCGCTTGGCTACGCCCCAAACAAACAATAAATTAATTTTAATAAGAAAAATTACTCTTGTACAGTTACTTTATTAAACTCTCTTATTATACTCTCTTCAACTCTTGAGCGAGTATCAGAATTTAGTGGATGAACTATATCTCTAAATGAACCATCTTTTCTTCTTCTTGATGGCATTGATACAAAAAGAGAGGTATCCCCCTGAATTACTTTCAGGTCACGAACTATAAAACAATTATCAAAGACCAATGTTGCATAAGCTTTTAAGCGGCCTCCATTTTCAACCAAAAAGATCTTAACTTCTGTTATTTCCATTGCCTATATCCTTTAGGACCCTTCTACTCCCCTTAAATACATATTTCCAATAAAAATACTGCATTAATTTATCCAGAGCTATTTAATTTGTCAATTATTATTTTATTCCTTAAAACACAATTGACCAGCTCGTAATTTTGCAGATCTTGAAGATGGATTAATTTTAATTTCTTCCGGTGTTGCTGTTACAACTTTTTGTGTTAAAATCTTAAATCCTTTTTTATCAACACAAGAATGATCTTTTAAAAATTGTTTAACTAATCTATCTTCCAATGAATGAAAACTTATACAAACTAATCTTCCATCGGGATTTAAAGCTTGCAAAGACGCAGATAAAAAAGAATGAATATTTCCAAGTTCATTATTTACATAAATTCTTAAAGCTTGAAAAATTCTAGTTGCAGGATGAATTTTACTATAATTTTTTCCAACAGCTTCTTTAACAATTTTTGCTAATTGACCTGTAGTTTTAATTTTTTCTTTATTTCTTGCTTCAACTATTGATCTTGCGATTTGCCTCGAAAATCTTTCTTCGCCAAATTCAAAAAATATTTCTTCTAATTTTTTTTGAGTAGCTTTATTAACGATTTCCGCTGCAGTAATTTTTTGATGCGATGGAGACATACGCATATCAAGTAACGTATCTTTGTAAACAGAAAAGCCAGCTGATTCATTAATTTGAAATTGTGAAGTTCCAAAATCAGCTAAAATACCGTCAACACCGGAAATTTTTTCTTTTTTCAAAATCTTTAAAATATTTGAAAAATTGCTCCAAATCAAAGAAAGTCTATCCGGAAAATTTTCCAGTAATTCTACTCCATTTTTTTCAATAGCATTTTTATCCCAATCAAGTGCGATAACCTTACACTTTGTTTCTTTTTCCAAAATAGCCCGCGTATGACCACCGCCCCCAAAAGTGACATCTAAGTAGATTTTATTTGGCTTTGGATCTAAATATTCTAATACTTCATTCAGTAATACAGGTTTATGATAATTTGTTTTTTCCATCCAATTTATAATGATGCTTGTTTTATTGTATGTGAAACTGCCTGAATTTCTTTTTTTAAATCTGAATTTAAATCTTCTGTAAAATATTTAACTAAATTGACTAAACCTGCAGTATAGCCTCTTGTAGAACCCTTAACTAATACTAAGGACTCTTTAGACAAAACTCTTTTTTCCAAAGAAATTACTGCTTCTTGCCAATTTTGTACTATTTCTATATTTAAATTTAACGGAGCAGTCAATTTTGTAAATTTAACTTGCTCGCCAACTAAAATTAGATAATTTAATGAAGGAACTTTTCTTAAAAATCTTCCTACTTGTCTATGCCAAAATGCACTATCAGCGCCAAGTTCATACATGTCGCCAAATACTAAAATTTTTTGTGACTTAGTTTCTATTTTTTCAAAAGCATGCAGTGCCGCTTTAACACTTTCCGGTCCTGCATTATAGCAATCATCAATTAATTTTCCTGTACCAATTTTTAAATTTTTTTGCTCAAATCTCCCATTAACTTTTACAGGCTGTTGAATGCCTTTAATTATTGTTTCATGAGGCACATCAAGCAAACTACTAACAGAAGTTGCAGCAAGAGCATTAAATACTGAACCCACGTGATTGCTATTTAAAGATATATTATATTTTTTCTTATAAATTTTTAATACAAAATTCACCTGAGAACTTAAAACACGAATTTTTCTTGCTTGTATTTGATTTGTAATTTTTGAACCAAATTTTATAACAGGATGGTTATAACCAATTTGAGAAATAGAATTTTGATCGCCATTAATTATACCAATATTAGTCTCTTTAAAAAATTTAAAAATTTCACGTTTTTCAGTTGCAATATCATTCAAAGAACCTAACCCTTCCATATGACTATGTCCAATTGAAGTGATAATGCCTATTGTTGGTTTTACCATTTCAACAAGTGATGCCATTTCACCCCGTTTAGTGATACCCAATTCAAAAATTGCAACTTTATGATCTTTTCTCATTTTTAAAATATTTAATGGAACTCCAATTAAACTATTTTGATTACCAAAAGACGCAAGCGCATTTAAACCGTGCAATTTTAAAATATTATCAATCATCTCTTTTGTTGAAGTTTTACCGACAGAACCGGTAATTCCAATTACGGGATAATTAAATTGTGCACGCCATGCAGTTGCTAAACGTCTCAATGCTATTAAAGTATCATCAACCACAATTATCAATTTATTAATTAATTTTTTTTGATCAATGTTATTTAGAGTATCTTTCATCGATGCATTTATAATTAATCCTGCTGCATCCTTATTTATAACATCATTTAAAAATTGGTGACCATCACTTCTATTTCCTTTTATTGCAACAAAAATTTCACCCTTTTTTATTGTTCGTGAATCAATTGAAAAAATTGCATCGTCAGGAAATGTATCAAATAAAATTTCCGCTTTAGGCAATGTATTTTTTACAAATTGCTTATTAAAATGCATCACTTTTCTCCATATCACCAATTAATTTTTTTTAATTCTTCTTCGCAGAAAAAAAATGTCCATTTTTTGAACATTTGTCAAGTAATAAATAATTTAATTTTAAACAAATTCAAATTATGAGCAATTTTTATTTTCCAAATTTTTATTGTTGTTTAATAACTTTTCTAGTTTTTCCGCCTTCTAAAGAAAGAATATATCCTTGAGATTCCAACATATCAATGATTCTTGCTGATCTGTTATAACCAATTCTGAATTTTCTTTGTAAGAGCGAAATTGATATCTCATCAACCTCTTTTAAAAAAGAAATAATGTTATCATAAAGTTCTTCATCCATTTCTAACAATTCTTGCTTATTGTTTGAAAATTCTTTTGAAAGTTCAATATATTTTGGCGTATCTTGATTTTTGACGTGAGTAACAATTTTTGCAATTTCAGAATCTGAGATGTATGCACCATGCA
>JABDEC010000009.1 GCA_013287265.1 Candidatus Babelota bacterium | reverse complement strand
AAGCTAACCTTAATAGCCAGAATAATAAGGGATATACAGCTTTAATGTGGGCTGCATATTGGGGTCATGCAAATATAGTAACACTATTAATTGATGCAAAAGCTAATCTTGATGTTAGGGATAATGATGGAAGGACAGCTTTAATGTGGGCTGCATATTGTGGTCATGAAAATATAGTAAAACTATTAATTGAAGCAAAAGCTGATCTTAATAGAAGGGATAATGATGGAAATACAGCTTTAATGGAGGCTGCATGTAAGGGTCATGAAAATATAGTAAAACTATTAATTGATGCAGGAGCTGATTTTAATAGCCAGAATAATGATAGAAAAACTGCAAAAGATATTGCAAGAACACGAGGTAAAAATGAAGTTGTTGAAATTATTCAACAAGAAGAAAAAAGAATAGAAGATAAAAGAAAAGCAGATCTAGTTCTAGAAACTCTTTCATCAACTATGAATCCGAATTTAATCAAATTAATTTGTGACTACATCTAGAGGAAAAACAAGATGAAAAAATTATTATTACTATTATCTCTTTTTACATTAAATATTAATTGTGCTGAATTACCTCGAATGAATTTGATTGATGCCGTTAGGCAAAATAATATTGATGAGGTTCAGTCATATATTGCTGCAAAAGCTGATCTTAATGCTAGAGATAATATTGGATGGACAGCTTTAATGTGGGCTGCATATTGGGGTCATGAAAATATAGTAACACTATTAATTGAAGCAAAAGCTGATCTTAATAGAAGGGATAATGATGGAAATACAGCTTTAATGTGGGCTGCATTTAAGGGTCATGCAAATATAGTAACACTATTAATTGATGCAAAAGCTAACCTTAATAGCCAGAATAATTTTGGATGGACAGCTTTAATGGAGGCTGCATATTGTGGTCATGAAAATATAGTAAAACTATTAATTGGTGCAGGAGCCGATCTTAATAGAAAGAATAATGATGGAAAAACTGCAAAAGATATTGCAAGAACACAAGGTAAAAATGAAGTTGTTAAAATTATTCAACAAGAAGAAGAAAGACGGACAGGAATTTTTGAAAAGGTCAAAGATGCACATTTAAATATATTGCCTGACGGCGTAAACAAAATAATAGCTGAATATTCATATTGAAAGTAGAAAATAAATTAATCACAATCGTTACATGATGCACAAAAAAATTCATGAAAATATTCCGCTTGATTAATCTATTTTTTATGATATAATTTCAATTAGTATAGTTTTTTAAATGGAGTTTATGTGAAAAATTTTATAAAATCAATTTTCTTTATTTCTTTATTTGTATTCAATAATTTGTCATTTTCAATGGAGCAAGCAGAACAAAAAGATGCTATGGAAGTAGCAACAATTGTGAGACAAAAAGGACAGAAAGATTACAATTATTTACATTTAAATTTTGATGAAGATGAATTATCTAAAAATAATATTCTTTTTAGATTAAAAAAATTAGCTCCTAATGAAACAAATGAATATATAAAGGTATTTAGAATCAAAGAAAATCCATATCTTATTTATTGGAATCAAACGGATGAATATATGCATGATAATACATTAATTCTTGAATATGAAGTGGAAAAAAATGATAAGAAATCGCAATTTAAATTTTTTCTTAGTACGTATGGAAAATATGAATTAAACTTTAAACCTGACAATGAATTATTCTATTTAAGTAAAATATATACAAGATAATGAAGTTTATATGAAAAGTTTTATCCAGTTAATTGTTCTAATTTCTTTATTGTCTTTCAATAATTTGTCATTTTCAATGGAAAAAATCAAAAGTCCAAAAATAAGTGCTGGTAGGCACAATTTTAATTATTTGATATTACCAAATGACGTGCCAATTGATATTAGATTGCATGAAATTGAAAAAATTGAAAAATTAGAAATTGACGGACTCCATGCTTGGTGGGGGTATCATCTTATTGAAAAAATACCTTTTAATTATTCTAAAAATAAAAATTTTATATTTTGGCCAAAACAAGAAAAAGATATCAGACTGGTAATTTATGCGGACCATAAAGGGGGATTAGCATCTTACACTTTTGTATTAAATCCTAAAACAAATTACAAATTAATTCACAAAAAAAATAGTAAATTTCAAATTTTGAATCTTAACAGATTAACAATGGAATAAATTGCTATATTTAATTCTGCAATATAAGATAAAAAGGTTAATCCACTTGATTAACCTTTTTTTATTTTTAAAATATGTCTTTAATTTTACTTCTTAATATTTTTTTTGCCTCAACATTTATTATTGGTAAAGCTGTCTTAAATTATTCAAGTCCCATTTTCTTCATAGCAGTAAGAATGCTATTGGCAGGATTTTTATTGCTGTTTTATCAGATAGTAATCAAAAAAAAGAAATTAAATTTAAACAAAATAGAATTTATAGAATTACTCTGGCTTTCAATTATATATATTTATATTCCTTTTATTTTTGAATTTTGGGCTTTACAATATATTTCGCCCGCTAAAACCGCTTTACTTTATAGTTTAACGCCGTTTTTTACGGCAATCTTTTCGTATCATATAATAAAAGAGCGGCTTTCTTTAAAAAAAATTATTGGTTTAATTCTTGGAATAATAGGGTTTTTTCCGACATTTATACCATGGAATTTATTAAAAGAATTAAATTTATCATCGTTTTTATTAGTTGAATTGCCTGAATTTGCATTACTTATTTCAGTTATTTCCGCAGCTTATGCATGGATTTATATTCAATCAACAATAAAAAAACAGATTCATTCTTATATAACAATTAACGGAATTTCAATGTTTTTAGGCGGTTTTTTAGCATTATTAACATCAATAATATTTGAAACCTGGAATCCGTTACCAATTTATGATTTTAAAAATTTTGCTTTACTAACAGTTTTAATGATAATTGTGGGAAATATTCTTAGTTATAATTTATATGGTTATTTATTGCACAAATATACAGCGACTTATTTGGCATTTACTGGTTTTACAATTCCTTTATTTACAGCAATAATGGAATGGATTGCGTTTAAAGAGGTCATTCATAGTGATTTTATTATTTCTTCAATAATAGTTTTTGTCGGATTGTATATTTTTCATCAGGATGAATTACGTTAAAATTTTTCCAAACAGATTAAATCCGAGCCTTTGCCGTTTGATTCGTAACAAAGCATCACTTCACCACGCAGATCACCGCAAATATCACCTTTCTTTTTGCCCTCGCAAGCATTAAAACGAGATTGTAATTTTTCTAAAGTTAACGTTGCATGTAATGAACTATCTATTAAGCTTAAAATTATTAAAGATAATATTAATTTTTTCATTAAAATCTCCAATTTTTAATAATTACTATTTAATTCATATAATAATTGAATAATATTACAAAAGTCAACAATTTAGTATTTGTAATTAAATATTGCTTTTACTCAATTAAATATGCTTAAATTATTAAAGAGAGGATAAAAATGAAAAAATTCTTATTTTGTATATCATTTTTAGCTATAAGAATTAATTGTTGGGACAATGTACGTTTTAATTTTGAAGAATTAAGGCAAGCGGTCCTGACTGATTTGAATAATCATTTAAATCAATATGATATTAATCTTAAAGAGTTAATAAGAGATTTTGAGACAAAATATAAAACTTATGAAACTCAAAAAGAGGTTTTATCTTTAGTAAGCAGACATATTGAAAATGAATTTTATAAAAAATTAAAAGAAGATTTTAAAAAAATTCAATATAAAAAACCCGATGACTCTAATGTTAATGATTTATTGAATGAGCTGGACGAATTTTTCAATAATTTTAATGAAATGAATGGTTCACTTTTTGTCAGGAGAAATGTGGAATTTTTTAATTTCCTTGAGACTCATTATCCCAAATTAATTGAAGAAAATGAGAAATTAAAAATATATATTCAACAATTTAGAAATAAATTTATTGACCCTCTTGAAAATAATATTGTTATAGTTCAAAGAATGGAGGAAAAATGAAAAAATTAATAACAATTTTTTTACTTTTTGTCATTATTGACTCAAACGCGCAACAAAGAATGTTAGATCAGATTAGAAATAATTTATCAGAAGCAGAAAGAAATTTGCCGGAATTACAAAATAATATAAATACTTTATCTGATATTTTACAAAAAGCCCGCGGTCCTAACGATAAAGAATGGATACCAAAACTTAATACAAGATATGCAATTCCAAATAAAGTTACTGAGTTAGGGCAAATAATCAATGCTTTAAAGAATAAAATTGAAAATAAAAATTTACAGCAAATCAAGCAGTCAAGAAAAGAATTAGAAGATTTAGCCAGAAAAGCCTTGGATATCATTATAGGAAAAAATAATTTACAAGCTGGCATGAAAGATGTCTTTACAAGACGCCACAATGATTTACAAATAACACCTTTAAGAGCAGCTAATGGTAAAATTTCTGATTTAGTAATCAATTTAAAAAACGTTATTGCTGATTTACAAAGTATTCAAAAATAATTATTTTAAAACTTTTCCAGTCATTTTTTCCCAAATAATCAGGTCTAATTTATCAAGTGGAATTTTGAATTGTTTTAACAAATTTTCAAATTCTAAATATTTATTTCTAGTTATTGTTTTTGGAATTTCTTTAATTAAATTTTGTTGATATAAAAATCTTAAAATATGTCTGTCAATTATTGCGACATCAGAAAATCCCACATTTCTTAAAAAATGTGAAGATTCTTTATAACCCAATCCTTTTACCTTTTCTGCCAAAAAATTTCTTGCTTTTATTGAATCATTAAAGCCTAAAATAATTTTTTTTATTTCTTTAAATTGTCTTGCCTGAACAATATATTTAGCTTTGTTGTTATGAAATCTATGTTTCTGTTTTTTAATTATTTCTTTAATTTCTATTTCAGATTTGCTTAAAAAACCATCTTCTCCGATTTCTTGTTGAATGTTAATTGCATTTTGAGCTTTGGAATTAGCAGTTAAAATACAAAAACAAAGTTCACTAAACCAGAATTTTTCATTTTTTTTATGTAATTGAGCAAATTCATTTAATCTTTGTTCAATTAACGGATTTGATTTTAATTCAATCATATTTTTGTGTATTTATCAGCTTTTCCCTTACTTTTTTCAACAGGATATTTTTTTGCATTTAATTCCATTTTATGAATTATCGCATCACTTAAATCAATATTATAAAGATTACATAAACTTAAAATATATGCAGTAATATCAGCTATTTCTTCTTCAATTTCTTTTTTATTTTTTATAATTTCATTTTTTGATTGTTCAACATCCAGCCATTGGAATTTTTCCATTAACTCTGCAGCTTCGATTGCAATTGACATAGTCAAATTTTTTGGAGAATGAAATTGTTCCCAATCACGTTCCTTTACAAACTTTGAGAGCGTGTCTTTTAGTTCCTGAATTGTTACTTTTTTGTCTGACATAATTTTCCTTGAAATTAACTTAAAATTTTTTTATAAATATGTTAATAAATCTAAAATTATACGCCATAATATTAAATTATATCAAAATAGGAGAAATTATGGATTCAATAATTTCAAATTTTGAATCTTTCTTGTTTGCAGAAAAGCGTGTTTCAAATAATACATTAACTTCTTATATGAATGATATATATCAATTCAACGATTTTTTAAAATCAAAAGATCTTGATATAAAATTAATTTCTGTAAAAGATTTAAAATCATTTTTGCAATTTCTTAAGGAAAAACAAAATATTTCTGCCCGAAGTATGTCGCGAAAAATATCATCTTTAAAGGTTTTTTTTAAATTTTTAAATCAACAATTCTCAATTGAAAATTTAGCCATTGATTTAACTTTTCCTAAGTTGGAAAAAAAATTGCCAAATTATTTGTCAGAAGAAGATATTGAAAAACTGTTGGATTACGCACAAAAAGACAAAACAGATTTGGGAATCAGAAACAAGATTATTTTATACTTACTTTATGTAACTGGAATGAGAATTAGCGAATTAGTTTGTTTAACAATTTCGAACATACAATTTGATACCGGTTTTATTTCAGTTAATGGCAAAGGTGGCAAGGGAAGATTGGTACCAATTCCTCAATCATTGGCCACTGAGATTAAAAATTATTTAAATGATGTTCATAGCAAATTAATGGGAAAAAAAGGAAATAGATCTTCAGAATATCTTTTTCCTGTTTTATATTCAGGAAAAGTAAAACATATCACTAGACAAGCCTTTTGGATAATTTTAAAAAAAATGGCTTTTCAGGCAGGAATTAAGGCAACTCTTTCGCCACATAAGTTAAGACATTCATTGGCCACGCATTTATTAAAAAAGGGCGCAAATTTAAGATCATTGCAACTTTTACTCGGACATGAAAATTTATCTACAGTTCAGATTTATACGCATGTGGAAACTGGTTATTTAAGAAAGATATATGATAAATATCATCCACGATCAAAGTAAAAAAAGATATAAAAACGGTGTTAATTGACTTCGCGACATCAATGTAATAACTTACCTGATTGCAACTGTAATTAACCATAGTTCATTGCATATTTAATTCGTTTTGCTTGTTGAATCAATCGCAAGGATGCCATGGGCCACTGGCGCCCATGGCATCCAGGATTGCAAAGGACCTTGCTGAGAATGTCCTGCCTTCGCACAAGAAATGCATCAAAAAAAATTAAATTGTTAAAAGATATTTTTTGATAATTTTCATAAAATTATTATAATTAATTCAAAATTTAATCTGAAATTAAGGATTACATGGAAAATTCATTTACAATAGATCAAAAATCATTATCATCAGTTCTTTCTTCAATGCAACCTATTTGCACAAAACGAACAACTATTGATACTACAACATCAATTTTATTTCAGGCAAATCATAAAGAATTAATTGTAAAAAGTACGGATTTAGAAATAAGTTTGCAATATAGTTGCGCAGTAAAAGACAGTAGTATTGCAGAAGGCCAAACATTTTTGGTTTCAGGCAAAAGAGTTTTTGATTTAGTAAAAGAATTAGAAGGCGAAATAAAATTTGATTTAAAAAATAATCAGGTTTCACTTCTTTCAGGTTTTGCGCAACTTTCATTAAACATTAAAGATTCTCAGGAATTTCCATCATTTCCTGAAAGAATTGAAAATTTAATGCAGCTTGATACCACCTTAATTCTATCAATGTTAGAAAAAGTTGTTTTTTTAATTCCTCAGAATAATTCTAATCCTGCATTAAATGGATTACTTTTTGAAGTTTCCAGTTCAGAATTTAAAATGACTGCAACTGATGGGCATTGTCTTTCACAGGCAATTTCAACAAAACATACTTTACTTGAACCAAAAACCTGGTTATTGCCTCGAAGAGCTGTCTATGAACTTAAAAAGATTTTAGAAAATGTTGATGATCAGACAATATTTTTAGGAACTTGCGGAAATCAATTAGTATTTTCAGGCGAATCATTTAATTTTTTCACAAAATTATTAGCAGATCCATTTCCTCAATATTCTTCAATTTTAAACAGATCAGGATTTGATAAAGGAACAGTAAATAGAGCAAATTTAATTAAGACATTAAGAAGATCTACAAGTTTATTATCAGGCCAATTTATTGCAACAAAATTTGATTTTGATAATACAAAATTAGAAGTTTCATTAATGAATAAAGAAGTCGGCGCAATGCAGGAACAACTTTCTTTAGATGAGTTTTGCGATAAAAAATTATCAATCAGATTCTATGCACCATATTTATTAAATGGTTTACAAGCATTCAATGATGAAAAAATTAATTTTAATCTTAACAACGGTTCAAAACCAATTATTTTTGAATCAATAGAAAAAGATATTAATTTTACATATTTGGTAATGCCGGTTTCACAATCACAGGTATAAATTTAAATAATTATTATTTAAGTCGACGAAGGTCCCTAGATACATTTTGCTTCTTTTATAAATTAACAAATGAATTCTGAAAGATGCAAATTGAAAAAATTATAAGATACTGCATTCATCTTTGATTATTAACTTACCTTCAACATTTATTATTTGATAATTTTTATTTTTTCCTAATTCAAATCTTAAGGGAGCTTCCTCATCATTATTCTCTTTATAAATATATATATGCGTTGCATAACATGATTCAGTATGATTAGGACGAATTATGCTATCAGCAAAATGACAAGTCTGTTTATTTGCTAAAATATGTACATTTGGCGATTTTATTATTTCATTGCCTTGAAATACATAACGAGAATAAATTTGTGATCCGGAATTATTTGTTATATTAATCCAGGAAAAAGTATTATTTATAAAAAAAAATAAAATTAACAATAAATAATTTTTGAAATTTTGCATAATATTTCCTTATAAAATAATACAACTAGATGAATCCTGAAAATATAAATTGCCATGTAAATCAGATAATACAATGAATTCTTTTTCTTCATTATGTATAAATGTTTCTTTTCTTACATCAATTTCTAAGCAAATATTTGGAGTTACTTCTTTAAAAATCAATATTTTATTTGGTAAATATTCTCCAGAAATTTTTACGCCTTGATTAATTGGAATAATTATATCTGAATTATTTTCGAAATAATGTGAACTTTTATCATATGTTGAATTATCTTTGCAACAACATTTAGATTCAAATTTATACTGCCAATATATTTCTCTACCGCTTTTATTAACTAATTTTATTAATATATTTTTTGAATACATATTATTTATGAAAATTGTTAATAAAATTAATAAATGTGATTTAAATTTGCTCATTTTTTTGCCTTATCAATTTAGATAAATTAAAATCAAATATATAATACATATTTGTTAAAATTATGCTATCAAAATTAACTATTAAAAATTTCAGATGTTTTGACCAAATAAATATTAATTTTAATTCTTCTTTAATTCTAATTGAAGGCAATAATGGATCTGGAAAAACATCAATTTTAGAAGCTTTGCATTTTTTGGGTTATTTAAAATCATTCAGAACACATATAGCAAAAGAATTAATTAATATTTTATCGGATAATTTCTTTATAAAAGCTGTTTTTACTGATAATGAAAATAATGAAAATAATCTTCAGGTAGGCTTTTCTGGCAAAAAAAGATTAGTAAAAATTAATGAAAAAAGTATTCAATCTTATAAAGAATTAATGCATTTTTATCGAGTAATAACATTGACAGAAGATGATCTGGCTTTAATTAAAGAAGGTCCTGATTTGCGCAGATCTTTTATAGATCAGCATATTTTACTTTGCGATTCGACATATTTGATTATTTTAAAAAAATACAGACAAATATTAGAAAACCGAAATGCTTTATTAAATAATGGATATTGCTCTGATGAAGAATATGCTTTATGGACAAAGCAATTATTGGAACAATCTTTAATAATACAGGATATCAGGCAAAAATATCTTTTAGATCTTAATAAAGCGATAAATTCATTATTTTCAACTTATTTTAATGATACTTTTAAGATTAAATTTATATATGAGATCAGGGAATCAAAAAGCTATGACTTTTTAATGAAAAATCACCTTAAAGATAACGAATTAAGGCAAAGAAGATCTCTTTTTGGGGCTCATTTGGATGATTTTTCTATTATTTTTAGTGATAAGAAATCACGTATTTTTGCCTCAAGGGGGCAACAGAAGCTTATTGTTTTATTGATTAAAATTGCCCAAATTAAGCAGATTTTAGAAAAAGAACTTAATGGCAGCCTAATCTTCATTTTAGATGATTTTATGACAGATTTTGATATAGATAAGATTAATAAGATAATGCCTATGCTTTTTGATTTAAATATTCAGCTTATATTTACAACACCTTTAGAAGAAAACCCCTTAAAAAGCCTTATTTTAGGTAAAAATGCCCAGATTTTAAATCTGAATGAATTTGACAGGCTGGGAAAAAATATTAATATTTAAAATATAGATTAAACCTTGAAAATGTTTGTAATTAAATATTGACACTTTTTAAAATTTATTCATAATGAATAAAAGAAATAGTTATCAACTATTTCATAAATTAAACTAGGCTTCATTACTACTCTCCTTTTTTCCATCGCATTGATCTTTGGTCAATGCGGTGGTTTATTTTTTATATCAATTTTATCAGACAAAAAAATAGCGGTTTAAAAGAAATTATTTCTTTTAAACCGCTATTTGAATTAATTTAAAGATGGTTAAATTTTTAATTCAATTGTAATTAAGCTTCTTGTGAGATTGGATATAAATCCGGATGAGTTGGCTGAAAATTGACTAAGGATTGACGAACATCTGAATATTCATCCCAAAGATTAATATCTTTTTCAACATTTTTTAATTTACCTGTTTCTAAATATTCAAGAATGGGACTAACAACCCAAGATTTGCATGTTGCAATATTTTCAAATTTTTTTGAGCATTCAGCGATTAATCCAAGTAAACTTTGATTTAAATTTTTAACTGTATCATTTTGCTGTTCCAATAATCTATTTAAAAACCTTACCCTACTAGATAATTGCTGATAACATATCTCTATTAATCTCTGCTTTGCAGCGGGTACGATCGCCAAATCATTTTCAGAAATAATAACTAAATTATAATGAACAAGTATTTTTTTAAAATTTTCTTTATCTTCTTTTCCTAAATTTCCTAAATTTTCTTTAATCCAAGGAGTTATATATTCAGCAAGTGATTCTTGTAAATCTTGCAATACTGATTGATCAAGCATTTCAGCTGTTTTTATCTGAAATGCAAATAACGATATAAAAGTTAATACTTTTAAAAGATTTTTCATGAAGTCCCTTTATAAATTGTAATAATCTTTTAATAATATCAAATTTTATTAATTTTTCTAGTTATGAAAAAGATGAATGGCATCCAGCTTTTTTTGCAACTGTTCTATTAAAAATTGCATTTCTAATTCCTTAGCTAATTTTTCAAATGCAATTGAATAAAATTCAGCATCACCCATTTCTAATAATTCTATTGCTGCTTTTTTAATTTGAGGTTGAGGTAGTCGTGAAAGTTCGTCGATTTCATCAACAAAGTTTTCCTCTGCTTTCTCATCAAGAATCGATTCATATATAAACTGAATTTGTTGATATAATGAATTTAATAAAATGTATTTTTCAGTAAAATCTAATTTTTTTACAAATTTATTATACCAAAGATCTACTTCTTTAGATTTTTCTTGTTCTTCTTTATTTTCAGTGTTAAGCGCGATTTCACTGCTTTGGATGATATTTATAGATAACAATAAAATTGTTAAAATTATTTTCGTCATTTTTTTCCATTATAGTAAATATGGACAATTTCGCGGTACATAACCAGGATATAAACGATTTTCTAAAATATCATTCGGATCTGGTAATCTTTCATCAAATCCGATTGTGATATTTAATGTAAGTTTATTTTTTTTAAGTTCATTGTAAATAAATTTATAAAATTTAAAAATAATTTCATGCTGCGTTTTTAATCTTTCTGCTTTGGATTTTAAATCTTCCTTATTTTTAAATTGTTGAGCAATATTATTCAAAATGGTTAAAATGAGATTTTTTAATTTAGTGGACGCGGCAAATTTTTCCGACTCACTAATTGCTTCAATTAATCCTAAAATTCTTATGCATTTAACGTGATTTGATATTAAAAGGGCATTATATTGAAACTCACTCAGGTCAAATTCATTCCAGATTATTTTTTGCTCTTCATTTTCTGGTTCGCCGCTTCTTTTAATATTTTTTAAAAGTTCTATTTTTTTTGGATCTTTTGTATTTTCTATCGCATCTTTTAATTTTTGATTATATTCTTGCCAATTTCGAGTTTCAGCCATTTGAGCTTCATTAAGTTTTAATTGATAAAAAACTAACATAGCCATGATTTTCTGTTCGTCAGGAGTAACCGACTGAAAAAGTGTAACGAATTCCTGAGGAATTTGAGAAAATTCAGTTTGATTTAATTTTTCTTGTTCTGAATTCAATGATGAGGCCGAAAATAGTAAAAATAAGCAAATAACGATATTTAAACAATTAATTTTCATCTAATAATCCTCTTTTAAGTATCATTTAATACTAATTGTAATATAAATATGATTTGAAAGTCAATAATATGAAATTCATAATTTATCTGATAAAGTCTTTAAAAAAAGGGATTATTTTGATAAAAAAAGCTATTTTATTATTCTTTGTGATTTATGAGCTTGCCCTTAATCCAGAAGAATTTGTCTATCCGGTTGCCGCTGATAATAATTTTATCTATGTTTTGCACCAAAAATCATTGTATTCAATGGAATTATTATCATTAAATATGGAACATAATTATATTCAAAAATGTTTACTTTCCATTTATCTGCCAGGGAACATAAAACTTATGCCGAATCACGCAGGATTTAGTTTTATTGATCAGGGAAAATTAAGAATAAAAAATTTCAATTCCAGATCCCCTAAAACAATTAATTTTAATGAATTAATCTATGATTTAACAAATATTGAATGGATTGATGAAAAGAACTTCTATTTCAGCGCAAAAAAAAAGAATTTTTTCTGTATTTTCCATTACAATTTAGCTGATAAAAAATGTTATTGCATTAAAGAAGATTTACAATCAGATTATTTTTATCCTCAAAAAATTTTATCAGATTTATTTTGTATCAGGCGGAATCAGAATAATTTTCAAATTATAAAATTGCGATATCCAAAAGATCTAAAAATAAAGAATAACGATTTTATAGAGATTTTAACTTTAGAGAATATGCATATTGCGTTTTTAATTATGATAAATTCTAATCAGGGATTTTTTTTAGAGCACGCTAATTTAGTAGATCGTGAAAATAAATGTTTATTCTTTACTTACTGGAATTTTTTTAAAACCGAGCAGAAGCATTGGCACAAAGAAAAATTATTTGATTTTTCTTTGCCGATTAAATATTTATTCGGTTCTAATAATGAAAGATTATATGAATCAATTTTGCCATTTTTGCCTAAATTATTGAATAATAAAATTTATTTTTGTAACGCAAATGAATCAGATTTATCTGTAAATATATTTTCTTTTGATTTAACTGATAAAAAAATTGAAAGAAAAACTTCTGCACAAAATTGCAATTTTTCACCAGTTTTATTTAAAGATAAAATTTTTTACGGCTTTAATGATAAAAAGTTTGATAAAAATGGTCAATTTTTGTCTTTTTTTGATTCTTTCGAATCAGATACCTCAAAATTGCCTTCTTTTAAAATTTAAAAAAATTGTTGATTTTTTAAATTCATTGTAGTTAGATTCTATTAGATTCTCTTATGAGGTAAGAAAATGAACAAAAATTTATCAAAAAATCATAAAAATTCAAAAATCCGCGTTTAAAGTGAAATCTTGGATATAATTTACGTTTTTACATAATATACATTATCAGATGAATCGCTAATCTAAAGCCTTATTTTTATTCAATTCCAATGAAATTCGGCCAATATTCAATTAGTAATCAATTATATATTAATTTTGAATGAAGTTTACATTTCTAATAAATTTGATATAATTTTAATATAATAGAATTTAAAGTTATAAAATGGATAATAAAAAAGAATTTGAAGAACCGAAAATCATGAAAAAACTATTAAAATTAACGATCTTTCTAAATTTATTCTTTTGTTCACAAATAAATACGATGATTCTTAAAGATGTTGATGACTTTAAAGAAAATGCTCCAACAAACGATGATTATATTTTTATTTATGCGCAAAAATGTAGAGTTATTAAATGCATGATTTTAGCAATGGATGAAGGAATTGCCCTAACTGAAGCAGCGGAACATGCACTAAGATTTAAAAATTATGAAGAGTTTAAACCATTGGAAGATCAATATTTAAGCAAAAGAAATGTATTTATTGCAGAAGCAAGCAATGAATTAGAAAAATTAGAAAAGATAATTGGGCAAACTGCAACTGAAATTTTTAGAAAAGAAATAAATAACTTTAGTCAAAAAGAAGATAGAAAGGGTTTATTAAATATCTACAGAAAATATTACGTAAAATTGATAGAATGTAAGCCTAATCCGAAAGATATTAGGGATTTACAAAATCCAAAGCTTTTAGTTATTTCAAAATATAAAAACAAATCCACCCCTGGAATTTTTATGAAATCCATGGATCCAATCGATTCATTATTTGATGCAGAATTTAAACGTAAAATTGATAAAGTAAAAGTATGTTGCAAAGAAACTGTACGAATATTTTTAACTATAGTGTTGAAAATAACAACTAAAAGGTTAGAAAACGAAAAAGTTAAAGACGAAATTGAAGATTTAAAAATAATGTTGTCTGATTTAGAAAAACAACAAATTCAAGGATGTAATAAAGATGATTTAAATGCTTTTATTTCCTACATAAAGCGAATATCACAATATGAAGATAAATGGTATGTTTTAAATATTCATAATAAATCGTATTGTTATCTAAAAGAAATGAATCCAAACTATGTAAAAAATTTTACAATTCGTATAAAAATCCCTATAGATTAATAGAGAGACGACAAATGATTAAAAAAATTTTATTGAGCTTAATGGCTTTTTCAATAGTTACAAATTTGATTAGTTGCGAATCTGAAAAAATACATGTAAAAAAATATTTTGAAACAATTGAATTAAGTAGTTTTGGATTCCTTAAACACAGTGAAGATGGAAAAATTTGTTTAAAATATCTTGCTAAAATAATTGATTTTAAAATAAAACTTTATAATAAATTTGATGAAAAAATCGTTGCAGAATTACAAGCAATATTAGAAAAGCTTAATGAGCTTCAACTTAAAACTTTACAAAAACCAAATAGACCTTTTAAGCTTTTTTTTACAGGTTGCCTTGAAAATACTATATTAAAAAAAGATATTGATAAAAATGAAGATGTTACCTTCTTAATGGAATTTTATTGCCGATTATATAGGTATTTAAAAAAAGAAAATCCAGATTTAGTTAGTGATTTGCCAAAGCGTCGAGTTAAACCTACCATATCAAAATTAGATTTTTCGACTGTTAATTCAGAATTACGTATAATTAATTTTGTTGTATAAAATTACTGGCAAATAATTATTGAATCCAAGTTCAATGATAACTTCTTTGATTGTTTTGATTAAATTATCATCAGATTCTTCAATCCAGATAAAATCAAAATCAAATTGATTAATAAAATATTGAAAAATTTCATCATAAGAATTTAATTGTTGCAATGTTATGATTTCATACAGATTTGCAAAATTAACGTCGACGTTGCTTTCACTAACAAATGCAACATTTTTATAATAATTAAGAGAATTTAAAATTGTTTTAATTACTGATCTTCCTGATTTTAAATTTATTGTATCAAGATTATAAATTCCAGGATTCATAAATTGTTTTTGTAAAAAAATAATATCATTTTCACAAAGTGGTTCTTTAAATTGTCTTGAAGATTTTAAAAAGCTTGTCCCATGGAGAGTACGATCGATATTCATACTTTCTCCTTTTTGCAAAATTCTTACCCCTACCCCGAATTAATCTACAAATTTCTATTTTGAAAAATCAAGAGTGTTTAATTTTTGTTGCCACGCGCCACATAAAGTTATTGCAATTGCATCTGTAACATCATATTTATTTGGTAATTTGATTGCAGGAAACAACTGAAAAACAACACGTGCAACCTGATCTTTGCCAGCCCCTCCAAATCCTGTTATTGATAATTTTACTTGCCTTGGCGTAAATTCATGAATTTTTAAATTATATTTATTTACAAGTAAATATAAAATTCCACGTAAATAACCCAATTTCAAAAAATTTTGAGCATTTTTGCCTAGAAATGGAGTTTCGATAGAAATATCAGTAACATTAAAAAAAGTTATTTTTTGCTCAAAATAATTGAAAAATTCTCCAACCCGCACTGACAAGTGCTTTGCAGGATTCATTTTTAAAAAGCCATATTCAATTAAAATTATTTTTCCATTTTCTTTTTTTATTATTGAAAATCCAGAAAATTGAAATCCCGGGTCAATTCCTAAAATTATCACTTATAAATCTCCTTAATTTTTGTTAAAATAAGAAATATAATTTTAGATTTAAAAAAATATGTTTAAAAAAAATATTGTGATTTTTTTCTTACTGATTTTATCATCTAATAAAACAAATGGAACCATTGATGAAGCAATGGCTGCAATTTGTAAATTGAGTAATACAAAAAAGAATTTAATTACAAAATATTGTGTCGTCAAAATTGATTACTACAAATTAGTAAAAGAATACAGAAAAGAGTTAAAAAAGAATATTCCTGATTCACAGGATGGATGGAAAGATAAATTTGCAAAATTGACAGATTTAGAAAAAAAAATGCAGGCAAAATTAGATGAAGTTAATAATTTTGATAAAAACTTGGATAACAATCGCTTCTATTCAGAACAAAATGATCAAATCAAAAATCGTGAATTAGCAAGAAAAGCTTTACAAGAAATCGACAAGATTTCATGTAAAGCTTCTGATATTGATAAGTTACAAGCGATTATTCAAAGAATAAATCCTTGAATTAAGACGTTATAATTTGAATTATTTGTTCAAATAGAGTTTCATAAACGGTATTTATCATAAAACATCTCGCCAACTTATATAATAGTTTTTTTTGGGACGATATTTAAATTGCACTTTCGAGTTTACTTTTAATTTATCAAAAAGATTTTCTAATATTATTGCTTCGATTTTTAGATCTTTCTTTATAAGCTCATCAGCTTTGTTAAATAACAATTTAATTTTTTCATATGTTGCCTTATTTGCTCGTGGCACGTCCTGCTCGAATTTCTCTAAATTATTCCATGCATTTCTATAAGCTTCACCCAGTTCTTCTTTTGCCTTAAAATAATTAAATACTCGTTTATAATATAAATATTCAAATAACTCCTGAGCAAATCCTGCAGCTATCGACTCATCAACCAGATCTTTTGCTTTATCTTCCAATTCGGGAATTGAATGCAAGTCATAATGATTGACTATTAAAGACACCATTAACAAGGAATTTCGCAATATTTTCTTCATAACCTCTCCTTTTTTCTAACTGTAACATATTTTTTAAGTTAAAAGCAATAAATTATTGCTTTTGCAATAAACTTTATTATATAATTGTAATTAATAAGATAAGAGAGTGATAAAAGGAGGAAAACATGAAAAAGGCAATAGTTTTAATTACAATAAGTTTAATTTTCAATGGAGCGCAACTTCAGAGTTGTCAAGCAGGAAAGCCATGTGAGTTTAGTAAAGATGAATCAAAGCAACTTGAGGATTCTATTGCAACTGCTAAAAAGATTATAGAAAGTGAAGAATTTTCGAAATTAGACAATCAAGAACTAGCCGTAATTACAGATATCTTTGAAAGAATAAAAAACTCCTTTGAAAATGATGAGCAAATGGATAATGTAACGGCTGAAATGATAGAACAGTATGCTAATGAATGGGCTGATGTGTACAATTGGATAAAAAAAATTATGGACTTATCAAAAGGGAATAACCCACAGCTTGATAAAAAATATTTTAGTTCCGTTTTTGACTTACTTTTCAGTAAATACGAAAATCGAGTGAATGGAGGTGGATAAGTATGAAAAAGATATTATTTTTATTAACGATTTTAGCTTTTAACAGCGTGGAAATTCAGAGTTGCGAATCAAAAGAATGTAAAGAAGCCATTGCAGCAGCAAAAACAATTATTGAAAGTAAAGCATTTACTGATTTAAACGCTGATAAGAAAAAAGTAATTTTAGATTTTTTAATATTAACTGCAAATAATGCATCATTTTCTGAAACCAATAAATTACTTGAAAATAATATGCCATTTGGAGATGATGCTCTCGGTCTTCTCGATAAATTTTATCAATTACATGAAAAATATAGAAATAAAAAAATTACTTTAGAAATTGCAACGTTAATTTATGAACAAATTAAAAATTCATTAAATGGATCTGAAATTGTTGATTATTCATTAAAATTAAGTGGATTTTAAATAGAGCAAAATCAATAAAAAAGGAGAAAAATGAAAAAGATATTATTTTTAATGCTTTTAGTTACAACTTCTGTAATTAATATTTTTGGCCGAGTCTGTATGCCTGAAGGAGCAAGTTGTGTTCGAGGGGGTTTTATTGAAACATGTTGCCCAGGTTTAATTTGCCTTGGTGAATGGGGCAGTTCAACTTGCCAAAAACCCAAAAATTTACTGTTACAAAATATGGGAATGACATCACAAAAAAGATATGGTGATAAATGTCAAATTGGAGACGAATGTGAAGGCCATCCTGCCATAATTTGTTGTCTGGGAGATTCTCTTCAGAAAGATAGAAATGACAGAAAGTGCCGACCTTTTCTTGAATGTTTAGACTAAAAATCCAATTTAATCAAAATCTTCAAATTTTGTAAGTTCTCGTAAAAATTGCAAATTAATTGTTCCTGTTGGACCATTTCTTTGTTTTCCAATTATTAATTCAGCTCCTGAAGGATTTTCTGATTCAGGATTATAAACAATATCACGGTACAAAAACATAATCAAATCAGCATCTTGTTCAATTGCGCCCGATTCACGTAAATCAGAAAGCATTGGTCTTTTATCCATCCTGCTGTCAACAGCGCGCGAAAGTTGTGAAAGCGCTAAAATCGGTATTTCTAATTCTTTAGCTAAAGCTTTTAAAGAGCGGGAAATTTCTGAAACTTCCTGGTGTCTGTTTTCATGCTTTTTATTTGAATTTAAAAGTTGTAAATAATCAACCACCAGAAATTGTAAATTTTGTTCAACTTTTAATTTGCGCGCTTTTGCTCGTAAATCCATAACAGTTAAAGAAGCTGTATCATCAATAAAGAATTTATAATCTGACAATCTTGCTGCAACTTTTGTCAATTCCATCCACTCTTCAGAACTTATTGTAGCATTTCTTATATTTTGATGCGCAATTTGTGATTCAGTTGAAAGTAAACGTAATGTTAACTGCTCTGCAGACATTTCTAGAGAAAATAAACCTACAACAATTTCATTAATTGCCGCATTTAAGGCAATATTTAAAGCTAAAGAAGTTTTACCCATCGATGGCCTTGCAGCCAAAACAATTAAATCACTTTTTTGCAATCCAGAAGTATATTCATCCAAATGTCTAAAACCAGTAGAAATTCCTGTTACGCCTTTGCTATGACTTTTAATATCAGATAAATGTGAAAATGTCTTTTTTAACCAAATATTCAATTGCACAAATGAATGATTTGAACGTTTATTGGAAATTTGGAAAATTATTTTTTCAGAAGAATCAAGAACTGATTCGATATCTTTTTCATTCTGTCCATAGCAATTTGTAATTATATCTGTAGCTGAATTAATTAATTCTCTTAAAATTGATTTTTCTTTTATTATTTTTGCATGTTGCTGAATTAAACCTATGACAGGAATCTCTTCTTGAAGGGAAATTAAATAAACCAAGCCACCAATTGCTTCTAATTGTTCTTTTTTTTGCAATTCATCCTGTAATGTTAACAAATCAATTCTTTTATATTTTTGAGCCAATTCAGACATTATTTCAAAGATGACTTTATGCGCCTGATAGTAAAAATCATTTGGAATTAATATTTCTGAAACCTGGGCAAAATTTTCATCATTTAATAATATTGCTCCAAGAACGGATTTTTCCGCTTCAGTATTTGCAGGTAATTGTTTTCCCAAAAGCGTTTCTGTTGATGCTTTGGGTTTCTTATGAAAATTTTGTTGCATCAGGAATTTTACGTTTGAAAAAATTATTCAGGAACAACTTTTAAAGTTAATTTTGGTTGCAATTGATTGGAAAGCTTTACAGTTATTTCAAAAGTTCCTTGAGTTTTTATTGGTTTATCCAAAATAATCTGATTTTTAGCTACTTTTATACTTTCAGCTGCCAATAAATCAGCAATTTCTGAAGGACTTATTGATGCATAAAGCTTGTCGCCATCATGCATTTTTCTTTTAATTGTAAATTTTAAAGATTTAATCTTTTCAGATAACATTGAACTTTTTTCTGAAATGGCTTCTTTTCTGTTTTCTATAGTTTTGGCTTTTTTAGCGTAAAAATCATGATTCGCTTTTGTTATTTCAATAGCCAGTTTTTTTGGAAATAGGAAATTTGCAGCATAACCTTCTTTAACGTTAATAATTTCCCCTGAAATACCCACATTTTCAATATCTTTTAATAAATAAACTTTCATGGTTAATCCTTTAGATATATTATCTTTATGTTTTAATAATAACCTAAAATTAATGATATTTAAATAAGAATCTTTGGAAATGGTTTGCACTAATTTAGAATAAGATTATATTAATTGGGGTTTTTACTGAAGATATTATGTTTAAAAAAAAGATTTTATTTTCATTTTTATTTATTTTTTCATTAAATTCTTCTGATCTTCAGCCAATGGAAGAACATAAAGAAGAATCTACAGAAAATATTCAAATACCTTTAAATTATTTAAATCATACTATCAGTTTAATTTATTATAAAATTAGGCAAATGATTACTAACAATGAGGAAGAAATTATTTCAGCGTTAAATTTTATATCACTTCTTCAAAGTGATGATTCAGATTCTGATGGAGATGAAGACTTAGAATTAATATCAGAGTTATTTGAACTTGCTGCTGCTATTATATACGAAAGAAGTATTTTAAATTTAATTGATTTTTATCAAAATCTTTTTAAAGAATATACAACAATGAAAGGGCAAGATCCAAAAATCAGCTTCGGAAAAGATAAGGGTAAAACTTTATTTTTTAATTTTGCGAATCAATATAAATTGGACGAAAAAGATTATGTTATGTTATTAAACATTCTTTATTATTCAATTTTTCAGTTAGACCATAAAGATTATAATTTAAATTTGTCAAAAAAAGAAAAATCTTTAGTTCATAAAACAATAGGAAAATTTATTCTTATAGATTTAAAATTTATTGATGTTCGAAAAATTAGTAAAATGTCAAAATCTGAGCTAATTGAAAATTTTGAAAAGCTTTTTAGAAAATTACAAGAATTAAATAAAGAATTAGATTTAGTTTTCTTAATTGGTCCATTTAAAGGTGAAAAATTCAAAATTAAACAATCTAATGATGGTTAATTGAGAATGATGGTTAATTGAGATTAATAAATTCATCTTTGAGTTGTATTATCTACATAAATTATTAGTTTATTTAATTCCAATTCTTTAAATTTAATAAATAAATATAGAAGTCTTTTTATATAATTTATAGAAAACCAATTAATATTCATAAAAAATAAAATAAAATCGAATTCTTTAAATAGCTTTTTTTGCAAAAACAAATCAGAGCAAATACAAGGTTGAATTTTTAAATTTCCAATTTCAAAAATAGTATTCCTTTCTTTTCCAGGACAAAATTCCTTAGAATTATTTAAAAAAAGCTTTGAAAGACCAATTATTTTCCAAGAATCGGGTAAATATTCAGAGAAAAATATTAAATTTGTTTTGTCATAATAATTAATTATACGGCTATCAAACAAATGATATGAGGTATTAAAAGTTTTACCTTTTTCCTTTCTGTGAGAACCTAACAGAATATGTATTTTTTTATCTTTTAATTCATAAAACCACCAGTTAATGATCTCCTCAAATTCATTTAAGGCAAAAGGAAATGCAGATTCAGGTAATAAGATAATCTTTATATTCGGTTTTTGCTTAACCAGTTGCAAAATCTTAGACTTGATATTATTTGCAATATCATAAGGATTATTTGAATTATCTGAATTATCTATAAATCCAATTTCATTTGAATCAATTTTATCAATGATTTTTTCTTTATAAATAAATATGCAAGCGAAAAATGGAAAAAAACAAATTAAAGAAAATAAAAATAAAGTCATTTTTTTATTTATTAACAACAGCGTTAATAACATAGAAAAAATTATTAAAATTAAGGTAAGTAACCAAATTCCGATTATTGGAAGAAAATTTAGTAGATTCCAATTAATCAATGGCAATAATGGATGCGTTAGAACGTAGCCTGAATTTGACCCAAAAATCCAAAAAATAAAATTATAGTTAATAAAAATAAATAAAAAGGTTAATAAACACCAGATAATTGCTTTATAATAAATTCCCTTGTTTTTAGAGAATTTATTTGAAAAATAAAACCAGCATCCGGAAAAAAATGAAAAATAAAAAATAATAAATACCGCTGCAAATTGTTTAAACTCCCCTTGCCCTTTCTCATGAATCAAAATAAACAAATAATAAAAATGAATCGAGTAAAAACAAATTCCCCAAAAAAAACCATATTTAAAAGATAATGAATGTTTTAATCCAAGATAAAAAATTGGAGTTAAATAAAAAAATGTAAGTAAGCCTATTGAATCTGGCGAAATGAATGAAAGAGCAAAGATGACAGATGAAGAAAATAGTAATATAGATTTTTTTACTGAATCTATCGATACATTTAATTTCAATTCACTTGCCAATCAATTAAGTTAATTTTTTTAATTATTTTTTCTGAATTAGGATTTTGTATTTCCTCTTCAAGCAAACAACAATTTATTACGCAAACATCTTTATTTTGTTGATCAAAAGTTTGTGATTCAATAACAATCTTTAGTTCTTTTACAGTAATTTTTGCAAGGCCCTTAAATTTATTTGAATTGGCCGGCCAAAGCCCATTATACAATATCAAATTTAATGAATCATTTTGTTCTTTTGATTGTTTAATATAAAGGTCAAAATTATTGAAACATTTTACGATCGCAAAATTACATAAAGATTCAGTAACTCTAAATTGTTTATCAAATTTATATTTTTTTAAATTAGCCAACATTAAAAATTCTGCACTTTGTTGTCCATTTATAAAATACAACAAAATTATGGCGGATATTATTACTAAAATTAAAATTACTGAACCATCTTTCTTTTTCATATTAAGCCAATTAAGCCAATACGCGGGCTTACAGATTTTGAGAATTGCTTAATTTTTTTACCAACTAAAATTCCAAAATTGATTTTAATTAATTTGATTTCTTCGGCAGCTTTGTAAATTAAAAAATTGAAATTTGATAAATTGACTGCAGCCAAAGATTCAATTTTATTTTGCCAGCTATTTTTATTTTGATCATACTGCCCTTCTATTCTATACAATCTACTTTCACTAAAATGCCAGCCAACATCAATATTTTTTATTGAAAAAATTATTTCTGAATCAGCAATTTTTTTCCAACGCTTAATCTCTTTTGAAGATTTTTGAATATCACTTGTTATAAGATCTAAACTTATTAGTGAGCGGACTAATTTTGAATTATTTAAGTTAATATTTTTGTATTCTCTGTATGAGTTTATAACAAATTGAAAAAGTAATAATAAAAAAATCGACGAAAGAAACAAATAAATAAGTATTTCTATTAAAAGAGATCCTGATTTATTTTTCATACAATAACCCCAAACTCCAGAGAAATCTGTTGACGTTTTTTAGAAAAATTAAACCAACTCACAGAAATTCTATTTAAAGAAAGCCTTTTAAGATTTGATTGCTCATTACCCTTTTTTAGGTTTTCCCCTTTTAATAACCCATCTAAGGATTCAAGATTTACGGTAAAATCATCTTTTAAGAATTGATTTTTAAAACTCTTACTAATTGCAATTTCTTCAATGATATCGTTGGCTAAATTTAAAGCCTGTCGGTATTTTAAGGAATCATATTCCACTGATATTATTTTAACCTGATATTGGGCTACCAGCAGTGAAAATATTGACAAAAGGCCTATAGCTACTAGTAGCTCTATTAGAAAAAAACCGCTATAATAGATATTAAATGGATATTTCATATAGAAAATATTTAATTATTGTTTTGTTATGTTTATTCATAACATATGGAGTTAAAAATGAAAATTATTAAAAAGTTAGCTATTTTCTTTTGTTTTTTGTTCAATTTATTGGCTTTCGGACCTACGACTGATCCTTTAGCTTCTTTAAGCCCAGAAGAATTAAAAAAGCTTGATGCCGAATTTGAAAAATTAGGCAATTTAAGCGAAGAGGAATTGTTTAATAAATTCGCTGAAGATTTTAAGGATATTCCTGAAGATGAACTAATGAAAATGACAAATGAATTATTAAATGCATTACCCGAAGAGGAAAAAAAGAAAGTATTGGAAGAAACATCCAAGTTGACTGGCGTTAGCTATGATGAAGTAAAAAAATTATTAGAAGAAAAACCAAAAGAAGAAACAAAGCAAACTGAAGAAGTAAAAGTTGAGCAGGAACCAAAGGAAGAGAAAAAATCTGAGGAAGAAAAAGTACCTTACACTTCAAAAACCCAGGAAGTAAAAAGTCTTTTAAATAAAATATTGGATAAAATAGCCAATATTAAATGCAAATTAAATTCATTACCACAAGTTTCTAACAAAATTTTTGTAAAACTTTCTTTCTTAGAATCATTACTAAAGAGAGTAGTGACTAAAAATAATTTGTTAAATATCTTGGGATCTGATGAATTTATTTTATTAAAAAATAATTTATCAGCTTTTGAAAAAGAATTAACAAATAAATTAAAATTTTCGGTTCCTGATACTGCAGGATTACAAATCACCTTTGATGAAGAATGCGAAGATGATGAAATGGCTTGCGCTCAGGAAAAAATGAAAGAGCTAATAAAATTCCTCGAAAATCATATTATTGAAAAAAATATTTTAAAAGATATTGAAGGTTTATTTCAAAAATATGTACCAAAAGAATTAAAAGAAATAAAAGAATCTCAAAAAGAAGAAGAATTACCAGAATTAATATCTAATAGCTCACAAACAACTCCTGATATTCCTGAACGGATAAATAGAAAAATTTCGCCTTCAAGATATAATCCATCTTATTTTGCCGCAAATACTACGCAGGCAACTACTATACCTGCAACGGTTCCGTCTAATGTTAGTAAAGTTGAAAAACCTGCCGATGACAAGAAAGCTCAGGAAGAAACAAAAGATAAAGAAAATCCTATAAAAAGAAATTTTCCATTGGTTAGAAATGATAAATCAATAATTGACAATGATATTCAAAATTTAAAAGTTAAATTAGATAATATTTCAAAAGAATTAGATTCGACGCTAAATAAACTGAATGATAAATCAAAAAAATCAAGGTTAAGTTCAATAAATTTGGAATTTTTAATACAACATGATAATGCGATCAAATCTGTACAAAATATAAACTCCTCTGTATCAAAGTTGAGTAAAGACGCTCAAGAAATTTATAAAAATAAATTAAAGGAATTTTATAACGGTTTGGATAAAAAATATTCTGAATTAGAAAAAATTAATGATTTTCTAACCGATTCTGACAAAGAATTAAAGAATTTCTTAACTCAGATTATAGAAAAAGGTAAGAAGATAATGAAATTGGTCAATGAAAAAGAGTAATTCTTTAACAGATCTCCCATTCGACATGGATACATTTTGTTTTCGCAAATCACTGCCAACTCCTCATTGGGTCATGGCATTGGTACATCTTTACATCTAATTTTAGCTTCGAAGTACAATGAGAGATGGGGGAAAAATAAAAAATTACACCCACAGGGAATTTTTATTTTGACCACATCTCTCACCCTTATTATATATGATTAAGTTGATATAAAGTAAGAATTATACGACATTAGAAAAAAATTTAATACCCTTTACTTTTAAATTTTAAATTTCCTATTTTATTTAAAAAAGGAAAAGCAATGAAAATAAAAATTTTGACCATAACTCTTCTATTAATTAATTCAATTCATTCGGCAATCACCGAATTGAAAAATTCACCAATAAATCAACAGATAGAAAATTATAATAAAGAAATAAACTTTCAGGGTATTGCCGTTGTTAAATTTTATGCAACATGGTGTCAGCCTTGCAAATTATATGCTCCATTATTTGAACAAGCAGCTAAAGATCTAGAAATAATGATCGATAATAAAAAAATTCAGATAAAATATTTATCACTTGATATTGATAAATATCCAAAAATTGCAGCAATTTGCAAAGTTGGGCCAATTCCAACCACCCTATTCTATAAAAATGGTTCGTTAAAAGAAACAGTACTAGGCAGAATTACACTAGAAAATTTAAAAAATAAAATTAAGCAAAATGCGTTGAAATGAGCTCAAATTCTTTAGGTCCGATTACATTTTTATCATTCATTTTTATTGCATGGTCATTTAAGTATTTATATGCTTTTGAATAAAAAGCCATACATACCTTGAAATTTTTCTTCATATGAATTTGTCTTAAAGATTTTAGCTGACTCGCAATTTCTTCATTACTTCCTTCAAGAAATTCTAAATGAGTAGTTCGACCATACAAACTGCAAGCAGCAATCACTTCCATATTCTTTCTAAAATAAAGAAATGCAGATTTTTCTTCCTCTTTCCAAGATTCAAAATTTATTTCTCTGCGTAATTTTTCAAATTCTTCAGATTTTAGCTTGAAAAAATTTAACTTTATCCAATAAAAGATTAATAAAGTTACCTGTCCTTTTTTCTCATCAGCCAATTTTAAAAAAAAGGTTTCATTCCAATACTTTACCTGATCTTTAATAAAACTATCACCCATTTTACAATCGGCGGTATAATTTGATAGTGAAATTAAAAATAACAAGTAAAATATTTTTTTCATCCGTTATTTACCTTTTTAAATCTTTCTGCCAGTTCTTCTGGTTTAATTAATTCCTCATTTCTATCAATTTTTCCATATGCAAATTTATAAAATTCTATAGCAATAGCAAATTTTTTTTGAATGTCTTCAATATTATTATAAAAAATCCTGACAATATAATTGTAAATTAAAGTGGATAATTCAGGTGAAAATTTTGATTGCCAGGCTATAAAATCATTTCTTTCACCCAAAAATTCATTTTCAATTTTTAACAGAATCAATTTAGTGACCAAAAATTTCTGATCTTCATTCAATTTTGAAAAACATTCGTCATTCCATTGCTGAACATATTCTCGTATTGATGTTACCTGAATATTTAAATTTGCTTTAGATTGAGTTTCTGCTGCATAATTTGAAATTGTGACTAAATACAATAAATAAAATATTTTTTTCATTCAAACCCGTCATTTAACTTTCTAATTGTGTCTTCTATCATTGTTTTAAATTCTTTCTTCATTTGTTCAGGGATCCACAATTCGTTTTTCGAATTATCATCTAATTTACCCCAACAAAATTCATAATATGAATAACATGCATCAACATCTTTAGTATTTAGTTGACATTGACCAGAAAAAGTAATGCTTAAAAAATTTACAGTCCAAAAATTGACTTGAAATATTTTACTCATGTCATCATAAATTTGTGATTTTTTATCTTTAAAATCTTCAATATTTTCTTTATGAAATTTTAAAGCATCTTCCAAACAGAAATATTTATATCTAATTAAATAAAACAAAACTTTGGCAGCAAAATTTTTATCTTCACCGTTTAATTTTAAAAAATATTCTTTTGCAACATCTATGTTCGGTTTATCAAAATTATCTTTGAAATCAGAAGCATTTAAATTATTTATTTTAAAAAATATAATTAAAAAAATATAAAATAATTTTTTCATTTTACCCTAGATGTAATTTATTAAATTGTTCTTCAAGCTCTTTAGGTGATATTAATTCTTTTTTTTTATCATCACTCAATTGTTCATATACAGCTTTGAAAAAACAAAACCAATATTGAAACCTATTTTCAATTGAAGTGGTAAATGAAAGTAAAACAATTTCATACAAACCAATATAAAAAAATTCAGTCGATTTTTTTACATCATTTTCTTTTTCTAATTCTTTTGATGCTAGTTCATCATTAAAAAACTGCTTACAAATTGAAAGATATAATAATTTTGCCAAAATAAATTTTTTATTAATTTCACACTTTTTTAAATCTGACTCCCAAGGTTTCACATAACCTTCAATAAATTCGATCGCTTCTTCTTTATTAAATTCTGCGCATTTGAGATTGCAAAATAAAAACAAAATTAAAAATAATATTTTTTTCATGTTTTTTTACTCATCCGTTCCAAATGAATTCAACATTGATTGTACAATGTCTTTAAATTCCCTTTCAACACTCTCAGGTGTCTCCAATTCTTTTTTTGAAACATCATTTAAATTACTGTAACAAAATTTATAAAATGAATGGCACGCACCAAAATCTCTTGCATCAATTTTTTCTCTCCAACGTTCTATTGTTTTTGTTGGAAAAGAAAAAATTTCTGCAAATTTTTTATCTATTTCATTATAAATTTGTTCTTTTCTGGATTTGAGATTTTCAATATTTTCTTTATAAAATTCTGCTGCAGTATTACTAGAAAAATATTTTCTTATAATTAAATAAAGCGCAACTTTAGACGCAAAATTCTTATCTTCATCTTGTAATTTTAAAAAGTATTGCCTCAATTCATCCGTATTCAGTTTATCAAAATTATCTTTGCAATCAGAAGAATTTAAATTTTTTATTATAAAAAAAATAATTAAAAAAATATAAAATATTTTCTTCATTTTTTTTATTGTTTTTTAATTTTTGCAAATTGCTCTTGAAGATCTTTTGCTGAATATAAATCATATTTATCTTGCAATTGATCATAAATAAATTTATAAAATGACAATGAAAATTCGAAAGCTTTTGAAGTTAATAAATCCGGATCACATTCATTTGATTTTGAAGCAAAGTTCAAAACCAATGGTTCAATATTCTCCTCTACATAAGTTAAAGCTCCGACCAAAATTACATCGTTTGAAAAATCAATTTCTTTTTTATCTTTTAAAAAATCACTTTTGATTATATCAAATAATCTTTTGCAAAGAGCTAATTTATTATTTTCATCCAGCCTTGAAACCCAATCCTGATTCCATTTTTGTATGCAAGTTTCAATTGATATTTCTTGTTGTTTAACATCATCTTTTACAACTTCTGCTGCAAAATTTAATTTTGAAATTGAAATCAAAAGAAATAAGTAAAATATTTTCTTCATTTTTATCCTATAATTTTTTTACATCTATCACACAAATTGTTTTCATTTTTAGAAATTGTATATTGCCAACAACGTGGACATTTATTACCCGAAGCACGCTTAACGTCAATAAATAAACCTTTTAGATCAGATTCTTTTAAACTTTGGGGAGATTGAATTATAACAAATTCAGAAACAATCAAAAATTCTTTAAAAAATTCTTTAATTGTTTGCCCTGATTTTTCCAAATCCTTAAAAAATGTAAATAAATGTTGGAATTCTTTTTTATTAATATCAAGATAAATAGTCACATCCGCTTCAAGTGAATGTTTAATTATTCCTTTTTCACGTTGTTCTTCTATAGCTTTTAAAATTGCATCACGGATTTGAATTAAATTTAACCATAAAACATCCCAATGCATTAATTCAGTTTCTTTAATTTTTGCGTCAGAAGTTTTATTGAATTCACGTTTTTTTATATCCTCAAATAATTTTTTAAATTCTTTTGATATATCTGCAAATTGTTGTAAATGAATCGAATCATTTTTGTTTTTCTGATAATTGTCTGAAATAAGTTCAGCAGTAAATGAAAGAACCGGAGCCATTAATTTTGTTAAATTATCCAAAATATACCAACATGTAGTTTGCGCGGATCTTCTTAATTTTCCGTCTGATTTTTCTACATATAATCTGTCTTTAATGATATCCAGATAAAATGCGCTTAAATCTTTTGCACAATAATCTGCTAATGAATGAAATACACCAGTAAAATTACATTCCTGATAATTTTTTTTAATTTTTTCATTTAAAAAATAAAGTTGAGTTAATGCGTATTGATCTATCCAATTTAATTTTGTAACTTCAATAGCATCTTTTTGAATTTCAAAATCATAAAGATTAGAAAGTAAAAATCTGCATGTGTTTCTGATTTTTCTATAAACTTCCTGAATATTTCTTAATAAATTTTCAGAAACAACAACTTCATCTTTTAAGTCAATACTAGAAGCCCAAAGTCTTAAGCCATCTGTTCCTAATTTATCAATAAGTTCTCTTGGCGCAACACTATTTCCAAGTGATTTGGACATTTTTCTGCCCTGCTCATCAACAGTAAAGCCATGCGTTACGATTGATTTCATGCAAGCTTCTTTCTCCAGGACATAACTTGTCAGCAATGAACTTTGAAACCAACCTCTATGTTGATCTTTTCCTTCAAGATACATATCAGCAGGAAATTGCAATTCAGGATTATCTTTTAAAACTGCAAAATGACTTATGCCTGAATCAAACCAAACATCTAAAATATCAGTTTCTTTCTTGAATTCAGATTTACCACATTTACATTTAAAATCTTTTGAAACCAAATCTTGCACTGGAACTTTATCCCAATATTCAATACCTTCTTTTTCAATTCCATCAACAGCTTTTTTTATTAAATTTTTATCAATAAATGCTTCATCGCAGTTTTTACATAAAATTGCAGTTATCGGCACTCCCCAAACTCTCTGACGAGACAAACACCATTCCAATCTTCCTTCAAGCGCAGCTTTTAGTCTGTTGTGGGATTTTTCCGGAATCATTGTTAATTTATCAATTCCATTTATAACTTTTTCTCTTAAATTATCTTTTGATAAATCACAAAACCACTGCTTTGTAGCTCTGAAAATTAATCCGTTGCGGCAACGCCAACAATGTGGATAAGAGTGCCTGATTGATGATTTATAAAATAATCTTGAATGCACCGAAAGCGCATTTATTACCCAACCCTGCGCATCAAAAACTGACATTCCTTCAAGTTCTTTCGGTTGAATGCCTTTTGTATATTTTCCATCTGGACTTAAGGGAGAAAAAATTTCTAAATTATTTTTAATACCAACTTCATAATCTTCAGGTCCACAACCAGGCGCACAATGCACACATGCAGTTCCATCTTGCAAAGACACAGAATTGTCTAAAATTATTGGAACTTCAAATTCAAAAATAAATGGATGAAAAACTTTTTCTCTTGCTAGTTTGTCAGAATTAATTTCTGCAATAATCTTTTTCTCAACTTGCATCATCGCGCAAATTTTGTCTGCCAATTCTTTTGCAATAAGAACTAAAACATTATTAATTTCTAAAACAACATAATTTGTGCTTGGTCTTAATAAAACGGCTCTATTTAAAGGCAAAGTCCAAGGAGTTGTTGTCCAGACTAATAAATTTACAACTCGTCCAGCTAGTGAATAAAAATGTTTTTTTGCAACATCTTCACGTAATGGAAATAAAACATAAATTGAAGGATCTTTTCTTTCTTCATATTCAATTTCTGATTGCGCTAAAACAGTTTGGTCATATGCACACCACGGAACGGTTTTATTTTTTCTTTCAATAAATCCCTGCTCAACAAATTCACCAAAAGCTTTTAAAATTGCAGCTTCATACCAAAAATCCATTGTAAGATACGGATGAGCCCAATTCATTAAAACGCCGAACTCTTTGCGCTCTTCTCTTTGGATATTTACCCATTTATTTGCATATGCCCTACAAGCTTTTTTTAAATCTTCATTATTTAAATTTGGTTGTTCTTGAGTAACTTTTTGCTCAATTGGCAAACCGTGGCAATCCCAGCCGGGTGTTACAGGAACTTGTTTTCCTGACATTCTTTGTGATTTGCAAACGATATCTTTTAAAATATTGTTGTACGCATGTCCTAAATGTAAATGTCCATTTGCGTAAGGTGGGCCATCATGCAAAATAAATTTTTGACTGCCTTTGTTTTGATTAAAACTTTTAATATATAAATCTTCTTTTTCCCATCTATTTAATAACTCTTTGTCTTCAATTTTAGGATTGGCTTTAATAGGAAAATCTGTTTTAGGTAAATTAAGAGTATCTTTGTAACTTATTTTTTGATTATTTGCAGAATTATCTGACATGTTATTCCTTAAAAGTCTTAAATATAATGATATTATATCTTTTTTCACATATTTTTATACCACTAAAAAAGATTATATTAAGAAATTGTTGATAAATTTTTTATTACTATTATAATTATTTTATATGAATAAAATAATAAAACTTTCACATTTTAATAAAAAATATCTAATTCTTCTTCCAATTATTTGCGTAACTTTTATTGGCTGCAAATATTATAAAAAAGAAATATCTGTAAAAAGAGTTCAAGAAAGTGATATTGCAAAAATAACAATATTTATTCATGGAACAAATGCATTTCCAATAACAAATCTCTTTCAAAAATTTATTTATGGACCAGCTGGAATTTCACAAATAATGAGTTTAAATCATGATTGTTTTATACATTTTGCACTGCAGTCAATTTCTGAAAATGATCCAGTAGAATTTCCAATAGATTCATTTTTTACATATGTATGGTCAGGAAAATTAAGTAGCAAAGCAAGAGAAGAAGCTGCATTAATTCTTTATAATGAGATTAATAAAATAATTGAAACTTATAAAAATAAAAAAATTCAAATTACTTTGATTACCCATAGTCACGGTGGCAACGTAGCACTAAATCTGGCAAAAGTTTGCGAAAGTGAAAATTTTAAAATTGATAAGCTTATTTTATTAGCATGCCCAGTTCAAGAAGAAACTAAAGAATTTGCAAAAAATAAAATATTTAAAAAAGTTTATAATATTTATTCTTTGATGGATTCATTACAAGTTCTTGATCCTCAAGGAATTAAAAATAGAAATCGCGGTAAAAATTGCCCGATATTTTCTCAAAGAAGATTTGAGTTAACAGAAAATATAAAACAAACAAAAGTTAAAATTGATAATAGGTCTTTAATGCATGTTGAATTTATCTTGCCAAAATTTTTAAAACATTTACCTGCATTAATAAAAGAAATGGATAAGTTGGATTGCCAAGCAAAATATTTGATAAAAATTGATAAAAAAAATGAATTAAAAGCAATTCAAGAATATTAAAATTAGTTTCTGTAATTTCTTACAAAATTAATAATTAACCCGACCATAGCAAGGCTGCAAATTAAAGAAGAATTACCATAACTGACAAATGGCAAACCTATTCCCTTTGTAGGAAAAATTCCTATAGCAACAGATAAATTAATCAAGCCCTGAAGAGAGATTAAAATTACAAAACCAAGTGTGCTGAAAACATAGAAATTATCATTAAATTTCCATGCAATTTTAAGCCCAAAAAATAAAAATAGAACAAATAATAAAATTAAAATTGCCGAACCAAATAAGCCTGTTTCTTCTGCAATTATTGAAAAAATAAAATCGGTATGTTGCATTGGAAGATAAAAGAATTTTTGTTTAGAGTTAGAAATTCCAATTCCTGAAAAACCGCCTGATCCGATCGCGATTAATGATTGAATTATCTGAAATCCGGCGCCTTGCGGATCATCCCAAGGGTTTAAAAATGTTAAAATTCTTTTAAGACGATATTTTTTAAAAAAAATTAATGCAAAAGCTGTTGGAATTGCAAATAATAAAGTTAGAAATAGATATTTTGTTCTGAATTTTGCAATAAACAATAGAATAAAAACTGTAACAAATAAAGCAACTGCTAACCCAAAATCAGGTTGTTTTAATAATATCCCTGCAGAAATTCCTAAAATTAATAAAAGGGGAAAATAACTATTTAAAAAAGATAATCTTTGATGTGATTTTTTATCTAAAAGAAATGCTACATAAACAATTAGAGCGTATTTTAAAATCTCGCTAGGCTGAAATGTAAAACCTAATAATGAAAGCCATCTTCTAGAACCGTGAATTTGTTGTGACAAAGATGGCACAAGAGTGAATGCAGTCAAAATTAAGGCGCAAAAAAAAATTAATGGTACAAATTTTTTAATTAAATTTATAGGCAAAATTGAAATAATAAACATTGCAATAAAGCCAAGCAGAACTCCAATAAGTTGTTTTTTTACAAAATAAATTGCAGATCCAAACCTTTCCATTGCAAAAACTGAGCTGGCAGAATAAATAAAAATTGTTCCGACTAAAAGTAATATGAAAATTATTGATAAGAAAATTTTTAAATTAGAAACAAGATTTTTACGCTCACTATACATTAACTACTCAACTATTTAAGTTAACTTCTACCTTCTTTATTTTTGCCAAATTTGAAATTTTTTGCAAAACCAAATCCTTAAAAACATTCCCACGTTCAATATAATTTGTAAATAAATCATAACTTGAACCTGCAGGAGAAAAAAGAACAACTTCTTTGCTTTGCATTATTTCAAAACATTTTTCAATAGCCACATTTAAATCTTTACATTCAATTGAATTAATATTTTCCTTTTTGCAAAAATAATTTAGTTGTTCAGCTTCATTTCCAAAGCAAATTATAAATTTAACTTTATTTTTTAGTTCTTTAATTAATTTGGATCGGTCTATTCCCTTGCTTAAACCACCTAAAAATAAAATTACATTCCTGTTTTTAAAATTTGATACAGCAGCAATTGTGGAATCAGGAACTGTAGATTTTGAATCATTAAAAAATTCAATTTCATCAAATGAGGCAAATTTTTCCAAACGATGCTCAGGAACTGATAAATTTGAATTTATAAAAGTTAATTCATGTCCTAAAAGATATAATGCAGAACAAATAATTAACCAATTTTCAATAAAAGTAATTTTTGGCAAATTTTTTAAATTAATAATTTTTTCAAAATTATTTTGATGATATTTTATTATTTCCTCATTTTCTATAAAAAAGAGTGAATCGCTATTTAAAAGTAATTTTAATTCTCGATTTTCAGGTCTTTTTTCACAAAAAAAATTAAATATTCTATCATCGAATTTATATTTATAAATTTCATTAATTAATGAAAAATTAATCAGATTTTTCTGATCTTTTTTTTGATTTGAAATTATCTTAAATTTAGCCTGAAAATATGAATTTAAATCATCATGCCTATCTAAATGATTGGGTAAAAAATTGCTCCAGATGGCTAAATCGCCTGAAAAAATTTTACAATGTTCAAGCTGAAAGCTTGAAACTTCCAGAACAACAGAATCAATTGAATGCTGTTTTGCAATTAAGTCACACATTCCAATACCAATGTTACCTGCAGCAATAGCATTCGTATTTTTATTTTTTAAAATTTGCGCAATTAAATGGCTTATTGTTGTCTTTGCAATAGTTCCGGTAACAGAAATAATTGGTTTTTTAAAATTTTGAGAAAATAAATCTAATTCACTAATAAATTTATCTTGATAACTTTTGTAATTTCTTAGATCAATGCCAGGACTTGGGATAATAAAATCATTATTTTCAAGAAATTTATCTACATGCAAATTTTGATCCAAAAAATGAATTTTATTTTCACTTAAAAAATTTAATTCATCATTAGTAAGTTTTCTTTTTTCAAGAAGCGATAGTTCTAAGTTTTTATTCTTTAAAAAATTAAGTACGGATTTACCAACAATTCCAAAACCCCAAACACCAATTTTTTTTGATGCAAACATTTAATTCATCCTTAGTGATTTTGCGAAAGCAAAATTATATCGAAGGATTATTCCCATTCCATTGCTAATTCAATAAGCAATCTAACACCAACGCCAGTCGCAGAATAAGGGTTGTAATATGAAATGTCAGGCACATTAAATGCCGTTCCTGCAATGTCTAAATGCGCCCAAGGTACATTACCGACAAAATGTTGCAAGAAACACGCTGCTGTTGTTGCTCCAGCCTGATATTGTTTTTTACCAATATTGCATAAATCTGCAACTTCACATTTTACTGCTGGTTTATAATCATCCGTTAAAGGTAATCTCCAAACATAATCGCCGGAAATTTCCGCAGCTTTTGTTACACGTTTTACAATATCTTCATGTTGGCTGAATAAACCGGAAAAGAAAGGCCCAAGTGCATATGCACAAGCTCCTGTTAATGTTGCTAAATCAATAATTGCATCAGGTTTAAAATGTTTGACGGCATATGATAAAGCATCGGCCAAAATTAATCTACCTTCTGCGTCAGTATTTTTAATTTCTGCCGTTTTTCCATTGTAAAATTTAACTATATCTCCGGGTTTTACAGCAGTTCCACTTGGCATATTTTCTGTAATTGGTGCAATTGTAACAATATTAACTTTGGGTTTTAATTGAGCCAAAGCTTTCATAGTCGCAATAACTGCGGCAGCGCCTGACATATCTTCTTTCATTGTTTCCATATGTTGCGCCGGCTTTATACTTAATCCGCCTGAATCAAAAGTAATACCTTTACCTACAAAACAAATAGTGGGAGCATCTTTTTCTTTAGTTTGATATTCCAAAATCACAAATCGGCAATCCTTTTCTGAGCCACTTGATACAGCAGCTAAACCACCCATTCCCATTTTATTAATCTGATCTTCATTAAAAACTTTACATTTTAATTTGTAATCTAATGCAATTTGTTCTGCATGTGCTGCCAAATCAGAAGGATGCAATTTATTAGAAGGCAAATCAACCCAATGCCTTGCAGAATTTACTGCGTCCGCAATTATTAACCCTTTTTCGACTTCGCTTTGTAATATTCTTAATTGATTTTTTGCAACTGAAATTGAAATTGTTGAATTAAATTCAGTAATACGTTCAGATTCCGTAATAAAATCATCAAAAATATATTCAGACATCTTCAAAATAGTAGCAGTCTGATACGTTAAATATTTTAAATCAACATCAAATAAAGATACTTCTGGCAAATTCATGGAGAGTGATTTTATTGAATAGTTTGGCAAAATTTTTACTAATTTTCCTAATGCGCGACGATAATTTTCAAATGAAATGATTTTATTTTTCTTTTTTCCTAAACCTAAAAAAATAAAATATGAAAAATCTTTAACTGATGGAACAATAAAAACACTATTCATTCCACCTTTAAATTTGCGATCTTTCATCAGATTTTCAAGATTAGGAACATATTTTTTTTCTATTTCTTTAAAATTTTTTGAAAAATCAAAATCCTGTTCAACAAAATAGACTATTGCTTCAGATTTATTATCTAAAAGATTTGTATCATTTAATAATATTTTTAATGCCATAATTTGCCTTTTAATTCAACATGAAATTGCCAACCAAATATAAATTAGATTAGCAATTATTATAGCAAAAACAAGAATATGGCGATTTGATCAAATATAATAAATTACTTTTTCTGGTTCTCGATAAACAGGCTCTTTATTAACTTGTTGGTTATAATAATTTTTATCAAAATATTCATAATATAAAGGTTTTCTATTAGGCACTATTGCAAAATTACTACCCATATTATTTTTTTCCTGAATATCTTCAATATCCTGAGCAAAATTTTGTAAAACGAAACTTTCAATTTTATTTTTATCGATAAAACCATAAATAGATGCTAATTGATTTTTTTCATCTACAAATACATCTCCATCTTTAAATAACATTAATAAAGGCGTTCTTTTAATTTTATAAATATCTTCTAAATTTGATAAATCATTCTTTTCCAAATCAACAACAACTAAATTAATATAAGGAATTTTATTATTTACTCTTAAAATTGCATTAAAAAATTTTTCAAATTTAAATTTATCTTGATTTCTTTCGGAATATTTAAAAAAGAAAACCAAAGCCAGATTAGGTCCTTGAGGCAAGACATGATTTATAATGTTATTGAATTCTTCAAGCGAATTGACTTCGATAAAATTTCCCCTATGAGCAAATAAAATTTTACCACACAGTAAAAGAAAAATAATAATCTTTTTCACTTTGAATCTCCCCCTATTTCATTATCATAAATAACAATCTCTTTTTCCTGACTATAAATTTTTCCAGTTGCAATATCTTTAAAGAACTTACTAACAGTCTCAGCATATTTCTCAGGATGTTCCCAAAGCGAATCGCAATGATGTCTTCCTCCAGTTTCCCAATATCTTTTAATTCCCGGGTGATTATTAAAAATTTGTTTTACACCCTCTGGAGGAATTTTTTCATCATTTTTACAAGTAACAAAAAAGCATGGAATAGTTACTTTTTTTATTGATTCAATTGGATAAATCGGTTTCACAAATGTGGAAATTTTCATTGCATCAACTTTAGCAATTTGTTTTAATAAAAATTTAATTACGGGTTGAACATACGAATGAAAACCATATTTTTCTAATAATCCGCTTCCAGGAATATTAAATTCATATCCAAGAATTGCGACCTTCATTTTTTCAAGCCCTTTTTTTAAAATTTCTTCGCTTGATGGAAAAGGTGCATCTAAAAACATTCCCTGGCACAGATTAGGATCAATTGATTGTGCTTCAATGGCGGTCGATGCGCCCATTGAAGGAGCCCAAATAAAAATTGGCTTATTTTTTAAATCTTCCTGAGATCTTATAAAATCTACTGCAGCAAAAAGATCAAAAACTTCATCATGGCCAATTGTACAATATTGATCTTCAATATTTTCACCATGACCTCTAAAATCAAATGTTAAGCAATTAAAATCTTTAAAAAATAATCTGAATGGCGCTACATCAAATTTATTTATTCCATACCCATGTAAAATTAAAACGGTGGCAGGCGCCTTTCTTCTTTTAACTAAAAAACCTTTTCTGGCTATACGTTCATTTGAACCTTCTTCTTTTTTGGCGTAAAAAGTCACAGATTCTTTAACAAAATCTTCATCACCATTTTTTGAACCTATATCAATGCATAAAAGGAAAATGAAAATAGAATAAATTAAGGTTAAATTTTTAAATTTCACGCCTTCTCCTTAAAAACCATTCTTTGCTGAAAATAAATATTACAAATATCAAATAAATAAATCAATAAATTATAAATTTTACTGTTTTTTGCCTTATTAGAAAGATAAAAGTACAGAAATAAATTGTTAATTAATTAAAAACTATTGCTTTTTTAAAACACAATTAATTACAATTAGAATATAATATAAATCGCTAATTATTTGAATCATAAAAAAGGAGAGAAATGAAAAAATTATTATTAATAGTTGTTTTATTAGTTTTATATAATGAAATTGAAACAAAAACATGCAAAAATCTTAATTTTCCTCCAGGAAAAAAAGGTAACAGAATAAGAGGACAATATAACTTTTGTTTAGATGATATATCAACACACTGTCCAGCAGAAGAGTGCTGCAATGGATTTCCTCGAGGTAGCCAAGATAGAAAAGAATGTTGTTGCAATCAATTTGGCGGTTATTATGAATAAATTTTTATTTAAATTAATTTTATTTTAAAAAAAAAGGAAAAGCATATGAAAAAGTTTTTAATTTTAATGATTGTTTTACTAAGTTCACTCGTAGTTGAAGCTACTGTTTGCCGAGGAACTCGAAAAAATAATTGTTGTCAACTAAGAACTCATCATAGAGAAAAACCGTATTTACTATGTTTAAATAGTAAACAATTCTGCCAAAATACTGCAAATAAAATTAAATGCTGTTGTGATCGCGGAAATGGCACATGGAAAAATTAAAAAAATTTATATTCCCGTTTCTCATTTTCATCAATCTTCATGCCTTTAGATATAGAACATCAAGCAATTTATCCAAACCAATAAAAATTGATGAATGGGAAAAAGAGATAAAATCGTTAAATACTATTCAAAAAGAGTTTTTGCTCAGATTAATGCAAGCATTTAAAAACTTTGAATCTATTCTGTTGTATGCAGCAAAACAGGGAATTTTAATGGATGGTAAAATTGAAGATCTACTTTTAAAATCAGAACATTCATTTTATTTAGAAGTAGATGATCAATTAGATAAAAATTCCGACATCTTTGATGCATATAAAAAAGGTTATGATTTATATCAAGGTTATACAGATTCAACAGAAAAAATTACCCTAGAAGAAATTAAATAAATTTTTCAATAAATTCGGCCATTTGCTGTCTGTCCATAAATTCATTATAGCGTGCCACTATTTTTCCATCTTTAAAAACAATAAACGCAGGTATTTTTAAAACATATAATTTTTTAACAATTTCTTGAGCATGATCAATATTAACTTTTATAAATTTCATTTTATCTGAATATTTTTTAGATAATTTTTCAAATGATGGAATCATGTGCTTACAACTAGGACAATGTTCAGCCCAAAAATCAATTATTACAGGCAATTTACTCTTTAAAACATTACTTTCAAATTCATTTATTGTCTTTATTTCAGTTATCTGAGCTTCTGACGAAAGTTCAGGTTCAAAATATTTATTTTTTATTTTTTTTGCAAAGTCATTTGTAAATCCTATGTCATGTAAAAAATTAACAGCATCCAAAGCAGCTTTTATTCCATCGCCTGATGCAACTCCGGCCTGCATATAAACATGATCCACAACATCTCCTGCAGCAAAAACACCGCCTATTGATGTTTTTTGGCTTCTTCCTTTAACTTTAATATAATTTTCTTTATCCATTTTGATTTTATTTTTAAAAATTACGGTATTAGGAATATGGCCAATTGCTAAAAATACTCCATCGATATCCATTTTTTTTGTTTCATTATTACTTTTGTCTAATATTTCAATTGATGATACATGAAGATTATCTCCATCAATCTTTTTAACTTCAATATTGTATTTTATTGTTAAATTACTAATTCCTTTTATTCTTTCTTGCATTATTTGCGAAGCTCGCAATGAATTTGATCTTGCAAGCATTGTAATATGATTAACATGCGGAGCCAATTGTAAAACTTGCTCTGCAGCAGAATCACCACCACCAATTACAACAACATTTTTATTTTTATAAAAAGGTGCATCGCAAATCGCGCACGTAGTAACGCCCTTTCCCCAATATTTTGCTTCACCTGGAATATCTAATTTTCTTGGACTTGAACCAGTTGCAATGATTACTGTTAAAGCATTTATTTTTACATTATCATTTGTTGTTAATTCGTATGGCCATTTTGAAAAATCAACATTTGCAATTTGATCCTGCAAAAAATTAACTCCAAGTGATTTATTTTGTTCTTTTAGATTTTTCATTAAATCAGGCCCAAGAATTTTCTTAACACTTGGCCAATTTTCCACATAAGTTGTTTCTGTAAGCTGCCCACCTGGTTTTGCGCCTTCAATAATTAATGTCTGAAATCCAGAACGCGAAGTATAAATTCCGGCTGCCAGACCGGCCGGGCCAGAACCAATTATTGCAACAGGAATAATATTTTCTTTATTTTGGATTTGTTCTAATTTAAAGGAAGAACTATACGATTTTTTAAATTTTTTATATAAGAAATAAGTAAAAAATAAGATTGAAATTGCAATTAAAATAAAAATAAATTTTTTTACATTACTGTTCATAAATTTTTTCCTGATAAATATAATAATTTATAAATAAAATAAAAAATAAGAATTTTAGCAACATTTATTTTCTTCTGATGAATTTACATCAGTAATTGCATCAATCATATTAATTCTTCTTTTATAATCTCCCCCAATAAATTCCACTTTTAACCATGTGTTAATTATTTTTTGAGCCTGTTCTTGAGTTATAAAATTTGCAGGCAAAATCAAAATATTTGCATTATTTTTTTCCTTTGCACTTTTTGCAATTTCTTCATTCCAAACTAAAGCCGCATAAATTTGTGCAAATCTATTAGCAGCAATTGACATACCAATTCCCGTACCGCAAATTAAAATTCCAAGATCAGCGCTGCCCTGCAAGACTTCAAGGCAAACCGGTAAAGTATACAAGGGATAATCTACATTATCTTCATTGTCTGTTCCAACATCGATCCATTTTATATCTTGTTCAAATGTAAAATTTTGAATTTGTCTCTTTAAATTAAAACCTCTATGATCTGCACCAATAGCAATACGCATTTTAATTCCTATTTAATTTTTGCGCACATACAAGCTTCACACGTTTGATCAGGACAACGTGGACATTTACATATGCCATATTCATCAAATTGTGTAACTAAATTTCCCTGATCATCCAAATTCCAAATTATGGCAACTTTCCGTTTTGTTGAATTTAAGCACAAAGTTAAAGGCTGTGCGGGATTAATTAATGGCTCATTTGTTTTACTATCTTTTAAATTAAATTGCACTAAATATTGCGTCTTAAACCTGGTAAAAATTTTATCAAAAATTATCTTAAATTCTTCTTGAAAAACAACTTCTTTTATTAATATTGGTTCATAAGCAGTCTCACCAGACTTCAGGTATATTTTCCATGGAATCTCATCTCCATTACATTTATCAACAATTAAAGGATCATCATTACCGGGTACATAAGCAAGAATATAAAAAGAAATTATATCATTATTAAAATTAGCTTTTTGCCTTTCAAAGAGTTTCATTTCAGCATTTTCATCTAATGCAAATTTTTCAGCATACAATTTTGAATATGCTCTTAATACGTCTTCTGAAAGCCATAAAACATTAAAAATTCCTTGTGTTGCAAATTGATCATAAACTCTTGCAGTGCGTAAATATTCGCGCGCTCTTGAAAGATCAACATTTATTTTGCATCCCTGATAAAATGTTTGTTTCCCCCATTCCGCAACTCGACACGCTGGTAGAAAAATTGATAAAATTATGAATAATAATGTACAAAAAACATTATTTAAATACATAAATTCCTCTTTAAATATTTGTAATTTCAAGGCAAAATAAAAATAGAATCTAAAAAAAGATACCAAGGAAAAAGCACGATGCCAATCTCATTATTTATAGCATTCAGGTATCTTTTTAAAAATAAAAAAGAAAAATCAATCTCATCTATGATAAAAATATGCTTTTTTAGCATATTTATTTGTACATTTTCCTTGGCATTAATTGTTTCAATTATGCAAGGTTTTCAATC
>JABDEC010000008.1 GCA_013287265.1 Candidatus Babelota bacterium | reverse complement strand
TGAAGAACTTCCATTTATTGTCTTAATTACTTCTTTTAACAATGAAAGATATTGTGAAGACAATTTAAAATCTGTTTTAAATCAAAATTATTCAAATTTTAATGTGATTTATATAAATGATTGCTCTTTAGACAACACATCTTTATTAGTTCAGGATTTTATTATAAATAATGATAAAAATAACCCAGCCTTCGCTCCGTCTACGTGTAAAACTTCGACGGACAGGCAAGGCGGAATTTATCCTGAGTTTATCGAAGGGGCGGGTTCTCCTGTTATTCGTTCACAAGATAAACCTTCTAGCCTTAAGGCGATGGAGAACAAAATTACGTTAATAACAAACAAAGCTCGTAAAAAAAAATTAGCTAATTTATATGAACAAATTCATAAAATACCCGATGAAAAGATTATATTAGAATTAGATGGAGATGATTTTTTAGCTCATGAAAATGTTTTAAAGACATTTAATTATTATTTTCAAAGCAAAAATGCCTGGTTGGTTTATGCAAATTATATGAATAATCCACCGGAGTTAGCCAAAAATATAGAAATATTTTCACAATCTACACCCAAAATTATTCAAAAATTGAATTGGTTTAGGAATTATCCATGGATTTATTCCGGTTTACGTGCTTATTATGCAGGACTTTTTAAAAAAATTAAATTAGATGATTTAAAATTTAATAATGATTTTTATCCAGTTTCACATGATAGGGCAATGTTTTATCCAATGTTAGAAATGGCTAGTGAGAAAATTGCTTACATTAGCCAACCATTATTGATCAGAAATATTTCAGAAATTAATGATTTTAAAGTTTATGATTTAAAATTAAGAGGAGAAATAAACAAAGAAATAAGTAATGCTGGAAAATATGAAAAAATAGAGGAATTATTTTAGATATTTATTGGTTTTGATAGATAACTTTCTTTTTGAACTTTAAGCGAATACAAAATTATTATAGCTAAATAAAAAGTATAAGAAATTAAGTTTGCAATTAAGCAACCATTAATTCTAAATATTGGAATTAATAAAATATTTAACAAAATGTTGAAATTTGCTGCTGAGGTTGTGATCAGCATTAAAGAAAATGTTTTTTTGGTAAATTGCAAATAAATGGTGGCAAAATAAGTTCCCATAAAAATAATTTGTCCGATTAGCAAATACCAAATTAGATTAATTGATTCATGAAATTTGCCAGGAATTATTAAAAAAAAGATTTTTTGAAAAATAACAAATGAAATTGTGCACAAAAAAAACATTGATGACATTGTTTTGAGCATGTTTTTAATATTATTGTTATTTGAACAATATTTTCTTTATTTTCACTAAATGTTTTTAATAGATAAGGAACATAAGTATTACTTAATGGATAAGACACAACAATTTGAAACAATTGAGCAAATGAATCAGCAAATGAAAATATACCAACTTCATGCAGTGTTACATATTTTGACAATAACCATCTATCTGCAAAAGACAAAAACCAAAAAAAGATTAAATTTGGAATAAATGGAAAGCCTTGTTTTAAAAAATATTTTATATTCATATAATTAAATCTAAATGATTTAACTTTTTTAAAATACAAGTATGCTCCGCATAAAGCAATTGCAAAAATTCCGCAAAAATTTGCTAGCACATATCCAAAAATTTTTAATTTCAATAAATAGCAAAATATAATTGTTGAAATTAATGTAATGGTTCCCATAGCAATCTGACTTATCGTAAATTGCAATGATTTATTTTGATACCTTAAAATTAAAAATAAAAGTTCAGTAAAAAAACTGAAAAAGCAAATTGCCAAAATTATTACTAAAACTTTTAAATCTAATTGATTTAAAAATAAATATTTATTTATCAAATTCAAATTCAATAGAATTAAAATTAGTATTGGCAAAGATATTAATAAATAAATTGAAATTATCTCATTTAATGTAGATTTTCTTTTTTGAAAATTATTGTGAAAAAAATCAAGCGCATAAGCTTGCCGCAAACCTAAACTTAAAAGTATTGGCGCTATCCAAATAAAAGTATTAATCAAAGACAAAATTCCATATTCTTCAACTGATAAAAAAGTAATTGAAATAAAAGAAATTATTGCAGTGATGCAGCGTAATATTATTGCGCCAATTGAATATGTTAAAAAATTTTTAAAAATTTGCGTTTGCATCAATTGTTTTTAATTTTTTAATTTTGCTTTAATAAGCATATGCCAACCTAATTCTGATTCTAAATCTTGAAAAAAAGTTTCTGGAACATTTTTAAAACATGTTTCTTTTTCATATTTATATTCAATATATTTTTGAATATTCCAAGGAAAAATATGCGTTTTTTTCATTTCTAAAATTTTAAAATCTTTGAAAAGCTTTCGCGCTTCCTCAAATGTATAAGAATAAGTTATGGGGCATCCAGTTTGTGCTTCTGAATAATAAGAAATCAAGTCATTTGTTTTACTAAAATCCCAAATTTCTGTTTCTTTCATTAAATAAAATAATTTGTAGCTGATTTTTGAATAAACCATTATTCTAAGTTCGCCGCCATCTTTTAAAAAATTTTTGCATTTTTCCAAAATTTTTTCCGGATGTGGCGAATGATGAATTACTCCAAAAGACCAAATTAAATCAAATTGAATATCTTTTTCTAATATTTTATCAATATCTTCTGCATTACCTAAAATAAAATTTGCTTTTAATCCAAAAGTTTCAAATCTTTTTTTTGCTAAATCCAAACTTTTTTCTGATAATTCAATAATTGTTAAATTTGCGCCATTTCTTGCAAAATTAATTGCTTCAGTTCCAATGCCACAACCAATTTCTAAAACATTTTTATTTTTCCATTTTTCAAATTCTGCAAACTCAGGAACGTGAGGCTCAACAAAATATTTCCTTTTTTCAACTTCATCAAAATACTCTTTAGTTCCAATTGGCTTTGTTGAATGCTTGATATTGCAAGGCCGGTTATCCCAAAAATTTTTGACTTCTTCAATAGAAACTGCCGCAAAATCTTTAGTATTAATTTTTGTAAAATTTAAAATTAATAAAATAAAAAATATTTTTTTATCAATCATTTGTTCTCCTATTTTATAAACTTATTTAATTCGTGAATTCATTAATCAAACAAAATCAATATTTTTATAAATTAGAAATTTTTTGCATAATTCATGATTTTTCTTTTTTATAATTTCTAATTTTTGCAAATTATCTTTATTTTCGAAAGCTTCATGAATTAAATTCGCAATTTCTTCAGCCTCTTTCTCTTTTATGCCACGCGTTGTAATTGCTGGAGTTCCAATTCGAATTCCACTTGTTATTGCCGGTTTTTCAGGGTCAAATGGTATTGTGTTTCGGTTAACATAAATACCGACTTTTTGTAAAATTTCTTCCGCAACTTTGCCGGTTAATTTTTTTGAGCGTAAATCAATTATAAATAGATGATTATCAGTTCCTCCTGAAACAATTCTGTAACCTAAATTTGCAAATGTTTCTGCCATTTTTTTTGCATTTTTAATTATCTGTCTTTGATATTCAATAAAATCATTTTGCATTGCAAGTTTAAATGCTACTGCTTTTGCTGCAATTATATGCATAAATGGTCCGCCTTGAATTCCCGGCATTACGGCTTTATCAATTTGTTGAGCAAATTCATTTTTGCACATAACTAAACCTCCACGCGGGCCGCGCAAAGTTTTGTGTGTTGTGCTTGTTATAAAATCTGCAGATTTATTCGGGTTCGGGTGCAAATCAGCGGCAATTAAACCGGCAATGTGCGCAATATCTGCCATTAAATAAGCACCGACATTTTTTGCAATTTTTGCAAATTTTTCAAAATCTATTGTTCTTGAATATGCAGATGCGCCAACAACAATTATTTTTGGTTTATGCTGTTCTGCTAATTTTTCAATTGTGTCATAATCTAATTGTTCTGTATTAGGGTCAACGCCATAAGAAACTGGTTTATAAAATTTCCCCGAAAAACTGACATTGTGGCCATGAGTTAAATGTCCGCCTTCGGATAATTTCATTCCCATTATTGTGTCACCTGGCTGCAAAACTGCAAAATATGCAGCCATATTTGCCTGTGAACCCGAATGCGGCTGAACATTTGCATGTTCAACTTTAAATAGCTCTTTGCAGCGTGCAATTGCCCGATTTTCTGCTTCATCTACAAATTGGCAACCGGCATAATAACGCTTTCCAGGATAACCTTCAGCATATTTATTTGTTAAAACTGATCCAGTAGCTTGCAAAACCGCCTCATCTACATAATTTTCACTGGCGATCAGGTTTATTTCCGTTTGTTGTCTATGTTTTTCTTTTTCAATAAGGTTAAAAATTTCCAAATCAGTTTGCTGTAATCTATTCATTAATTTTTCCTTTAAAATTAATTAATTTTAACAAATTTTAAGGAATTTAATATTTGGTTTAGTGGAATTTTCAGGTTTAATTTATAATTTTTATGAAATTTTGCAAAAACCCTTGAAATCCCCCCCCTCATTGAATTACAATTAGAATAGAAAAGCTAAATTATGGTTATTTAGCTATATTTCATAAAAGGAGTAAATATGTTTAAAAATTATTTAAGGATTATGATTCTTTTGGTCATATCGAGTAATATATTTGTATTTTATGGTCACGGGATGGATCAAAAAGAAAAAGATAAAAAGTTAATTCAAGTTGTTAGTGATCCTATGGCTGGATATAAGTTAGATGAAGTTGAAGCACTAATAAGTTCTGGCGCTAATGTAAACGCTATAGATGAGAATGGAAAAACACCTTTATTAATAGTTTTTAGTAGACTCGGTTCTACTCCGCCAGCATTAAAATTAGCAAAATTATTATTAGAAAATAAAGCTGATATAAATGCTCAAGATAATGAAGGTAATACGGTATTAATTTATGCTATACCGAATATTGCGGGTATTGAATTTTTATTAGGTTATCAAGGAATTGACGTTAATTTAAGAAATAAAAATGGCGATACTGCTTTATCTTTAGCAAAAGATTGGCAAAGAACACATTTAGGCTCGCCTAATATTGGCAAAGTAATTGAACTATTGAAAAGCGCTGGTGCAGAATAGTTCAAAACTAAAAATGTTAATTATTATAAGAAGCAGAATTTAAGTTCTGCTTCTTTTTGTTTAATTTGCCTTTTTTATTCACATCTTTAAACTTATAACTAAGAATTCATAGATTAATTCAATAATTTTAAAGGATTTTTAGTGATTTCTGCTTCTGAATTTAGAAAAGGTACAAAATTTTTATATAAAAATGAACCATTCATTGTGGTTGATTTTCAGCACGTCAAACAAGCAAATAGAAGAGCATTTGTTCAGGTCAAAATCAAAAATATGATCTCAGGCAACTCTCATGATGAAAACTTTAGTGTTGATGATAAATTCCCGTCGCCTGATTTAGAATATAGAAAAATGCAATATCTTTATCATTCTGATGAAGGTTATTGTTTTATGGATCAGGAAAATTTTGAACAGATCTATCTTACAGAAGATCAAATAGAGTCAGTAAAAGATTTTTTAAAAGAACAAGAAGTTTATCACATCGTCTTTTTTAGAGAAAGACCTATTGAAGTAACTCCTCCACTATTTATGGATTTAAAAGTTGTTTCAACTCCGCCTGGAGTAAAAGGTGATACTGCTCAGGGAGCAGGAACAAAACCTGCAACTTTAGAAACAGGTCTTGTTTTACAGGTTCCATTATTTATTAATGAAGAAGATATTATTAAAGTTGATTCAAGAGATTCAAAATATATTGAACGAATTAAAAAATAAATAATTTATCAAATATGAATGAAATTTGTGCTGAAGAAATGCAGAATACTGAAAAATCTTTAAAATATAATGATCTTTCAAGACGTGATTTGCGTTCTTTGATGTTTCATATTTTTTATGCGTATGATGCATATAATTATCAAGTTTCATTGGAATCAATTGTTGATAATTTAAATCGTGGTTTTGATTTGGATATTCCTGAAGACAGTGAAGTTGTTTTAACAATCCAAAAAGTTTCAGATGAACGTGATGAACTTGATAAAATCATTGAAAAATTTTTAGCTAATTGGAGATTAGAAAGATTAAGCGTAAGCACACGTTTAATTTTGCGCATGGGAGTATGGGAACTTTTAAATTCAGATACACCTTCAACTGTTGTAATTAATGAAGCGGTCGAACTTTCAAAATGCTTTTCCGAACTTGATGCCTATAAATTTGTAAATGGCATTCTTGATGAAATAACAAAAAAATTACCGGAATTAAAAAAATAATTTTTCTAAATCGTCATAAAATTTTACAATTAAAATCTTGAATTTTACAAAATCGATTTTCTAAGGTAATCATAATTAAAGGAAGTAATTAAATTTTTTTTTAAAGGAAGGAGAATTTCCTATGGCTAAACATCATTCGGCGCTAGACATGGTAGTTTTAGTGCTTTTAATTTTAGGCGCTATCAACTGGGGACTTGTTGGATTAATGGGTATGGACTTAGTAGCAAGTGTTCTAGGAATGGGAACAATGTTAGCTAAAGTTGTTTACGGCTTAATCGGTGTTTCCGGTTTATATGCAATAACTTGGTTATTCAAAAAAGCGTAAACTTAATTAATTTAGTAGAAATTAATTTTAGGAGAGCAAAATTTTGCTCTCCTAATTTTTTTTAAAGTTTTGAAGGTGTCGTGTCATCTGTTTGCGTAGATTTATCTTCTTGTTTTTTTTCATTTTTTAAAAAATATACGTGAAAAACGGGATTTTCAACTAAATCAGAAAAATTTCTGCCAGTTATATCTAACATTCCACCCCAATTTGTTGGAAATAGTCCTTGTATACGAAGTTCACAATCTTTTAAATCAGGATGTCTCTTTAATATTCCTTCTTTTATATCTTCAAAACTCGATGCTACATAAAGAAATGAATTCATATCCCATATTGCTTTTGAGCCATAAGGACGATCGCCTTCAAAAAAATAAACCTTAATATTATATCGATTTGTATCTTTTGTTAATGGCTCACCAACATAAGACCAATCAGCATTATATGAATTTGAGCTTATGAGAAATGAAATTAAAAATGCTTGAAAAATTTTCATAATGGGCCCCTTATGGTTAAAATAATATTGATTTCTTTAAATAGTTAAAATCTAATTCTCTTGATTTTTAAGCACAACTGCAATTCTTGAATTTTTTTTCAAACATGAAAATGGATATTTTGTTATTTCTTCAAAAAACGTGTCATTCTCAGAGTCAATAGCATAAGTGCAAAATTCACCATAAATAGTGTAATCTTCTTTATATTTTTTATCTTTTAATTGTTCTGTTTCAGAAATTACTTTAATAATTTCTTCATAATTAGTGCAGGATTTATTGAATTTGAAAATGATTTCTGAATTTATATCGATATAAAAATGATCTAAACTTTGATATAAAAAAACTTCTGAATATTTATGTTCATCATTTTGCACAGCATAATATTGCATTTCTGTTATATCTATAATATCCAAAGATTTTAAATTCAAAAAATTAAGCAAAGAAAAAGCAAAAAAAAATTTATGTAGATTCATAAAATTGCCTTAATTACAAAAATAATGAGAGCTAAATATTTAGCTCTCATTATAATATAAATTTACGATTCTAGTTATTATTTAACTAATTCAGGATAAAATTGACCGATTTCTTTTTTTGCGGTTTCTTCACCATCAGAACCATGTGTAGCATTGTTTCCAATATTTTTACCAAACATTTTTCTGATTGTGCCAACATCTGCTTTTAATGGATCTGTTGCGCCCATTAATTTACGCCAATCTGCAATCGCATTTTCTTTTTCAAGAACCATTATTATAGAGAAAGACGAAATGATGAAATCAACTAGCTCTTTGAAAAATGGTCTTTCTTTATGAATGTCATAAAATTGTTCTGCTTGTTTTTTTGTAAACTGCAGTTTTTGCATTTTAACAATTTTAAAACCATTTTTTTCAATTATATCTATAATTTGTCCACTATATTTTGCAGATACTGCGTCTGGCTTAATAATGGCAAATGTGTGTTGTGACATATTTATTCTTCAGATTTATTTGTTTTTAATTTTTCCAACTCTAATTGTAAAGTAGATTTTCCTTTAACATTTTCTACTTTTTCTTTTTTAACAACTTTTGGAGCTGGTTTTGGTTCAGCTTTTTTAACAGAAGTTTTTGGTTCTTCTAAACGTAAGCTTAAGCCAAGTTTTCTTTCATTTTTATTTGTATTAATTACTCTGAATTCTTGCTTTTGGCCTACTTTTAAAAGTTCATCTAATTTTTTGCCATCTTGTTCAGCTTCTGAAATATGTACTAAGCCTTCAATTCCCGTAGGTAATTTTATAAATGCACCAAAGTTTGTAATTTTAGAAACTTCGCCTTCAATTATTTTGCCTACTGGATATTCTTCTTCAATTTTTTCCCATGGATCTTCAGACAACTGTTTAATCCCTAGAGAAACTTTTTTATTATTTTCATCTACTGTCAACACGACAGCTTCAACTTCCTGGCCCTTTTTGTAAATGTCAGCAGGATGATTTATATGTTCAGTCCATGAAAGGTCTGAAACATGTGCTAATCCATCAACGCCAGGCATTAATTGAATGAATATTCCAAAATCTGTAATATTGCTTATTGTGCCTTTAATTCTTTGGCCTTGTTTGAATTTTTCACTTACAGATTTCCAAGGATTATCTTCAAGCTGTTTTATACTTAAAGACATTCTTCTATTTTCTTTATCAAGTGAAACAACAACAGCTTCTACTTCTTCGCCAAGTTTAAAATGTTTTGTTAAATCATTAATTCTGTCAGTCCATGAAACTTCTGAAATATGAACAAGCCCTTCAACGCCTTTTTGTATTTCTACAAACAAGCCATAATCAGTAATGCTTGAAATTTTACCTTTAATTTTTGTGCCGACTTGAATTGAATCAGGAATATTTTTCCAAGGATTATCAGTTAATTGTTTCATTCCTAAAGATATTTTGTTGTTATCTTTATCGACTGAAAGAACCTGAACTGAAATTGTATCGCCAATTTTTAAAATTTCACTTGGGTGAGCAATTCTGCCCCAAGTCATATCTGTGATATGAAGTAATCCATCAATACCACCAATATCAATGAATGCGCCATAATTTGTGATATTTTTCACCACGCCTTGAATTACCTGACCTTTATCAAGTGATTCCATAGCTTTCTTGCGAGCTTCTACTCTTCTTTCTGACAAGAATTTTCTTCTAGAGATTATTACATTGCCACGTTTTTTATTAATTTTTATAATTTCTGCAGTTATTGTCTGACCAATAAAATTGTCAAAGTCTGAAACTCTTTGCACATCAACTTGTGATCCTGGTAAAAATGCAGGAACGCCAATATCAACGCTTAACCCGCCTTTTACCGTATGTGTAACTGTACCTTCAACCGGCTTATTTTCTTCAAATAATTTTGTAATTCTGTCCCACGCTTTTAATTCTTTTGCTTTTTCATAAGAAAGAATAACGTTACCATCAACGCTTTCTAATTCATCAAGAATTACATCAATTTCCTGGCCTGGTTTGAAATTTTTAAGTTCATGCTCAGCAAATTCATAGCGGTGAATTAAGCCATTTGATTTATATTGAATATCTACCAAAACGCCATTGGCATCTGCTGTAATTATTTTTCCTGTAACAATTTGCCCTGGTTTTAATTTCCCGAAAGAATCTTCATAAAGAGACTCCAGTTCTTTCTTTTGTTGTTCATTAAGATCAAGAACTTCAGGTTCAAGAAATGAAGCTCTTGCAAATTGTTCGGGTCTCAATAATTCTTTTGCCATTAAAATGCTCCTAAAACATTAATTCCCGCTTACAGCAGGAAGCGCTTTTTTCTTAAGAATATTTGGTTTTTTGTTAAGATAAGCGATTTAAAGGGTTAAACATACTATTTTAATATATCTTTTTAATTGAAAATTGGCAAATTTGATTGAATTAGTTAGAAAAAATAAGAAACTTATAATTTAGATATGTGATATAAAAATCAAGGATTTATATTGCTTAAAATTGCCATAGTTACAAATAATTATAAACCATATTCCGGAGGATTAGTCAGCTCAATAGACTCTTTTAGTAATGAGTTAAGAACTGCAGGGCACAAGGTTATTATTGTAACACTGGATTTTTTAGGAAATAATAACGGAAACGAAAAGGACATTTTTCGCATTAGATGTCACGTAAGATTTAATTATAAAAATAATCCAATTGCAATTCCTTTTAATGCAGATAATGAACTTTTAGGCATTTTAAAAGATTTTTCACCTGATATTATTCACTCGCAGCATCCATTTTTATTGGGTATTTCGGCTTTAAAAGCAAGTAAAAAATTGCAAATTCCAATAGTTTTTACTTATCATACGCAATATGATAAATATCTACATTATATTCCGCTGCCATACAAAATTTCTGAACCAATTGTAAAAAATCTTGCTTTAAATTATTGTAGGAAAATTGATGGAATTATTGTGCCAAGTCAATCAATTAATAATTTTTTAAATGAGCATTCAGTAAACAAAAATATCCAAGTGATTCCAAGCGGAATTTTGCCAGTTTTTTTGCCGCAGGATTTTAAAATTAAAGAGAAAAAAAAAGTTTTTCATTTATTAACGGTCAGCAGATTCAGAAAAGAAAAAAATATTGAATTTTTACTCGAAGCATTTTCTAAATTAGATCAAAATAAATTTAAGTTTACATTAATTGGATACGGTTCTGATCTTGAACATCTTAAAAATTATGCATATCAAAAACTTAATTTGGCTGAATCAAATGTTCAATTTATTGAAAAACCTGAAAAAGAAATAATTTTATCTTATTACAAATCTGCAGACGTTTTTATTTTTTCATCAGTCACTGAAACTCAGGGAATTGTTTTAGCAGAGGCAATGGCAAATGGAACGCCGGTTATTGCTTTTGATGCTCCGGGCTCAAATGATATTATAAAAAATGGATTTAATGGCTTTTTAGTTAATTCGCTTCAAGAAATGATTGAAAGAATTTTACTGATTGCAGAGAATCGACGATTAAATGAATTATTACAATTTAATGCTTATAAAACTGGCCAGGAATACAGTTCAGAAAAAACAACTGCAAAGCTTGTAAATTTTTATAAATTATTTATAAGAAAATGATACGAAATTTATTTGGTTTTTTTCTTTATTTTTGTTAGTTTATTGCGGGATTTTTTAAACATAAAAATAAGAGGACATCATGAATAAGAAATTTTTTGCGATAATTTTATTAATTTCCAAAATAAATTTTGCAGCAGACTTGAGTGAGAGCGTTGCTGATCTTGGGGACTTGGGAAAAAGTTTTGTAAGCGTTGAAGAAGACCGTGCTTTTGCTGATCGTGGTATGAATACTGAAGCATCTGTTATAGATAAAGAAGCTCTTGAAAAAACGTTAATGCATCTAAGATCTCAATTGGATGAATTAAAGGCAGAAATGCAAAGAAGTTTACCATTAGAGCAAGTTAGTTTGGTTTTATCAAGAGAAGGCGAAGGCTCAAAAGAATCATCTGATCCTTTAACTCAATTAACTCAACAAATTCAGGAAATTCAGGCACTATTCAGAGTCTATGCAAATCAAACTTCTGGCCTAAGACAGCAAATTTTAGCGTTACAAAGTCAATTGTCTCATTTGCAATCTCAACAACAAGTTAAACCTGAGCAACCTAAAAAAGAAGAGCCAAAAAAGAAATCAAGATTTAATCTAAACCTTGATTGTTTTTGTTGTAATAAAAAATAAGTATCAAATTGCAGGTTAAAAGCCTGCAATTTTTTAGCTTTTTTAAATTTCCAATTGAAAATTATTTTAAAAGATTTATACTTTTAGTTTAATATGGGGAAATTGGGAATTTTATGAGTTTATTCAAATTACATACACCTTTTAAGCCTGCCGGAAGTCAGCCTGACGCTATTAAGGAATTATCTGAAAATAGACCAGGCAAATCAACTCTTATGGGCGTAACAGGTTCAGGAAAAACATTTACAATTGCAAATGTTATAGCAAAACAGAATAAGCCTGTTTTAATACTTTCTCCTAATAAAACTTTGGCTGCGCAATTATATGAAGAATTCAGTCAATTTTTCCCTGAAAATAAGGTTTGTTATTTTGTAAGTTATTATGATTATTATCAACCGGAATCTTATTTGCCGGCACAGGATATTTATATCCCAAAAGAAACCAAAGTAAACGTTGAAGTTGAAAGGTTACGAGTTGAAGCAACGGCATCTTTAGTTAATAGAAAAGATACAATTGTTATTGCTTCAATTTCATGTATTTATTCATTAGGAAATCCTTATGAATATAAAAATCTGGCATTCCCATTATTTATTGGCCAGAACATTAAAAGAGCTGATTTATTAAAGCAATTAATATTTATTCAATATCTTAGAAATGATATAGAAAAAAATTATGGCACATTCCAGGTTTTTGGAAATGCTATAGAAATTAATTTGCCGTACCAAAAAGAAAAATTAAGAATTGAAATTTATGGTGACACAATACAAAATCTGCAATGGGTAAATAAGCATAATAATGATGTAATTAAAGAACTTGATAATGTTTTAATTTTTCCGGCAAAACATTTTGTAACAACTGAAGAAAAGAAAAAAGCGGCGATTGAAAGTATTAAAACTGAATTAGATCAATATTTGCCAAATGTAAAAAATGAAATTTATAAAGACAGAATTTATAAAAGAGTGATGCATGATCTTGAAATGATTGAACAAACCGGATATTGTTCAGGGATTGAAAATTATTCTGTCCATTTTGATGGAAGAAAATTTGGCGAAGCACCTTTTTGTTTATTTGATTTCTTTGAAGATTTTTTATTAGTAATTGATGAATCTCATATTGCAATTCCACAATTAAAAGGAATGTATGAAGGTGATAAATCAAGAAAAGAGTCATTAATTGAATTTGGTTTCCGGTTACCTTCGTCAAGAGACAATAGACCATTAAAATTTAATGAAATTGAAAAATATTTTAAAGATGTGATTTTTGTTTCAGCAACGCCGGGAGACTATGAAACAAAACTTTCAAAACATTCTGTTGAACAAGTTATAAGACCAACCGGATTATTAGATCCTAAAATAGAAATGCAGCCACGGGAAAATCAGATTAATAATTTGATAAAGCAAATTAATGAAACTTCAAAAAAGGGTTTTAGAACTTTAGTTACGGTTTTGACTAAAAAAATGGCGCAAGAACTTGCATATTTTCTTGAAGAAAAACAAATTAAAGTCTGTTATCTGCATAGTGATATAAAAACACCACAAAGAACCGAATTGTTACAAAAATTACGCTTAGGAGTTTTTGATTGTTTAGTTGGGGTAAATCTTTTGCGAGAAGGTTTGGATTTACCGGAAGTTGCATTGGTTGCAATTATGGATGCCGATGTTGAAAGTTTTTTAAGAGATAAAAGATCTTTAATTCAAACAATTGGTAGAGCAGCAAGAAATACAGAATCAAAAGTAATTTTTTACACTGATAAAATTACAAAATCAATGAAAGCTGCAATTGATGAAACAAATAGAAGAAGAGAGTTGCAGGAAAAACATAATAAAAAATTCGGTATAGTTCCAAAAACAGTAAAGCGTGAAGTTGTTAAAAGTATTGTTAATATTCAAAAAGCGATTGCTGAAGCTTCAAAAATGAAGAAATCTAAAATGGAGCGTGATCCTGAAAAAATATTACTTAATATCAATCAGCTAGAAAAAAATATGCAGGAAGCTGTTGATAATTTAAATTTTGAATTAGCAATTGAATTAAGAAACCAAATCGCTGATTGGAATGAACAATATAATAAAGTTACACATCAAAGTTAGATTCTAATACTTGAAAAATTTCATCAATAGATTTTGCATTTTTAATTAAAGTCAAAATTTGTTGTAGATAATTTAGTACGAGATTTTCAAATTCTATCATTTTCTTTATGTCAGAAGTAAATTTACGTTTAAGAATTAATGAATCTGAAATTGCTTCAGCCAATTGGAGGATATATTTTAAACAATCAGATTCAGCTACCGCTGCTATTTGAAATTGTTTTGTAAAAATAATGAATTCTTTATTATTTCCGAATTCTTTGATGGGAGCACCTTTTTCTGATAATTGAATCATTTTTTTTTGATGCGCAATTTTTAAATTTAATAACTTTATTACTTTTTTTGGATTCGGTTTAATACTTAATTCAATATCATCTTTATAATAATCTATTGAGTTAATATTAAAATTTAAAAATAAAAAGTTGAATAAAAATATAAACTTGAAATTTTTCATGTTATTTCCTAGAGTTTCAAATAAATTAAATTTTAATAAAAAATAAAAAATTATCAATAAAAAGGGCTTTTATGCATACGAAATTAAATAAAAATATTTTGGTATTAACAGGAGTTATTTTTTCATTGTTTTTAGGTTTAGCTTTTTTAATAAATCAAAAGGTGTGTTGCAGAATGGTTTATGAAATTCATAATGTAAAAGATTTAATAGATCTTTTTCCAAGTAATATTCAGGAAATTGATAGAAAAGTTGAAATGGTTCTAGATGACGTTCGGGAACAAGTTAAAAAAATATTAAATATAAAAAATGAAGATCGCACTTTTGAAAATACGGTTAAAGCATATGATAAAATTGGTGGATTAATTGGTCCTGTTATGTCATCTTTTCAGGCCATAGAAAGTTTAAGTCCAAATGCTCAAATGCGTGAAAAAGCTCATGAAGCAATGTTGAAATTAAGTGATTTTATTACGGACAATGTTGGGCTGAACGTTGATTTATATAAAGCATTTAAGAGTTATGTTGAAGGTAATTATAAAAATGAGAATCTAAGCGAAGAAAGAAAATATTATATCAAAGAATCAATGGCTGATTTTAAAAGAAGCGGCTTGGATTTGCCAAAAGAAAAATTAGACAAAGTCAGATCTTTGGTTAAAGAATTAACAGCATTATCTTTAGAATTTGAAACTAATATTGCAAAAGATAATTGTAAAATTTTTGTTTCAAAAAATGAACTTGAGGGAATGGATAAAGCATTTATTGATAATTTACAAAAAGATAAAGATGGCAAATACATTTTAGGCTGTGATTATCCAACTTATTTTGCAATTATGGAAAATTGTACAGTTTCAGCAACACGCCAAAAATTACATAATGCTTTTAACAACAGAGCGTATCCGCAAAATATTGAAGTTTTAAGTAAAGTTATAGCTAAAAGAGATGAATTAGCAAAATTGTTAAATTTTAATAGTTTTGCAGATCTGGAACTTAGCAATCAGATGGCTAAAAATCCTGAAAAAGTTAGAACTTTTTTAAATAATATAATTGATAAAGCAAGCAAAAAGGCAAATAAAGAAATACAAACATTTACAAAAGATTTACCTGAATCTGTTAAATTAACAAAAGATGGAAAAATTTATCCATGGGATTCAAAATTTTTAAAAACATATTATAAGAAAAAATATTTAAATCTTGATGAAAATAAGGTTTCTGAATACTTCCCTCTTGAAAATACAATCGCGCAGTTATTAAATGTTTATGAAAAATTCCTGGGTCTTAAATTTAAAGAAATGCCTGTTTCAGGTTTCTGGGATAAAGAAGTCAAATTAATTGAAGCGTATGATTTAAGTGGAAATTTATTAGGTTATCTTTTGTTGGATCTTTATCCACGAGACAATAAATTTAGTCATGCCGCAAATATGGGAATTGTTGCAGCGATAAAAAATGATAATGCAGAAAACAATATTTCAGCTTCAGTAGTTATGGCGAATTTCCCGAAACCAACAAAAACATCACCTTCATTATTGAAATTCAAAGATGTTGTAACTTTCTTTCATGAATTTGGGCACGCAATTCATAATTTATTGGGAAGAACTGAGTTTTACGGAACTTCAGGAACCAGTGTTAAAAAAGATTTTGTTGAAATGCCTTCCCAGATGCTTGAATATTGGTTAACAAATAAAGAGATATTAAAAATGGTAAGTAAGCATTATCAAACAGGTGAACCCTTGCCAGATGACTTGATCAACACTATAGCTAAATTAGACAAGTTTGATTCAGGTGATTCAACCATAAGACAAGCATATTACGCATTTTTGTCATTAGATTATTATTTGGCTGGTGCAAATAAAGATACTCAGGCCATATCGCAGGAGTTATTTAAAAAATTAATAAAACATATGGTTTGGATACCTGAGGAGCATTTTCAGGCTAGTTTTGGGCATTTAATGGGTTATGGGGCAGGATATTATGGCTATTTATGGTCTAAGGTATTTGCCAGGGATTTGTTTGAACAAATCGAAAAATATGGTCTTTTAGACCCTGAAATAGGTCAAAAATACATTAAAGATGTGATAGGCCAAGGGGGCAGTAAAGACCCAAATGAGCTTTTAAAGAGCTTTTTAGGCAGAGAGCCTAATGAAAAGGCTTTTTTAAGAGATATGGGATTTAATTAAATATCAATTTTAACCTGAAAATAACCTTTTTAGAAAATCCATATATTGACTACTTGAAATTAATTATATCTATGCTATATTGGATTATAGAATAATTAAAAACCGATAAATGGAGGTTATTTATGAAAAGGTTAAATTTAATTAAAGCATTATTGGTTGCTTTAGCATTCCAATCAATGCAGGCTATGGATTTAGGAAGTTTTTGTCCAAGTTTAAGACAATATATACAAATATTTCCGAATTTACAAAACAACCCTAATTGCGTAAATGAAAATAATCGTACAGCATTACATTTAGCAGCAATGAACGGTGATTTGCAAGCTGTTCAAGATTTAGTATTAAATTTAGGTATTGAATTAGATATTCAAGATAAAAGTAATGCTTTTACTGCTTTGCATTGTGCAGTGTATTTTGCTAAGCAAAATAGAGATGCAATTGTTCAATTTTTAGTTAATCAAGGTGCAAATAAACATTTAAAAAATAATACAGATGAAACTGCATTTGATTTAGCATTTCAAAGAAATTATAAGCCAACTATGGAATTATTATTAGGTGATAATAAACCTAGAAAACAAAAACCTTCTGCAAGAACAGATGCTGACCAAAAAGGCTTAGCAGATGTTAAACAACAAGCAGAACAACTTCAAGCTCAAGGAACAACAAGACAATTGTCATTACAAGATGTAGTTGCTGCTGGAAAAGCTGCTCTGGTAATCGATAGAACAGAGCGAGCTCAAGAATTAGCTAGACGAGCAACAGCAAAACGTGCAAATGAACAATTAGCACAAGCTAAAGAAAATGAACTTTTATTTGCTGATTTAGACGAAACATCAAAAACTTCAGTATTAACATTGAAAAATGGTGCTAAAGTTTTAGGTGCTGCGGGTCTTGGTTATGCAGGTAAAATGGCATATCAAAACTTTAACAAAGAATTGTTAAAAGATTTATTTACAAGATGTTCTGATTTTGTCAATGCAAATAAAGGCAAATCTGCAGCTGTAGCTGGAGTTGCAACTCTTGGTACACTTGCTTATCAAGCTTATAAAAATTGGGATGGAATTAAACATTTTGCTACTTATGCTAATGTTGCTGGAAAATCTGCATTGAGTTTATTGCCAAGCATGAAAAAAACAGCTGGTATTGCAGGTTCAATAGCTTTAGCATTAACAATAAATGAGTATAGAAAAGGTAATATCAATAAAGAAGGTATCAAATCTTTCTTTGATAATATTCATAAAAGATTAATACTTTTAATGGCTTTCGGTGGTAGTGCTGAATTAGCTAACCATTTTAATTTTTTAGCTGAAAATGCTGAAAAAGGTTCTGCTATTTTAACACAAGAAACTGCTGAAGTTGCAAAACAAGCTGCTATTGAAAGAGCTGCTGAAGAAGCTGCTGCTGCTAAATTAGCTCGAGGTATTGAAGAAGTAGCTCAAGATATTACTGAACATGCTAATAATTTAAGTAATATGGTTCAAGCTGGTCAAGAAGCTGTTGAAAGACAAGCTGCTGCAAGATTGGCTGAACAAATTGCTGCTGAGAAAGCTGCTGCCGCTGAAGCTGCAAGACAAGCTGCTACTGCTGAAGCTGAAAGATTAGCCGCACAAGCTGCTGCTGAAAGACAAGCTACTTTAGCTGCGACTCCGGTAGTTTCTGAAGAAGCTGCTGAGCAAAGTGAACCTATAATTAACTTAGATATTTAAACAAAATAATTAAAAAACATAAAAAAGACGTCCTAGTGGCGTCTTTTTTATTTGATTACAAAGTTTATAATTTTATCTTTAACAAAAATAACTTTTATAATTTCTTTATTTTCAAGCCATTTTGAGATTTCTGTTTTTGCCAATTCTTCAACTTTTGTTTGATCTGAACCTGTAATAACTTCAATGTTAGCACGTAATTTTCCATTAACTTGTACCGCAATTGTAGTCAAATTCTCTGCCGCCAATTTTGCATCATAAACAGGCCATTTACAATCTTGCAATTTCTTATTTAATAATTTTTCTAAAAGTTCGCTCGTAACAAATGGCGCTAGAACAGAAAGTGAAATTAAAAGATTTTCTAAATTTGTTTTACCTAATTTTTCATTCTTTGAGGTGATATCATTCAACCATTCCATCATAGCTGAAATTGCAGTATTTGGTTTAAAGTGAGTTAATCTTTCTTGGTAATCTTTTAAAAATTTATGAAACCTTTTTTTTGTTTCAATGGACTCATTTTCATCAATTGTAATATTGTTTGCATCTGTGACAAAGTTCCACAATTTATTTAAAAATCTTTTTATGCCTTCCAATCCGGAATCTTGCCATTCACAATCCAACTCCGGTGGGCCCATAAATAAAATGTACATTCTAAGTGCATCTGAACCATAATTCTGTACAATCTCATCAGGATTTACAACATTGCCTTTAGATTTAGACATTTTTTCAACTAAACCTGATTTTGCAGAAAGTTTAAGCACCATTCCTTGATTAAAAAGATGTGAAAAAGGTTCATCAAATGGTAAATATTTCAAATCATAAAGAACTTTTACATAGAATCTTGAATATAAAAGATGCAAAATTGCATGCTCAATTCCACCAACATAAAGATCAACAGGAAGCCAATAATTCATATCTTTTTCATCAAATGGCTTATCTTTAAGATGCGGATTTGGATATCTTAAAAAATACCAGCAAGAACCTGCCCATTGTGGCATGGTATTTGTTTCTCTTTTTGCTGGTCCTTTGCATTTTGGGCATGTTGTATTTACCCATTCAGAAATTGCTGCCAAAGGAGATTCACCAGTTCCGGTTGGTTGATATTTTTCAACTTGAGGGAGTTCAACAGGTAGTTGATCTTCAGGTACTGGAACAATTCCACAATTTTTGCAATGAATTAATGGAATTGGTTCACCCCAATAACGTTGGCGTGAAAAAACCCAATCTCTAAGTTTATAGCTGACAACTTTTTTTGCTGCGCCTATTTTTACCAAATATTCACTTACTTTTTTTATACCTTCTGTTTTTGCATCAAGTCCATCAAATTGGCCTGAATTTATTAACGTGCCATCAGCTTCATAAGTACAAATCTGGTTTCCATTTTCATCTAAATATTTTGGTAAGATTTTATAAGGTTTAATTTGTTGAATAATTGGTAAGTTGTTTTTTTGCGCAAAATGCAAATCTCTTTCATCATCACCAGGTACTCCCATTACCGCGCCCTTACCATAATCTTTTAAAACATAATCTGCCAAATAAATTGGTATTTTTTGGTTATTAACAGGATTAATTGCATAAGAACCTATAAAAACGCCGGTTTTTATTCTTTGTTGCGCAATTTTTTCTTCATGTGTTAATGCTGAAGCTTGTTTTTGATAATCTTTAACTGATTTTAATTGTTCTTTTTTTATTAATTTTTCTACTAAATCATGGTCTGGTGCAAGCACTAAAAATGTTGTGCCGTGAATTGTATCTGGTCTTGTGGTAAAAACGGTAATTTCAAAATTATTTTCCGTTTTGAATGTTATATTTAGACCTTCACTTTTTCCGATCCAATTTTTTTGCATTAATTTTACTTTTTCCGGCCAATCTAATTTATCAAGGCCGGAAAGTAATTTTTCTGCATAATCAGTTATTCTTAAAATCCATTGCCTGATTTCTTTTATTTCTACTTTTGTCCCGCATCTTTCACATGCTCCATTGATGACTTCTTCATTTGCAAGACCCGTTAAGCATGATGGACACCAATTAATTGGAGTTTGCGCCTGATATGCAAGACCTGCGTTGTACATTTTAAGAAATATCCATTGAGTCCATTTATAATAATTTGGGTCAGTAGTGTTTATTTCTTTTGACCAATCATAAATTGCTCCAAGGTCAGCCAATTGTTTTTTGAAAATTGCAATATTTTGAGCTGTGCTTATTTTTGGTTGAATTCCTTTTTTAATTGCATCATTTTCTGCAGGTAATCCAAAAGCATCCCATCCCATTGGGTGTAAAATGTTATAACCTTCAAGCCATTTTATTCGTGCGTAAATATCAGATAAGGTGTAACCTCGCCAATGACCTACATGTAAACCAGAACCTGATGGGTAAGGAAACATGTCTAAACAATAAAATTTTTTTCCATCTCCGGTTGGTTTTGATTGAGCTATGGGATTGTCAGCCCAGATTTTTTTCCATTTTTTTTCTATAGATTGAAAATCGTATTTCATAAGATTAACCTGAATTGCAACTAATTTGGGATTATTTTATTATCTCAGTAATAGCTTATTTTGGCAAGTTATACTAACTTTTACAAAAATGTTATCTTAAAGGTTAATCTTTTAATAAATTAAAATTAGAAATTAAGGACCTTTTCTGATGAAATTTAGTTTAAATATTTATTTTTTTAGTTTGTTATTTTCAAGTCTAACAATAAATGCGGATCAAAAAATACCAACACCACAAAAGAAAAAAATAGCGATTTTTACAAGTAAAGGCGGTGGAGCACATAAATCTGCATCTCAAGCAATTACTTATTATTTAAAAAATGATTATGAAATTTTAATTGTAAATCCATTTGAGGATATTTTTGAATCTCTTGATCCAATAAATAGACTTAGTTTTAATACCGTAAAAGGGGAAGATTTATATAACTTTTTCTTAAAAAATAGATGGAACAGAATGATTAATCTTCTTGGTGATTTTGGTGAATATTATACCCGAACACATCAAAGAAGAATGATCAAATGTTTGCAAAAATATATTCAAAACAATAAGCCTGATATGATAATTTCAGTAGTACCCTACACAAATTCTGCAACTTTTACTGTTGCTAAAGAATATAAAGTTCCATTTTTAATTGTTCCTGCAGATATGGATGCAAGGACATATATTTTAGACATAAACGCAAATGATTATGAAAAATTTGCACTCTCTTTACCTTTTGATGATTCGCTTTTATTAGAAAAAATTGATGAAGATTTAATTCCTGAAGAGAGAATTAAATTTCTGGGATTCCCATTAAGATCGACTTTTTTGGAAAAAAAAGATAAACAAAAAATAAAAAAAGAATTTTCAATTCCTAAAGATAAAAAAGTTATAATGATTTTAATGGGTGCAACTGGATCTTCAGCGGTTTATTCATATGTAAAAAAAATAAGTAAAAGTAAATTGAATTTGCATTTAATTGTCTGTATTGGAAGAGAAGAAAGCTTAATTGAGCAATTAAAAAAAATTAAATTACCTAAAAATATAACCACTTCAGTAATAGGATTTACGGATAAAGCTGCAGATTTAATGGCAATTTCTGATTTATTAATTACAAAATCAGGCCCAACTTCTTTATGTGAAGCAATTCAAATGAATTTGCCGGTTTTAATTGATAATACGTCTATCAGCTTAAAATGGGAAAAAATAAGTTCTGAATTTGTAAGAAAACATGATCTTGGCAAAGTTATTACTAATTTTAATCAGGTAAACAAATTTCTGGAAAAATTACTTAAGAATGAAGATGAAATCAAATTAATTAAAGACAGAATGAATAATTTTAAAACTAAAAATTTTAAGACAAAATTAAAAACTTTAGTTAAGGAAATGATTAATTAAAAAATTAAAGATATTTCTTGTTATTTTTTTATTCTTATTCTAGTTTAATGTCACCAAAGCGATGGAAAAGGTAGAATATTTGAAGCGGCCTTGGCATACCAGGGCCTTAATAAGAAATATCTATTTAAAGGATTTTTAAATGCAAATTTCAAAAAATATTCCTGCGCAAAATTTAGTGAAGGATGAATTAATTTTAGTTGTAAAAAGAAATTTTTTATTTGAAAACGATGGTGCATGGCAGGGTATAAAAAAGGTAGATTTTGAAAGCTATTTAAAAATTATCCAAAACAAAAAAGAATTTTTACCAAGATCATTAATGGAACAAGATCCGGCTTATAAACAAATTATTCCATATTTAGTTTTTACTCATGAGAGTAAATTATTTTTAATGCAACGCAGAACACAAGCAACAGAAACTAGATTGCGAAATAAATTTTCCTTAGGAATTGGTGGACATATAAGACAAGAAGATATGACAACAAATTCTATTATTGATTGGGCAACAAGAGAATTTCATGAAGAAGTTGAATATCAGGGCAAATTAAATATTAAACCAATCGGAATTTTAAATGATGATTCAAATGAAGTAGGCAAAGTTCATATTGGTTTTGTATTTTTATTAGAAGGTGATTCTGAGCAAATTAAAGTAAAATCAGAATTAAAAAGTGGCAATCTGCTTTCTATGCAAGATTGCCAACAATATCTTGAAAATATGGAAAGTTGGAGCCAATTAGTTTTTAACTTTTTGCAAAATAGCTAACTATTTGTTTAACTAATTCTTCTTTTAAATTTTCAATTTCTTTTCCATCTTTTTTGCAATATAAATCTTCGTGTATTTTTATTCCAGTGAGTTTTGTAAATGATATTAAACTTTTATCTTTTTTATCAAATTTAATAATTTTATATGTTATCAAATTCTTTTTTTCAAGATTTATTTTAATTACGCTTATAGGTGTATGTCCATGAGGTGTATTCCAGCGCCAAAAAAATACTTCTTTATTATCTAAAATGTTCAATCTCGATTGATTTGGAATTATATAATAAGTTTTTTGATCTAATGTTAATTGTAAGCCATTTGAATTCGCAAATGTTAAAGACGCAATTAATAAAATTAAAGATTTAATTTTAGTTTTCATTTTATTTTCCTCCATTTAATAGAAAATTTAATTTCTTTTTTTATTTTTATAATGTTTAATTATTTCATACCAAGTCTTTGCTGAATCTTGAGTTAATAGATTTAGTTCACCCTTTCCGTCTAAGTATGCAGCTTCAAATTTACTTTGAGTTTCATTATGTCTTAAGCGTAATTCAGCTTTTTTTACTGTAGACCAGACTGCGGTTGAAATAATTGCATGTATTTCTTCTATTGTATCTCCATCACTATCATAAGAATGTATTTTTTTTATTTTTTCAATTGACCAATTTTGAGCTTTTAAAGCATTAATTGAAAAAATGGAAACTGTTAAAAACAAGATCTTTTTAAACATAATTTTACCCCTATAGATTTAAAATAGTTTAGTTGCATTATTCTTTTATAATAGCAATTTTTACAAATAATTCAAGTAGTAACTAAACAGATAAAGTAAGGTACATTGTTACAAATAGAAAAGATTAATTATATACAAATTCCAACTTTAATTAATTTATGTTATATTAATGGCTTAAAGGACAAATATTTAATAAAAACTTCTTATTTTAAAGCTTGCTTTTATTATCTTTTTCAAGATAAATTTGTATAAATAAAATTTAAAAAATTAATAAAAAATGGTTCAAAATTTAGCGATTGTTTTAAAATCTAATTTTCCTATAAATCAAAGAGTAACAATTTTTGATAAAACGCTGGGCAAAATTGAAGCATCTGTTTTAAGAAAAGATATTATTTTATCAAATGGAATGTTGTTTAGTTATAATTTTAGCCAAAATAATACGTTTCAAATAATTAAAGATATTTATTTTATTGAAATGCCATGCATAGAAAAATCAAATTTAATGTTTTTTCATAATGTGTTGGAATTGTGTAACTATTTTTTACCTTTCGGCATTTCTTTTTATGAATTATTTGATTATTTAAATTTTTTATATATTTCATTTGATAAAATTCAGACATTGCAAGTTCAAAAGATTTTTTTATCAAAATTTTTTTTGATATTGGGTTTTTATCCTGAAATAAATACTAGTTCAACTTTTGATTACATTATGTATCTTCCTATTGACAGAGCGGTAAATGAAACAATAAATTTAACAATTGAAAAAGAATTAAATACATGGATAATTAATTGTATTAATATGCATCCACATATAAGAGCATTTAAGACATTTAAATTTTTAAATGAAATAGCAATAACATGAAATTAATAAAAAAATTTTTTTTATTTTTAATAATTCTAAATTTTAGTGATTTGAACGCTGGATTTTTTGATTATTTCTGGCCTTTTAAAAAAGAAAAAGGTTCGGATAAAATTATTATTTCTGCAGGCGTTCAGGAAAAAATTCATCAGATTAGTATTTTAAGAAAAGAAAAAGAATTAATTGAAGAAAAAGATAAAGAATTCAATGAAATTCTGCAGAATGAATTAAATGAAATTAATAAACGTATTTTAGATATAAAAGAAAAATTAGAAAATCCAACAAATAAAGATAATGAAATTTTAAATAAAATTTTAGCTAAATTAAATGAAATTGCTCAAGTTGTAATTGATACTCAACTATATCAAAAAAAATTATTAAATAATTTAATACAAAATATTACTCTTTTAGAAAATTATGTTAAAGATCCTTCTTTTAAGCATAAATCAATTGAATTTAAAGCAGCCTATAATTTTGAAATTTTACAAAAGCTACATAATGAAATTTTTAGTATTCAGGAAGAATTAAAAAGTAATAATGAAGAAAAAAACAATATTGAATCAAGCCTTGAGTCATTGAAAAAGGAAATTTCTTTACTTGAAAAAGAAATAAAAATAAAAGAACGCGAACAAAAAAAGTTCGGATTAAAAACACGGGAAGATGAAGAAGAAGCTACTGCTTTAAAAGAAAAGGGCGAGTATTTAGATCTTGAAATTCGTTTATTGACAGATAAAAAACGACTTGTGGATTTAAAAATTAGGGAAGTAAGTCAAAGAATTTCATTAATTCAAACTCAGGTTTTTATTAATGAAGCATTATTAAAAAGCACAAAAGAAAATTTGGCTATTGTTGAAAGAGGTTTATGGATTAGTGAAGCTGATATTGAAAATGTAAAAAAAGATTTGGCTGAAAAAAAGAGGGTGTCAACTGAATTACAAGCCAAATATTCACAGGAAATCAGTCAATTATCACAAGAAAGAGAAAAATTAAAAGATGAATTTGAGAAATTAAGTAAAAAATACAATTTAAATCCTGACTTAAAAAATTTATCGGATTGGACAATTGAGTTAAAAGGGATAAATTCAGAACCCGTTTTTTATGAATTAGGTTTAATTAACGATAAAATTTCTACTATAAATATTGAAATTGCACTTAAAGAAGCACAAAGAGAACTGGAAAAGAAAAGGCTTCATGTCGAAGAAACGTTATTAAATATTTTAATTTCATGGCATAAAATTTCCCAACGCAAATTCAGAACTGAAGATGAAATTAATAATGAACGTAAATTATATGAACAATTTAAAAATGATGCAAATAGAGAATTAACTTCATATAAAGAACAAATTAATAACATAACAGGCTTATTAAATAATCATTCAAAATTAATTAATAATATTCACGATAAAACAAAATCATTAAATCAACGTCAAGAAAAATTTACTAGTAAATATGGAAAAGAAGCGTTCCGCAAAAGTATTGCCTTGCTTGCAAAATCTGAAGAGCAAGTAAATTTACAAAATGAAGTTAACAGCAAAATTATTGAAACATATTCAACTTTGCAAGGCATAATTAAAGATTTCTTACAGGATATTAATTCAATTAATGCAAAAATAGAAAGTATTGGTGGAATATTACTTCGCTCGGAATATGCGATTTCATGGGAAAGTTTTAAAAATATAATTCCGGATTTGCAATTATTTATTATAGATTTAAAAAATGTAATTTCGTCTTATGCTTCTGACGTTGGAATTAAGAAAATATTTTCAAATATTTTTAATTTATTAAAAAGTCCACAAACTTTGTTCTTCTTATTTATTGAACTATTTATCTTATTTCTTTTGTATATTTTATTAAAAATGATTTTGCCTTCGGTATATTCAATATTATTATCAATAAGACCGAATATTACCGGACTTTTTTTTATAAATTGTTTAATGGCTGTTGCTATTGGATTTATAATAGAGAATTTTTTAGGCGTATATATCTGGTCAGTATTTTTATTTTTAATAAGATTTGATTTTATTACTGATCTTGGATTTAAAGTTCTTTTTTATTTATTTTCAATCTTTTATTTGTGTTTTTTAACAAGTAAATTTAAAAAATATCTTGTAGAGTTTAATGTAAGAAATAATTACATTCTTTTAAGTCCGAATTTTCAGCATAGATTTAATTTGGTTTTTTCATTTTTTATATATTCAACAATTATAATTTTCTTTTTCAGGGAATCATTTTTAACAATAACTTATGGCAAATCAGATTTATCAACTATTTTACTTGCTATCTATTCAATTATTTTCCGTGCATGCTTGATTTTTTTGATTGGAAAAGAAGAAATTTTAGGCCTAATTCAGGCAAAAGGACCAATTTGGGATTGGATTAGAAATTTTATAAACAAATTTTATTATTTTATTCTTCTTGCCATAGTAGCAATAATGGTAATTAGTGACCCTTATATTGGTGGTTTTAGCAAATTAGTCTCATTTATTTTATGGGGAATTTTATTTACCGTATTTTTATTTATTGGAATTTGGTGGTCTCAAATATTTATAAGAAGAATTTCTTCTAATATTTTCTTCTTGGTTGATGAAGACGGAAATGTAAAGGAAAGATTTCATCACGCTAAAACATTTTTTGGATTATTTTCAATAACTTCTTTTATTTTATTTGCGCTACTGGTCATTTTTATAGGCGCCAAAATTTGGAACATACCATTTTCTTTTGAAAAAATTACTTTATTTGTTGATAAATCAATTTTTGCTGTCCGGGGTGAAGAAGGTCCTATTCCAATTACATTAAGATCTTTCTTAACAATATTTTCATTTTTCTTTTTCGGGTTTGTATTAGCTTGGTTTATTAATAGATTTATTCTTAGAAAAATGTTTGATGTTCTTGTTGTTGAACAAGGTGTTCGTAATACTATATCAAGCATTAGCAATTATTTAATCATTATAATTGTTCTTTTAGTTGGATTTTTTAGAGTAGGCCTGGGTGGACTGATCCCATTCCTACTTGGTGCTTTAGCAGTTGGTTTAGCATTTGCAATTAAAGGACCTGCGAATGATTTTATAGGATATTTTATTCTTCTTGTAGAAAGATCAATAAAAATTGGAGATTATGTTGAAATAGATGAAGATATTAGCGGCGTTGTTAGAAAAATTTCACCAAGATCAATAGTTATTCGCAAAAAAAATAGTGTAAGCGTAATCGTGCCTAATGCAAAAGTTACAAATTCAGCTTTTTATAATTGGAATTATGTAGCAGGTTTTTTTGCCTTCAATGATATTATTTTAACCGTTCCTTTAAATGTTGATCCTATTGAAGTAAAAGCTATTTTATTTAAAGTTTTAGATCAGCATCCTGATGTTCTTAAAAGTCCAAATCCCGTTATAAGATTAGATAATTTCAGTGACAATGGTTACACTTTTATGGTTCGTGGATTTTTAAGTTCTGTTAATGTTTTAAATCAATGGGACATTGCCAGTGATATTAGAATATCAATAGTAAAAGCATTAAGGGAAAAAAATATTCAAATGGCTTCACCTGTAAGACAAATTTTTATTGAATCAGATTTTGATAAATCAAAAAAATAATTATTTTTTTCTAATTAATTGAATTAATTTAGTTAAAAAATCTCCAATTATTATTCCATAAATTATTAATAGTAAAGAAGTTACTAGAATTAAGTAATGAAATGCAGTTTTAAAAATACCTGTTAAAAAGACTAGTAACAGAATTCCTGAACAAATTAAAAGTGAACCTTTTTGTGTATTTGTTAAATTTCTAAAAAAATTTTTAAATAAATTGTTATTCATAAATATCTCCTTATTTATAAATAATTTATACAATCAAATTTTTATCAAGTCAAAGTTAATTGTTAATGAAGCCTTGAATAGGCCATGAGTTTTTAAAATTCAGATGCGTATCATCTATTTCCTGGTGATGATTTAAGAATTTTATTTTGGAAATTTTTAACTCATTTTCTCTTAGAGTTTTAATCAGACTTTCAATAAGTAATAATTTGTCATAAGTAGAATGATCATCATTTAATAATATTCTATCAAATGATAAAAGAATTTCTTTGTCATCAACGCCTGAAAGAATTGATTGAAGTGAAATTTTATGATTTAAAATTTTTTCTTCCTCAAGCAAATTGAGCCATGAAGAAACAATTTGTTTAATATTTTCATTAAGATTATTTGACGATATAATCTCAACATTTTCATAATTCCATTTTTCATTTAACCAATAAAATAATTTAATACTTTTTTTAATTTTCGAATTTTGTATATTTTTGCAATCAGAATCCCCATAATTAATCAAAAATCTAAAAATAATAAGTTCTTTTTTATATAAAAAAAATAAAATTCCCAAAAATAACATTGATACAATTAATTTAATTTGCAAATTTTTATTCATGGAATTATTAATCTGAATGCTTCAATTATTGGTATTATTAGATTTTGCCAATCATTTGAATTTTTTAATCCGGCTTCCATTGCAATTGCAGGTGCTTTAATTCCAATTAATGGTTTAAATGGAATTCCATAGTAATTTTTAAAAATAAATTTATCTATTTTATTGCTCAGTGTTTTTTTAAAATCATTTATATATTGCAAAGTTTTTGAAATATTTAATAAATGAGCATTATCGTATTGATAAAAATTCAAAGGTGAAATCGACTGAGAACTGAAACTATCATTTAAATAATGAAAAAGATAAAGTTTTGAAATTGTTTCTTTTTCTTTATAAAAATGAACGCTGAAATAAAAATCTGCATCAAGGCGATTGGAAAAATTTGCATTTTGCAAATGCTCTAAAGATTCACCGGGAATTCTTGTCAAGACTACACGTATGTTTTTAAAATTTTTTTCCAACTCTTTTTTTAATTCCTGAGCAAATTGTAATGTGATGCCTCTTTCAAAACTATCATTTAAAACTCTTCCTGCATCTTTTGCATCACCTGCCGGATTTATCATTATTGTAAATGGTCGTATAGAATTTTGAAAATAAAAAAAAGAATTTAACTTAATAAAAAAAGTTAAAATAAAAATCAATAAATATGATAACATTTTAAGGAATTAGATTTTCAGTTTTAATTATAGTCTTTAGATCATATAACGCATTTAAATATTCTTCTAGTGCAATAATTCCAGCTTTTATGTCCTCTTTATAAACTTGAGAATTTGATTCCTGAAATAACCTTTTGCCCGTTTCAATTATTTCTTTATTGTATTCGACTGCTCTTTCTAAATCTTTCAATAAAAATTGACAAACTGTAAAAGATGCTTTTTTATTTGAAATTTTGAAATAATAACTACGTGCAGCTTCCTCAATTACCTTTTTCCATTTTATTCTAACAATCTTCAATTGTTCTTCTTTGCTTGGTAATTGTTTGAATATTTTATCTTCTTTTTTATCCATTGAAAGAATATTTATTGAAGATAGTGAAAATAGAAATACAATAATTTTTTTCATATTTACCTACATTCTAAATCTGAAGTTAAAAATTCTTTAAGAAATGTTTTACGATTTATGCTTTTATTATTTTTTATGGCGATAGCTAATGCTTTTACCTGCCCTATAAATATACATAATTTTTTTGCTCTTGTCAGAGCAGTGTAAATCAAATTTCGTTGTAATAAAGCAAAATGTTGAGTAAAAATTGGAATTATTACCGCCGGGAATTCTGATCCCTGACTTTTGTGAATTGAAATTGCATATGCAAGAACCAATTCATCGAGTTCATCAAAATTATATTCAACTAACCTTTCATAATATTTTACGCTAAGAGTTTTATCTTCAGAATCTATTTTTTCAATTATTCCAATATCACCATTAAAAACTAATTTTTCATAATTATTGCTGATTTGCATGACTTTATCACCAATTTTATAATTATATCCGGAACGTGATATCTGATTTTCATCAGTATTAGAATTCAATAAATTTTGTAAATCATGATTTAATTTATGAGTTCCAACAGAACCTCTATTCATAGGAACCAAAACAATTGATTGATCTGATTGAATATAATTTTTTTGCAAAGTGTGATTGTAGATTGTTTTTAAATGTTCAATTACTTTTTCAGGATTTTCTTCTTTAATAAAAATGAAATCTTTTTTTGAATCAGGTAAAAATGAAACTGGAAACTCTCCATTATTTATTTTATGTGCATTTACAATTATTAAGCTATTTTGTGCTTGTCTGAAAATTTCTTTTAACTGAATGCACGCAATTTTTTGACTTTTTATTAAATCATTTAAAAAATTTCCGGCTCCTACAGATGGTAATTGATTTACGTCACCAATTAAAACTAAGTGAGCTTTTAAAGGTATTGCTTTAAAAATTGAATGTGCCAAAAAAATATCAATCATTGATGCTTCATCAATAATCAAAAAGTCTAATTTTAAAGTATTTTTTTCATCATGATTAAATTTCATTGATAAAAAATCAAATTCCAAAAGTCGGTGAATTGTTAATGCATTTCTACCGGTACCTTCAAAAATTCTTTTTGCTGCTCTACCTGTCGGCGCTGCCAGTTTATATGATACTTTATTTTCATCTAAAATATTTAATAATTTTTTTATTATAGTTGTTTTGCCTGTCCCCGGACCGCCGGTAATAATTGTAATTTTATTTTGCAGGCAAGCCATAATTCCTTTTTGCTGTTCTTCATTAAGAATTATGCCACTTGTGTCATTTCTTAAATAATTATATGTAGCATCCAAATCAAATTTAAAATAATCCTGCCTATCTAATAATTTTTTAATTCGATCAGAAGTGCCTTTTTCTGAAAAATAGTATTGCGCCAGGGTAATATAATGCTGATTTTCGTGAGAAATTAATTTTATTTTTTCTTCATTATATAGATCATGCAATGATTGCTTTAAATGCTGCTCAGATTCTTTCAAATCAATTTCGAGCAGTTCGCATGTCTTTTCTTTTAAATTTTGTAATTCGGCATATAAATGGCCATTATTTAATTCATTAGAAATTGCAAAACTTATTCCGGCTTTCATTCGTTTTAAAGAATCCTTAGCAATTCCTAAATTTGATGCAATTTGATCTGCTATTTTAAAACCAATTCCCCAAATTTCATCAGAAAGCCTATACGGATTTTCAAGAACCGTAGCAATTGAATTTTGGCCGTATTTTTTATATATTTTTGTCGCGTATGCAGATGAAATTCCTTTTTCCTGAAGGAATATCATAATATTTGAAATTTCTTTTTGGTCCTGCCAAGATTTTGAAATTTGTTCAATTCTTTTTGGACCAATACCACCAACTTGTTTTAATAGTTCAGGAGATTTTTCAATAATTTCTAAAATATTTGTACCAAAATGATTAACTAATTTTTCAGCGTATGTTTTTCCAACGCCTTTAATTAAACCTGAACCAAGATATTTTTTTAATCCAAGAATTGAATTTGGAATTATACTTTGGCATTTATCAACTTCAAATTGTCTACCAAATTTTGCATGAAAAGACCATTTACCAAATAATTGTACTTCCTGACCTGGTTGTATGTTTGATAAATGGCCTTTTATAGTTATCGATTCTTTATTATTAATTTGTAAGACAAAAATGGAAAATCCATTTTCTGCATTTTGATATAAAAGTCGATCTATAGTCCCTTTAATTTCTTCCAGCTGCATTTTTCTTAATTTGATTTTGTTTAAATTCTGCAAAACCTTTTTTGCAACTGTAAATTAAATCGCCAATAAAATCTGTAACATGTGTAAGAAAAATATCAAAATCTTTAACATTTTTTACTTTAGCATTAAATACTGTATCTTCATTTCCATTTGTGTTTGTCCACTCAGTTAAAAGAGTGTGCTTGATATTTCTTTTATCGCAAGATTCTTTTATTAAATTCATTACTAATTCTTTAGCGCCGCGTATTTTATTAACAAAAGTCATTGAAGATTGAATAAAATTATTTTTTGCTTCTTTAAGACATTTTTCAATTTCATGTTTTTTTAATTCGTTTGAAGCGTCATTTAAATTAGAAATTAATTCTTCATTTTGAATTAAGGTTTTTAGGCTTGTTACTTTTCCCTGGAAAATTAAATGTCCGACAACTTTGCCCGTTCTTTTAGGGGTAGGGTCTAATAATACTCCATCTTTTAATTGTAAAATTTGTTTTTTGATATCAAACATATCAACAATAGCGTTTCCGTCCAAGCAGCCTGTAACACCATCAAGATATTTTAAAGCTTCATGCTCTAATTTTATGTATGAATGATGTCCTTTTTTTTCTTCGCATTTATTGTTTGAAATTAAAATTAATGCAACAAAGAGTAGTTTTTTTTTCATATAAAACTCCTTTAAAAATTAAATTCAAAACCTAATGATAACGCAAAATCTCTGCCAACACCAAAACTTGATAAAGTTTCTTCAGCATTTAATGAAATGGTCCAATCATAATTTTTTTTAACAATATTGTATGATAAAAATCCAAAAATTTTACTTTGAGTTCCGTGAGGTTTAGATCCTTTGCAAATATTTAGGGGAATATTTTGTGGGTTACAAATATAATTTATACTTTCTTTTTGTTGATACCAATAATCATAACCAACAGAAAAGCACCATTCATTTAATCTAAATTGTGGTGCGAGCGTAAACTGTAATGAAAATCCTGGTTCAATGGTTGTTTGATATATATTTGGAAACAATGTTTCTGTAACAATTTGACTCAAAAATTTAACTGCATTTTCTGCTGTTTGTTCATTTTCGCGATCTTTTTCAAATTGAGCATGGTTAAAATCAGCTTGATTTTTAATAGTTAAAAAAAATCTTTCTTCACCTGCCGGAAATAAATATTCAACAGCAGCTCTGGATTTTAAAATAACATTTTCATCAAGTCTAAAAAGTGGTTCAAAAAATGCTCCTAAGCCAAAATGTCCATTATTTCCCAAAGGAGATTCTAGAACCATTGCATTTAACCAATGAAGAGCTTTAAAGCCAAAATCTTTCAATATATTACTAAACGTTTGTGAATCTCCTGAAAGATTTGCTTGAACAACTTGTGATAGATCTAAATTTGGACGTACAAGTTTATTATTAAAATTTGATCCTAGCATTCCTTGTTTCAATTCAAAAGCTAAAGGTAAAGTTGCTAATAAACCAACTTTAGCGCACCAACAATTTCTCTGAAAAATCAAATAACCAATTTGAATATCAGCATCGCCAAAGCCTAATTTGTCACTAACGGCATGTTTCATTAATTCTTTTTCTTCAATTTTAATTGTGCTATTTCCAAAAAGATGGGAATTTAAAATATCTTCTTTTTCTTCTTCAGTGAAAAAATAATTATATTCCTGATATAAAAAGGGCATTGTCACTTCAAGACTCCAATTATCAAAATTGTATAAAGTTTGTAATTGCAAACCTACTCTTCTATCTTGTTTTTTAGCTTTTCTAAATAATCCAATTACGTCTTCAAGATCAATGTTAGTAAGTATTTTTAATTTATCATAATTACTTTTTATATTTGGACAATCAAAGCCTAAATACGAATTTATAAATGGACTATCATCTGTAAAAAATGATTTATATGTAGAATCAGCAAATAAACTAAGTCGTACAAGTTTATCCTGCTTTAAATGTTCTGTATGAAAGATCAGGAAAATTGGAAGACTGTTTATAGGTCTTTTAAGAATTCGATGCGTTTTTAAATAGAGATCTTCTTTTAACAGTTGATCAATTCCACCTGTAAGTAAAATTCCAAGAGTGTCAATAAAAGATCTTTTAACTATTAGCGGAACTTTAGGTTTTAGTTCCTCATATTTTGCAATATAATCTATTTCATCACAAAGGGATAAATCTATGTCTTCAAATGCAGGTGAATTATCTCTATGGATTTCTGTCTCATTTTTTGTAAGCGAAGTGTTTTCATTTATATTTAAATGTGTGGCCAAATCATCGCTTTTTATAAAAGTAATGAAAAAAGAGAATATTATTAAATATGATGAAAATTTTTTAAGTAAATTCATTTTTTCCCAAAACCTAAAAAAAAATAATTAAATTAAAAAAAGTATTTTAAACTAGGACATTTTATGTAATTGTAGCTTAATTTTATGGTTAATTCAAAAAAGTAATCTTTTTAAAGTAAACATTAAAAGCTTTGGTTTAAAAACAAAAATGTAAAAAATGCGTTATTTTAATATATTTTTCTTGTAAAAAATTATTTAAATAGGCTAAAATAAAAAATAATAATTTAAATTGACATTTTTTTGAAAGGGATAAAATGGACTCAATAGATGGTATTTTTATTGCCAAGGCGGCTGCTTTTTTTGGAGCTGCATTTGCAATGGCAATAGGAACAGTTGGTCCTGCTCTTGGCCAAGGTATGATTGGTAAACAAGCATGTGAAAGCATTGGCAAATATCCTGAAAGTGCCGGAAAAGTCAGATTAACAATGATGATGGCGATGGGATTTGTTGAATCAAACTCTGTTTATGCTTTTTTAATTGCTTTAATGCTTATCTTTTTCAATAGATAATTTAAATTAATGACGATAAATTTTACATTAATAATTCAAATGATCCATTTTTTTATTGGATATTTAATTATTAAAAATATTTTATTAAAGCCCGCATTATCAAAAATTCAATCAGAAGAACGTTTGCAAGAAGAACTTAATAATTCTATAAATTTTGAATTATTAAATATAGAAAAAAAAGAAAATGATAAAATTCTTTTATGGGAAAAAATATCTTATAAAATTATCGCTCTTAAGCCAGATTTAGATAAAATTTACCAAAAAGTATTTATTGGCCGTATTCACAAAATCCCTGAAATTTCAAAAGAAGTGTCTGATAGATTAAAGAATGAATTAACTAATTTGATTGTTAATAAGGTAAAAAATGTTAAATAGCGAAATAATAAATATAATTTTCAGATTTATTAATTTTGCAATTGTTATTTTTTTAATAATATATGTTTTCAAAAAATATCTTTTTTCAGTCATTAAAAAACAAATCTTAGAAAAAAATGAAAACCTTATCAGATTAAAAGAAAAATATTTTGAATTAGTAAAAAAATATTCTACTTTAGATAACGAAATAGTTAGTCAGGGAAAATTTGCAAATAATTTAATTGATAAAACAACTATTTGGAAAGATTTTGTTAATAATCAAATTAAAATTAAGAATGCAGAACAAGAAAAAATTAAATTAAAATTAAATGAAAAATTTAAAAAACTTGAACAGGAAATGTTAATAAGCCAGGTAAATGAAAAAATTGTTCCTGAGGCAATTGAGAATGCAAAGGTTCAATTAGAAAATGAATTTCAAATTGCTGTTAATGCTTTAAATTATCAAAATAATTTGCTGGAATTAATGAAAAAAAATAATGTATAAATCTGCAAATATTGCTGCAAAATATGCAACTGCTTTTTTTAATGTTTTTGAAAAAAATATTGATGAAAAATTAACTTCAGAAATCCAACATTCATATTTATTATTATCTGCGAATCCTAATATTTTATATTTCTTTTCGTTTCCAAATTTAAGATTCGAAGAAAGAAATCGAATTTCCGATTTATTATTAAAAAAATTAAATTTACCTGATTTTTTCAAAAAATTAACAGATTTATTAATAAAAGATAATAGAATGTATTTATTGAAAGATATTTTGCATGATATCGTTTCAATTTATTTTGAAAAAAATAAAATTGCTTCTTTTGAGGTTTCTAGTGTTGTTGAATTAAAAAATAATGATAAAGAGACAATCGAAAATTTTTTAGTGAAAAAATTGAATAAAGAAATAATTTTAAATTTTAAGATTGATAAAAAATTAATTGCAGGAATAAAAATAAAAAGTAATAATTTATTGTGGGAATATTCAGTAGCAAGACAACTTGATGAGTTAAAAAAACAAATTCTTTTGGGAATTTAAATGGAAATCAAAAATTCAGATTTAATATCTTTATTTCAAAAAGCTCTTGAAGGTAAACCTGACACAACTTTGCAAGAAATAGGTATCGTAACTCAGGTTGGTGACAATATTTGCAAAGTTCATGGTCTGATTAAGGCAATTTATGGCGAAGTTGTAGAATTTGAAGGCGGAAACAAAGGTATTATTTTAGATTTAGCACAAGACTTTGTTTCTATTTTTTTGTTATACAATAATATTCCTGTTCAAGAATCTGAAGTTGTAAAAAGAACCGGACATGTTTTTCAGGCGCCTGTCGGTATGGATTTATTAGGAAGAGTAATTGATTCATTAGGACAGCCTCTTGATAATTTAGGTAAGTTAAATGTTAAAGAATATAAACCAATAGAAGTGGTTGCACCAGGTGTTATCGAACGCTCACCAATTGATCGCTCATTAGAAACCGGAATTTTGGCCATTGATTCTTTAATTCCTGTTGGAAAAGGCCAAAGGGAATTAATTATTGGTAATAGAAATACTGGTAAAACATCAATTGTAATTGATACTATTTTGCATCAAAAAGGAAAAAATGTTTATTGCATCTATGTAACAATCGGACAAAGACAAGCCAATCTAGCCCGTATGGTAAAATTATTAGAAGAAAATGGATCTCTGGAGTATACGGTAATTGTTTCGGCAGATGCAAGTGACCCAAGCATTAAACAATATTTAGCGCCATATGTTGGTTGCACAATTGGCGAATATTTTATGGACAAAGGTTATGACGCATTAGTAATTTATGATGATTTAACCAATCATGCCATTGCTTATAGAGAAATGTCATTACTTTTAAGACGTCCGCCAGGACGAGAAGCGTATCCAGGTGATGTTTTTTATTTACATTCACGCCTTTTAGAGCGCGCAGGTAAATTATTAAACGGTGGCTCATTAACAGCGTTGCCGATTGTTCAGGTGCAAGGCGATGATATTACCGCTTATATTCCTACAAATTTAATTTCTATAACTGATGGGCAAATATTTTTAGATACAAAATTATTTAATCAGGGAATTCGTCCTGCGATAAATGTGGAACTTTCAGTTTCTCGTGTTGGCGGAGCTGCTCAAACAAAAGCAATTAAACAAGTTACAAGAGCATTAAGATTGGAACTTGCACAATATCATGAACTTTTAGGTTTTGCGCAATTTGGCACTGAGCTGGATGAAATTTCTCAAAAAAGATTGGCAAGAGGCGCAATTGCTGTCGAATTGTTAAAACAACCGGAACATGTTACATATTCATTTGTGGATTCAACATTAATTTTATTTACATTCAAAGAAGGTTTTTTAGATAAAGTTCCTTTAAATCAAGTAAATAAATTTGCCGCTCAATTTGCAAGTTATGTACAATCAGTTTATACAAGCATCTATAATGATATTTTGACTAAAGAAGAAATTACTCAAAACACTAAAAAATCTTTAATAGATATTGCTAATGAATTTGGCAAAATATTTATCCCAAAATAGATTGTTGAAAAATAATTAGTTTTAGCTAAGATATAAATATTATATTTGTCTTTTATTGGGGGATCCTCATGAATAATTTTGTTAAATTTCAATTAATCTTCATTTTATCAATTTTTTCTTTAAATTATTCAATGGATAGCAACGAAAGAGCTAATCTTTTGAAGGGATCGATTGACGATTTTATTACCAATTTACATTATGATGACCAGCCAGACGATTGGGATGCAAGCCTTACTCGAATAATGGACTTCTATAAAAATCAAACAGCATTGCTGCGGTTAAATGAAGATCAAAAAAATACTGTGATAAAACATCTTACCGAATCTTTTGAAAAAAAATTCGCACATCTTTTTAAAAATATGAAAGATGAAAAAAGACAAGAAATTAAATCTGAAGTTGAAGAAATTGAAATGGAAAATTAATTATCAAAAAATATCAATTTATAAAATCATTTTTTACCAAAATTAACATGAATAAAATATTAAAAATTCAATTATTTTTATCTCTTTTTGTTTCCTTTTGCCAATGTTTGGAAAATCAAGAAAAAGAAAGTGTTGAAGCTTTGACATCAAAATTAGAAAAGATAACTATTACAGGTGACAAAGATAATGTGAAAAAGGATTATCAGGAAATATTGAAAAAAAAATTTGCTGTAATATGGATTTTCAATTATCCCGATTTGAATGCATATGTAAAGGCTTTATTAGATACTGTTAATAAAAAAGATAAAATACCAAATGTTGAAATATTTTTGGCAATTAAAAAACGATTAGAAGATTTTAATTCCTTTGAAAATTTAAGTGCTTCAGAAAAAAATCAATTTATGCAAGCTCTATGGGATGAAATCTACTTAAATTTTTTTACTCTTGAATAAAATTATATTAAACTATTTTTAATTGTGCCCGTAGCTCAGTTGGATAGAGCAACGGATTTCTAATCCGTAGGTCGCAGGTTCGAATCCTGCCGGGCACACCATGCTTGACAATCATTAATTTTAAGAAGCATATCAAAGGGTTTTTGCACGTCGTAGACGATGTTCTTACCATCTACCTTTAAGTTCTGAAGTACAAGATTAATTAATTGTCGTTTTTCATCAACTTCCGAACTCTCAAAAAGTTCAGGCGCTTTGTTTATCAGCTCTAATACGTGTTTAACCATAATAAAATAGTTTTTATCAACCTCTTGAGATCTGGCAATTTTGTTATTAATTTCTGAAAGCTGATTTTGAAAATCGTTGTAAAATTTGTCATACATGCTATCAGTAATTCTTCCTTTTAGCTTATCTATGTATAAATTATCCAACATTTTGACTAGATTTTTCTGTTCTTTGTTCAATTCTTCAGCTTGTCTGTTTTGGAATTTTATATCTTGTTCCTGAATCTCATTTATTGTTTCTGTTATTTGTTTTGCAATTTCTTTTGGCATTTCCAATCTTCTGAAAACATCTGCAATTTGCCTTGTTATTTCTTCTTCTCTTAACCAAGCGGCACCGTGTTTGCCATTATATTCAGTGCAATGGTAATAAACATGGCCCTTTTGACTTTCAGGTGTTATTGCAAGATCACATTGTGCGCATTTAAAAAGTCCACGATAAATAAATGGTTTTCCAATAATTTTAACTCTTTTTTTATTAAATCTGTGTTTGACTTCCTGCACTTTATCAAAAAGTTCTTTTGAAATGATTGGGGGATAACGATGAGGATAAAATTTATTATTTCTTTCCATAACCCCATAATAAAAATGATTTTTTAAAACCAAATCAATAAAACCGTGTGACCAATTAATGTTATAATCGTCTTTTAATTTTTGTCTTAAGGAATCCATTGAATGCGTAGCAGTTGAATATAATTCAAAAGTTTTTTTGACAATTTGTGCTTCATATTCACTAACAATAATATCTTTTTTGCCTTTTTCAGTTCCAATATTTTTGTAACCAATCGGAGCTTTTCCTGGTAATGTGCCTTTTCTTAACATTTGTTCATTTGCCCTTTTAATATTATCGCTTATTGCATCTGAGAAATATTTTGCCAAACCTAAACTTATTCCAAAATTAAATTTTTCTACGGCAGAAATCTTACTATTAATTACTTGGCCATCAGAAACAAAATGTAATTCAATTTCATCTTTTAATGCTTTTTCATAAAGCAATGAAATACGTTTATCAAATATATTTCTTGAAAGTCTATCCACTTTATCACAGCAAATAGCAACTTTTTCTTTGATGCTTGAAGTAAACTCTAAAATACGATCAAAATCATTTCTTTGGTTTGAATAGGCACTTTCATCAAAACTGAATGTTTTTAAAATTAATAAACTTTTATTTGAACAGTATTTTTCTAATCTTGCAATTTGAGCAGGAAGTGAATTTCCCGCCTCTTTTTGTTCTTCGGTGCTAACTCTGGCAATTAAAATAGCTTTCATAAATTTTTATTCCAGTAAATTAATTTTTTTTATTAAATTTATTTTAACATTAAAAAAAGTTGTTGCATTGAACTGTTTATTACGTTATAAATTTAAAAATTATTATAATTAAGGACAAATATGAATAAAGCACTAGAAATAATAAAAAATATTCATGGCCCTAAAATACTTTATATGAGTGATGATCCAAAAGAAAAATTAAGTGCACTTAATCGTATTATTTGGGAAATTGAAAATAAAATTGAAATAAACCTCTGATGATAAGCAAATTTTAATAACTGCACGCGCTGATTCTAAAAATCTCGCAGAAATTATAAAAAAGAAAATAAAGTATTAATTTGGCATTGCCGAAAATATGAATTTAGATTTTAATGAAATTTATTATTGATTACCTATTTTTCCCGAAGAGATAGCCAAGTGCAAGTGTTATTAAAGGTAAAACGACACTTTTTGTGTACTCCATTGCTATTTGTTGATTAAATAAAATTAATAAAGAAGAAACAATGAGAAGAAAGATTATTAATATTCCGCATATACTAGTTGGCGCATGTTCGGCACTCCCAAAACATTTACCAAACCAACCAAGATCAATTTTTTTTGAATCATTATATGCTTCAAATGTTTCTTTTGTAATGGGTCCATTATCTGATGTATTATATTTTACTTCATTATTTTTATTCATAATAAACACCTCACTTACTTAAGGCGCTTATGGCATGCAATGTAATGAAACCACATCGTGAACAGGCTATTATGGCAGAAGGAATAGAAGGACCACTAATATTGAGAATTTGAGGATCATCATTTAACCATAAAAATGTTTGACCTATAACCTCAAAATTTAGTGAATTACATCTTGGACATGGTTTATTCACACCTTTTTCGCTGAGTTTTTTAGCAATTTCTTCTTTATAAGTTCTATCCATAAATAGACCTTAATCTTTTGAATTATTATTTAATTTTTCAAATTCATTTAATTTAGTTTTTATTTCAAATGCTTTTTTTTCTTTTTTTAAAATTTCATCGCGACATTTTTGATTTTCCGTATTTGAATAAAGTGTATTTCCATTTGCTAAATCTTCTTTTTCAATATTCCGAAGGGCGTTAGCTTTTATAAAATATGATTCATTTAATTTATTAAGTGAATCAATTGCATTCTTTCGTCCAGATTTTGTTTTTAGAAGTTTAAAGATATTTTTAATAGAATTTTGAATTTCAGCAATGGTTAGCCTTCCATTTGTTGCTGAAGGTGCATCTAAAATAATATCAATAGCTAATAATTCTAAATCCTCAATCCAAGGATCCATTTGGGCAGCTTGCGATATATTTTGCCAATAGGATTTATCAAGAGCCATATCTAGAGTTGTTATGTCAATCATATCTGAAAAAATAAATTTCTCTTTATGTTGAACTGTTTCAAGTTTTTCTTGATTCGTTAAAATTAATTTCATTTTTAATGCAGCTATTTTTTCAATTTTTTTTGAAACATTTTGACCAAATTTTTTGATCATTTGATTTCTGAGCTCATGATAAGGAATGACGAATTCAGGATGATTCAAGGAGCAAACTAAATTAATATATACTAACGAAAGAAATGGATTAGGATTTTCATATAAATATATTCTTACAATTTGATCTAATGCAGGTGGAAAACCTAATGAAGCTGATTTAAAAATATATAAATTAGCATTTTCAACATCAATAGTAATTCCCTGATGTCCATAAAGAAAACTAGTTCCTATTTGGTATAAACCACCTCTATCACCATTAAAAGCATCAGCAATCATATCTTCAAACTTTTTATTTTGCCACTTGCTGATTTCAACAATTTCGCTAGGTGTGTATTCGAACTCGACTTGTTTTTTTATTTTTTCTAAATCAAATTGATCTTGCATAATAAAATTTTGTTGAAACGTACGTTTGAAAACAAAAAAAGTAATAAACATCAAAGGAATCAAAAAAATTATAAATATTTTATTATTACGAGATAACATAAAAAAACTCCATTTAAGAATATTGAAAAATTATATATTTACATTATTAAACTAATTGAGAATTATGTCAATTTATTTAATATATATAATTACACATAGTAAATATTTCGACATTCAAGATTTAAATTTAATAGGCTTAAACTTTTCCAAACATTCCCTTATTGGTTTTAAAGAACTTTCCTGTTTTGGCAAATTAATTTTGCTAATATCAGCAAATAACCTTTGCACGCCCCTTTGATGGTGGTTCTTTAATAAGTTCCTAAATTCACGCATTGTCATTGTTTCCAAAACTTTTTTTAATCCAAATATCTGTAAAATTTTGCTTGGCTTTAATTGTGGGTTGTTGAAGAATAAAGAAACCAACAAAGGGTAATCAGCAATCTTAATGTCTTGCAAAGCGCTTGTTTTGCTTTCAATTTCATCCAAATAATGCAACAGAATCTTTTTAGAAATTGCAGGTTTAAAAAGCTTTTTAAAAGTTAAATCAGTTTTTATATTTAATTTCTTAAAAAGCTGTCTTATTTTTGTTCTTTTGTTTAACCGCACTTCCATTCTTAAAAGTTCAAACTTCTTGACCTGCGAAGCCTTGGCGAAGCGGGTTCCATTGCTTCTTAATTTATCAATTAATTTCAGCTGCACGTCATTAGCTTTTTCAACCGCTCTTTTTCCACTTTTCTTTGCATTTTCTAAATCTTTAATTTTGTCATAGAATACAACTTCATAAGAATTGCAATGCCATTTATAACTATGACCATCATTTCTAAAATCAGTTTTATTTGTGTCAAGTGACATTTGCACGTTTGCCGATTTAATTTTATTGATATAGTGAAATGGCGTTGATCCATCCGTTAATGGAATATTTTTTGAATAATGAATGGCAGAAACGTGTGCATTGGCAATTGAACTTTCAGTTGTTTGAATTCCCATTTTTTGCAAAACAGATACAAGCTTTTTATTTAAGCTTGAAAAATCTTTGTATTGAAGTTCATTAAAATTATTTCCAAAAAAGAGTTTAGGCAACGATAATTCAATTTTTAGAACTTGTTCCGTTTTTTGGTTAAAACTGTTTTTTCTGAATAAATAAATATGTGGTTTATAAATGCCTTTTGGCGATTTTTGCCTGAACTTATCATTAATGATCTGATACTTATCATTTGTAAGCATTAAAACTATTGTATCGATCATTTTGATGTTACTTTCTTACTGCAAAATACCTATGAATTAAGATAGAACACTTTTTAAGAAAAACAAGTAAATTTAAGATAATTTTTATTGTATATTTGCAATTGATTTAATTGTATAAATTGTTATTATAATAAGAAGAATTATCAATTTATCTTAAATGGAGTCAATTATGGTCAATTTTTACAAAGTGTTATTATTTTCATCTATCTTTTCAGGTTTTATTTTAGCTTTTGAACAAGAAGTGCACACTCAACTGGACCCTATATTGCCTAAAGACGTAGTAAGCTTAATAACCACTTATTCAAATTCTGATTTTGAAAATGAATATAACAGAATAAGAAATGCAACAATAGTTGATCTTCAAAAATCAGAAATTAAAAAATATTTAGATGAAGTAGAAATTTTGAGACAAAATTTAAAAAAGTTTATCAAAGTACGTAATTCAACCTTATTAAATGATGTAATTAAATTGGAAGCAGAGTTAATTTGTCGAATAAGGTTCATTAATTTGTATGGCGGAAATCATGACAACTTAAAAGAAATCATTTGGCGTTATAACAAATGTTCAAAGTTTTCTCTCAAAAAATTTGATCGGGAATTATTCTGGAAAAGTTTAAAAAATATGTTAAGTCTTAAAGATGAAGATTTGCATCGCATATCTGAAGGTGGAAATGTCCTAAATCGGTACATTTCATTTTATCTTTATTTTAAAGGTGCCAAAAAATTAAAAAAGTTTTTAAAAATTATGCAACCTTATAGCAATCTTGAGTTTCAGCAAAATTGGGTTGACGGATTGGTAAAAGAAGCTTTTGCAAAAGAGTAAAAATAAAAGGCTCGCATCTTTTTAAATACGAGCCTTTTTTAATCTCACATTTTAGTTTTGTTTTTTGACTACTCTTAGATTTAACTCTTTTGTATTTATTTTGTCTAACTCTACGTTTAACTTTAACAAGCAAAACAACAAAATCAGCAAATCTTTTACGCTCATCAAAAGACAAAACTAATGCTTTTGTCTTTCTAACCATTAATTCTTTCCGTTTTGAAAATTTAAGAAATATTTAAAGAAAAATTTAGATACTTAACCCTTTTGTTGGGTTTTTTTCTATCCAT
>JABDEC010000007.1:14830-48850 GCA_013287265.1 Candidatus Babelota bacterium | reverse complement strand
GGCAATAAATTTTATTAATTCTTCATTTGCAAGATTTTTTTCAGCTTGATTTTTTAAATAAAATTTTAAAATTCCTGATTTATCCAAAATGCATCTTTGCTTACCTGAACCTGGAATTACTTTTATATCGATTATTAATGGCATTATGAAACCTTATTTTAAACTTAAAATTATTATTTATGTTATAATTTAAAAGAATATTATTTAATTTACTTTTTTATATAAAAAGTTATCATTAAAAAACGTTTGAAAGGCTTATTTAGGAGAGATGGCTGAGTGGCCTAAAGCGCTTGCCTGCTAAGCAAGAGTCCTGGAAACAGGGCGCGAGGGTTCGAATCCCTCTCTCTCCGCCATGCTTCGCATAAATCTTCGCATGGCAAGCCAGCATAAGCAATTAGAAGCATGCCCTTCGTAGCTTCAGCGGGCAAATTCTTTCAAAAATAATTTATGCGCCTATAGCTCAACTGGACAGAGCGTCAGACTACGGATCTGAAGGTTGGAGGTTCGACTCCTCCTAGGCGCACCATACTTCGCTTAAAGCTTCGTATGCCGGGCCAATTTTTTACGGATCTTTATTTATAAAAAATTTACAGGTTTAAAAAAAAGTTATAAAATTTAAATATTATTTTTCGGAGAGATGGCAGAGCGGTTGAATGCGGCGGTCTTGAAAACCGTTATCCCGTGAGAACGGGATCGTGGGTTCGAATCCCACTCTCTCCTCCATGCTTCGCATAAAGATTCTCAATGATAAATTTATTTATAATAGCTCTTCCAATAATCGTTTTCTTTATCACAGATATTTATTTTGAAAAAAGATTTTCTAGCGGAAATCTTTCAATTCCTGAATTCTTTTTTATTTTCGTGAGTGCTTTATTTTTTTCAATCTATATTTCTTATAATTATAAAGTTCCATACATAATTTCAATTTTTTATTGGATTTACTACATTTATATTCTTAATAAATATTGGGAATCAGTTAAACATTTTGATTTTTAATAATCTCGTATTTAGAATAACCAGATTGATTTATTACAATTCATTGCTTAAGCTATTTATATAAATTAAAAAGTGATGAAAATGAATATACCAATTCTTATACAAGGTTTAATTATAGGTTTTTCAGTAGCAATGCCCATTGGACCGATTGGCATTTTGTGCATTAGAAGAACTCTTTTACAAGGAAGATTAATAGGAATAATTACAGGATTAGGCGTTGCTACGGCAGATGCAATTTATGGATCTATTGCTGCCTTTGGCATTTCATTTATTTCTAATTTTTTGATAAATAATCAAAATATTTTAAAAATAACTGGCGGTTCTTTTCTTTTGTTTCTCGGAATAAAAATTTTATCATCTGAAAACTCATTTGATGATTTATCAAAGATTAAAAAAACAAACATTATCTCATCTTATACATCCTCTTTATTTTTAACATTAACTAACCCAATAACTATTTTGCTTTTTGCTAGTATCTTTTCATGGTGGAATATTGTAATTGATACTTTATCAACTAATGAAGCGTGGATGTTAATATTAGGTATTTTCTCAGGTTCTCTATTATGGTTCACTATTCTTAGTTTGATTGTCGGTATATTAAGATCTAAATTTGTAATTCAGCATTTAATCTGGATTAATCAACTTTCTGCAATTATACTAATTGGTTTTTCTATTCTTACCTTTGCTACCCTGATAATCCACTAATTATCCCTGAAAGACCCTTTGAAAGCCGATAAACTCTTGCTTTTCGTTGGTTAATTTTCATATGATATAATTAGGAACAAAAAAGGGAGGTTATTATGAAAAAGTGGTTATTATTAGCATTATTTGCTATTGGTTTATCTATTCAAAATGAGTCTAATGCTTATGGCGAATATCATAGAAGGTATTATGAAGAACCATATTCACATTCATATTATGGTGATCCATATGATTATGGTTATGGTCCTGGAGTATATGTCGGAACTCCATTTGGTAGTTTAGGCATAGGTTTTTAAAGTAATTAAATAATATTAAATAGAAGAAAAAAGATTTTCTTCTATTTAATATTATTATTTTTTAAAAATTCTTCAAAGTATGGATTTTCTCTTTGTTTTAAGAATTTATCAAAAAAACTAATTAAATATTTATTTGTTTTTTTAGTGATTTCAGGGCCATGCTTAGCTCCAGTATGAACATTTAAAAATGTTTTCAAAACAGGAGACAAATGAGATAAATCTGTAAATGACAAATGACCTGCTTCTTTTAATGGAATATAAAAAGCATCCTTACCAATTTTATCACATAAAGTTGCAATATGTTCTCTCTGTTTTTTGATTGTTTTGAAATGCTCATTATTTATTTTTAAGCGTCTTAATCGACGATTCAGTATATCTTGTTCTTTATCTAATAAATATCCCACAAGAAATAAAAAAGGCTTGTTAAATCCACTTTCAACCGTTCTTTCAATTATCGAACCATCAAGACTTACACCAGCTTTGCATCTTTTTTCTAAACGACAAATTTCAGCCGAAATCGCACCCCCTACTGAATGTCCCATAATAGCAAGATTATTAAGATTTAAACGCGATTTTAAAAATGAATTCGAATCAATATTAAAAGATTCAAGCATATCTATAGTAAAGCGTATATCTTCAATACAAATATCAATTTCATTAGTTATTTTGTTAATAACATTTCCATTCGCACCATTTAATGCCCTTTCAATTGAAATATCATAATTATTTGGCAAAATTCTGCCGTCTGGTAAAAATGTTAAGAAACAAGAATAACTGTGATTTATTCCAACAACTACATAGCCATTACTAACTAATTCCTGAATTTGCGCCAAATACAAATCGCTCAAACCTCCTAAGCCATGCGAAATTAAAATAACCGGATAATTATCATAATGATTTGAAATATCAACTTCAGAAAATGTGTGAATTGGCACCTGAAAAAAATTATTAATAATTTTTTTATTGCCAACAATTTCTTTTAAATAAAAATTTCTCTTATCTTTATTGAATTTGTCAGATGGGTACCAAACATTAACAACTAATTCTCTGTTTTCAATAAAATTAGTGTGTGGATCTTTCCTTTTTTGGTCTTTTAGATGATAAGATTTAGAGCCTATAAAAAAATAACCCGTAGGCTCTGGAAAATTAAAAACAGGAAAAGTAAAAAATAAAACTAATAAAACTACTAAAGTTAAAATTAAAAGATAAACGATAGCAAATTTCAAAGGATATAATGAATAAATTAAAAAAAAGAAAAAAATGCTTAAAAACAAAAGAAAAATCGAAATTTTTTTTATAAAAAATAAAGCCGTTTTTGGTAAATACATTTTTTCCTTAATGCAAATTAACATTGTAAAAAATTTAACAAATTTTATACCATATTTTCAATATTTTTTATTTTCTTTTTGAATATTATAAAAAACAAAATTTTAATTAAATTTGAAAAACATGCGTATAGAAGCAATTTAATTTGCCAAAAAGAATTTTTTTATTAAAATAATAGATATGTAATTATAAATTCCTTAAAATTTTTTAAAATTAAAATGAAAGAACACAAAATATCGCTTTCTACCGCTGTATTATTAACAATGAACATCCTGATCGGTTCAGGAATTTTGATTGGGCCTGGCTTAATTGCAGCAGGTTCTGGTAATGCTAGTTTTTTAGCATGGCCTTTAGTTGCATTATTATTTTTACCTCTAGTTCTTTGTACTGCACAATTAAGCAATATGTTTCCAGGCTGCGGTGGCTTTTATTCATACGCAAAAGAAGGATTAAATAAAACCGCAGGATTTATAAGCGGTTGGCTTTATGTTTTTGGATATACTTTTGCAATTGCAGTAGATGTTTTAGCTATTAGAAAAACATTTATTGCTTCAGGAATTGAAAATTGGTTAACATTAAATCCAATTCTTTTCAATATTGTGTTCTTAACAATTTCATTCGGTTTAAATTTAATGGGATTAAAGTTTATTAGCAGAATCTTAAACTCATTAACAATTACTAAAATACTTCCATTAATAATTTTAGTTTTATTGTTACCTTTTATTTTAAATCCATCATTTACCATCACTTCGACTGAGATGATGAATGTTCCTTTTTCTTTACCTTTAGCAATTTTTGGATTTTTTGGATTTGAATATTGTTGCAGCCTTACACACTTAATTGAAAATAGTGAAAAAAATGCACCAAGAGCGATTATGTTTGGATTTTTGGGTACAGGCATTCTTTATACTTTATTTCATTTCGGATTATTAAATTTAATGGGTGCTGACAATCTTGCTCAATTGGGTGCACCGGCATTTGCTCAATTCATAACTTTACCTATTCCATTTTTAAAAGCATTTTTAATGTTCTTAATACCAATTGCTTCAATTCTTACAATTTTTGCCGGAGCAAATGGTATGTTGAACGTCAATTCAATTTTAATTAATTCTATGGCTCAGGAAAAATTATTCCTATTTGGTAAACCACTGACTAAATTAAATAAAAATAATAGAGCACCAATAGCATTATTTCTTCTATGCGTAACTGCATTTTTAATGGCAACATTTATTCCTCACATTCCGATTGTTGGTGGTTTGTGCAATTTAGGCGTGTTTGTTTCTTTCTTGTTTCCATTTCTTTCATTATTTGTAATTCAAAAAAGAAAGAAAATGTATTCAAAACTTGCACTCACAATTGTTGCAATTTCGGCAACTTTAGGATTTTCAATTTACAGTTGGATGCAATTAGGCAATTCTCTCAATGAAAGATTCATCAACACTTTACCATTGATAATTGGTTTAGTTGCGGGTTATCTATTATTCTTCTTCAGGAAAGAAAAATAAATTATTCATTATTTTTTTTACCGACAAAATTTAATAAAAATAAAAAAAGATTAATAAAATCTAAATAAAGCTTTAGAGCACATATAATGCCGATTTTATTAATTTCCTGTCCAGAAGAAACTAATTTTTGACTTAATATTTTTATTTGTTGCATGTCATAAGCGGTTAACAAGGCAAAAATAATGACGCCTGCACCAGAAATCACGTAATAAAGGCTAGGACTTTTTAAAAAGAAATTAACTAACATAGCAATTATCAAACCAAATAATGCCATTAATAAAATACTTCCCATTTTTGATAAATCTGACTTTGTAAAATAGCCATACAAGGCCATAAAACCAAACATGGCACTTGCAATCACAAAAGTCATTCCTATCGATACTTGTGTATAAATTAAAAATATCCCCGACAAAGTAATACCATTTAAAAATGAATAAAGAATATAAACAAATAAAGCAGTAAAAAAATTCATTTTTTCTATCATCAATGATAGCGAAAAAACTAAGATTAATTCGCAAATTATTAATACAAAAAATAAAGAACTATTATTTAAAAATAGATTTATTAAATAAGTACTTTTTGAAACAGAAAATGATGTCAATGCAGTTAAACCAAGTCCCACAGTCATCCATAAATAAACTTTATATAATAAATTATTCATTCGTCCAATACTGATTTCATTAATCATTTTTTACCCTTTATATTTATAAATTATTAAAATATTATTTTTTTTGAGATAAGAAGTTCAATAGTTTATTTCTAAAAGATTTATTTAAATATATTCATTAGTTATAGTAAAAAATAATAAATATATAAATAAAGGAGATTGTATGAAAAAAATATTTAATATTTTCATTATTTTTTTATCTTTTCTTTTAATTAATTGGAGTAAACAAAATTCAAATGCCAAACTTTGCTATGGAAATATTTTTTTGGCAAATGGGGATAAAGAGGAACTGGTGGATGTTAAAATTGGTACATCAACAGAATTCAATTCCAACCATAATATTATTGTTTTTAGACAACCAAAAAATACAAAAACTAATCCAAAAAATTACATAGAATATTTAGTCGATTTAGATAAAATTGCAGAAATTGACGTTGCCCATGAAGATTCAATATATAAATTTGAAAGTGATGAATATATAAAAATTAAAATAAATTTTTTAAATCAAAGCACAGAAGATTATTTAATTGCCAGAAATAAAAAAATAATTGGTAAAGTCAAAAAAAATGGAATCGTAGCTGCATATAATTTTGATGCAATGAATAAACTTGTGATGGAAAAATGCAAAGAAAGAGAAGACAATTAATATTTATTTTTTTAAAAAATATTATAAGCTTTTTATATAAATCTTAAAAATTGGAATTTAAAATGATAAACATAACCAAAGAAAATTTTGAGCAGGAAATTCAAAAGTCAACCACACCAATAATACTAGATATTTATGCAACGTGGTGTGGTCCATGTCAGCAAATGGAGCCAATTTTTGCAGAACTCGATAAAGAATTGGGCCATAAATACAAATTTGCAAAACTTAATGTGGATCAATCCAGAGAATTAGCTATCAAATATGGTGTAACATCTATACCTACAATATTATTTATAAAAAACGGTAATATTGTAAATAGAGAAACAGGGTATAAGAGTAAGTCTGATTTACTCGAAAAAATTAAAATTCACTTAGGTTAGCTTCTCTATTAAATATTCTTCTAGAAATTATATATCTTCTTTAAAAAAGGCCTAATAATAAACTATTGCATTCTTCATATTCAACCTGTCATAATTAAATTAAATGGAGGTGAATATGAAGAAATTAAATAAAATTCTTGTATTATTATTAACTTTATTCTTGCAAGAAACATGTTTTGTTCAGGCTCGAGGTAGTGGACATGGAGGTGGTCATGGCGGTGGCCATGGTGGTAGAGGTGGTCATGCTCATTTTGCAGGTCGCGGACGTGGATTTGCAAGAAACAGATATTCTGGAAGAGGATGGGGATATGGAGGATATGGCTGGGGATTAGGATGGCCATATTATTGGAATGATTGGGACGATGATTGGGATTATCCTCTCTGGTATTGGAATAGACCATATAGAAGAAGAATTATTTATTCTTAGAAAAATAGGAGATAAAAATGAAGAAATATTCTAAATTATTTATTTTGTTAATTGCATTATTTGCTTTAAATCAAACCAAAATGCTTAAAGCACCTCACGGTGGCGGTGGTCACGGCGGTGGTCACGGTGGCGGTGGTCATGGCGGATTCCACGGTGGCGGACATGGTTTTCATGGTGGATACGGTAGATACGGTTGGGGATATGGACCCGGAATTTATTTAGGACTTGGCGGAGATTACTACGATTATGATGATGATGAGGATTTATATTACTATTAAAAACTGAAATGAGAGGAGAAAATTCTCCTCTCAAATTGATTTATCCTTAACTTCATAACCTAATTGTTTTAACTTTTCTCTAATTTCATCAGATTTTTGCCAATCTTTGTTTTTTCTGGCAATTTCTCTCTCTTGAATTAATTTTTCAATTTCAGGCGTAATTTCAATCTTTTTTTCTGCAAGTGGGATTAATTCTAATCCAACAATTTCTTGTAAAATAAATTTAACTTTTGACGCCTCCTCAGGATTATTTTCAATTACATAAAGATTTTCAAAAATTATACCAATCATTCCTGCTGTATTTAAATTATCACATAAAAATTCCAACATTTTTTTAGCAATATTTGAATTTTCAATTTGTTCTTTGGAAAATTCTTTAGATGGTATTTTGTCAAAAATTTTACATATTTTTTGATAAGTTTTTTGTATTTTTTTTAATTCTTCATATGAAAAATCTAATGGATTACTGTAATTATGATTAATGTAATAATATCGCAAAATCATTGGATCAAATTTTTTAAATACTTCTTTTAAAGTAAAAAAATTACCTAAAGATTTAGACATTTTTTGTTTATCAATTCGAACAAAAGCATTATGTAACCAATATTTCGCAAATATTCCTCCATAAAGACCCTCGGATTGTGCTATTTCATTTTCATGATGTGGAAAAATCAAATCCATACCGCCCGCATGTATATCAATATGTTTATCCAAAAATTTTTCCGCCATAACTGAGCATTCGATATGCCATCCAGGTCTTCCATAACCCCAAGGACTCTTCCAGAAAGTTCCTTCAGGTTCATTTTTCCATAATGCAAAATCTAATGGATCTTTTTTTGTCTCATCAATTTCTATTCTCGCTCCTACCTTTAAATCTTCTAACTTACGCTTTGAAAGTTTTCCATAGTCCTTGAATTTTCTAACTTCAAAATACACGCTGCCATTAAGCTCATAAGCCATTCCTTTTTTTATTAAAGCATCAATAAAATTAATTATTTCAGGAATTACTTTAGTTACTCTCGGTTCGCAATCAGGTTTTAAACAATTAAGAGCATTCATATCTTCATGAAAAGAATTGATATACCGATCAGCAATTTCAGTATATTTAAATTTATCTTTTAATTCCAAAGCTGCTTTATTTAAAAGTTTATCGTCTATATCCGTAAAATTTCTGCAATAAGTAACCTTAAAACCTAAAAATTTTAACAATCGGTACAAAATATCAAAAGTAACATAAACTCTTCCATGACCAACATGAGGCTCGTCATATGGTGTAATTCCACACACATACATTTTTACAAACGGTTCATTAATCGGTGAAAATTTCTCTTTTTTAGAATCTAAAGTATTATTTAAAAATAAATTAACCATCTGAAATCCTCTGCCATATTTCAAAGTAAGAAATTTAATAAATATTTTAACTCAAAGTAAATTTGGACCAATTATCAAAAAAATAGTATGATATTCATGTATTTTTCGGATATATCAAATCATTCGTATTTTAACAGTATGATCTGATTTAAAAAAAGTTTTTATAACTTTTTCTATTTAAATCCAAAATTACAAGCAGAAAAATTTGCAATCTCAGGAGCTTTTTTTCATGCATTTTTATAATTTAAAAAGAAAAAAAATAATAATATTATTTTTATTAACATTTTCAAATATTATTCAATCAGAAGTTGAAAATTCAAACCCTTCTGCACAAGCAGAAGAACAGATAAAATCAACGAATTCTCAACTTAGGATCAATAAAATTATTCTAACAAGAAAAAATCAAAATAACTATTTAACGGATGACGCTATCAAAAATTGCATTCCATATAATGAAGGTGATATTTTTCTTTCTAATAAAACAACTGTTTTAATAAAAAATATCTATGAATTAGGAAAGCCATTTAGTTTTTTTAACCAAATCCGGGTAATGGCCGAAGAATTGGAAGATAATTTAATTAATCTGCATGTAATTACATACGAAAAACCTGAATTGAAAGAAATCATAATAACGGGTAATAAAAAAGTACAAAAAAAAGATATTGACGAATTATATGAATTTGAAAATATTCATGCAATTAATGATCTAGATTTAAAAACAATAATTTTAGAAATTAAAAAATTATACAGAGACAAAGATTTTCATCTTGCAGAAATAGATGGTGTAATTGAAAAAACTGAAAATAATAAAGTTACTGCTAAAATCGACATTAAGGAAAATAAAAAATCGTTGATAAAAAGAGTATTTTTTAAAGGCAACAATTGTATTAATGACAAGAGATTAAGAGAAATCATCTTTACCAGAGAAGATTGGTTGTTCGGCTTTTTTAATAAAGCTGGCAGTTATAGACCAGAAAATCTGGAAACTGATAAACATATTATTGAAAGTTATTATAAATCAAATGGATATTTTAAGGCATCAGTAACTAATGTTGATGTTGTAATGGATCCTACTACAAAACAATATCAGATGACTTTTTATATTAATGAAGGTGATCTTTATTCCATTTCGGATGTTAAAATTGATGGAAATGGAATTATTTCCGAAGAATTATTATTAGACACAATTCCTTTAAAAAAAGGATGCATTTATTCAGCAAAAGATTTAAGAGATTCGATTGAGATCTTAAGAACTGCATGGGGACAATATGGCTATGCATTTGCTGATATTGAACCAATAATTATCCCCGATGATATTAATAAAACTATAAATATAACTTTAAATACAGAACTAGGTGATAAAGTATTTGTAAATCGAATCAATATTATTGGAAACAAAAAAACAAAAGATTATGTAATTAGAAGACAATTAACTTTCCAAGAAGGTGATTTGTTAACAACAACAAAGATGGATCAATCGAAAGATCGAATAGAAAATTTAGGGTATTTTGATGCCTCAAATGGCGCTAATTGGAAAATAAATAGAATTAATGAAAAATTTGTTGATTTAGATTTAATTGTTAATGAGGTTAAAACTGGCAGAGTAATGGGTAACATGGGTGTAGGTGGATCACCTCAAAATATTTATTCATTGACAAGATCATTTATGATTGGCGGAACTGCTTATGATACAAATTTATTTGGCGAAGGAATTCAATTTAAATTGAATGGACAATGGTCAAAAGAAGAATGGAATGCACAATTTAATTTAATTTATCCATGGTTATTTAATAGACCAATTTATGGAGATCTTGATATTTTCTATGTAAAAAGCCAATTTGGTGAAGAATTAAGAAATGTCTCAGATTTTAATGAACAAGTAGTTGGAGGCGCAGTTGGAATAGGATTTAAAGCGCCATCTTTAACTTGGCTAAATGACGTAACTTATACATTTAAATTAGGAATCGAAGATATTAGAAATAATAAGCGTCCAACTGTAATTGATTCTTCAAGTGACGGATCAGCTACTCTTCAAACGATTTTAAATAGAAGATTTCAACCGGGAAATTTAGTTTACATTGCCGGTCGCGCTCATCAGGATACAAGAAATCATATTTTACATCCATCAAGGGGTTATCAAATTTCAGGAACATATAAAGTTGGATTTAGTGGTGGATCAGGAAATTTGGGATTTGGAAAATTTGAAACAGAAGCAAGTTATTATACACCTTTAATTGGTGAAAATCGTTTAATTTTAGGAATTCACGGTTTTGCAGGTATAATTTCTGGTATGGATAATAAAGATATTCCTTACAGAGAATTATTTCATATGGGTGGTCCTGCGAGTGTGCGTGGTTATTTATTTGGACAAATTGGACCTACATTCTTAGGTGATTCAATTGGCGCAAAAAAGGCATTTTTCTGGAATTTTGAACTTATTTTCCCAATTACCAAAGATTTTGCAATAAAAGGCGCATTATTTTATGATGGCGGAGCTGGTTGGGACACTCCTGATATTAATAAGATTCCTCCTTCAAATTTAATTCTCCTTAAAAATAATAGATTTGAATATAGACAATCAATTGGTCTTGGTGTCCGTATGTTACGCCCAACACCTATGAAAATTGATTGGGGCTTCAAATTAGATAGAAAAAAAGGAGAACCTGAATCAGAATTGCATTTTAGTATGTACAAAGATTTTTAATAAATTCAAATTTAATTAAAAATATATTAATCTAAAGATTAAATAAGAATCTACGAAAGGTGAATTATGTCTAAAAATCATATCTGGCGCTATATTTTAATCGTATTAACAATAATTGTTTTGACATTGGGCATTGGATATTATTTAAAAAAAAGAGCTGAAATTACTACAGAAGAGAAATCATTTCAGCCGTATCCAAATAGCAAACAATTAATTGATGAAGATATATATAAAGAAATTACAGGTTTTAATATTGCCGAAACTGAAAGAAAAATGGTAACAGACAAAGGTGGAAGTCCGGTTTACGGTGAAATTAAATATGATTCGCTACAAACAATTTTTAATGATTTAAATATTAAATCTTCTGATGTATTTTATGATCTAGGTTCTGGTGTGGGTAAAGTAATCATCCAGGCATATTTAAATTTTCCATTTAAAAAAGTAGTAGGTATTGAATTATCACCAACCCGACATAATAATGCTTTAAAAGCAAGAGAAGAATTAGTAAAAAGAAATTTGATAAACCCTAATAGAAAAATTGAATTCATACAGGGCGATATAGCTGAGCTGAATCTATGCGATGCGACAGTAATTTATATGTGTTCAACATGTTATCCCGTTGAATTAATGAAAAAAATTGCTGAAAAATGTTCAAATTTAAAAAAGGGAATGCATGTAATCAGTTTAAAAAGTTTACCTGATTATCAAGATTATGGGTTTATTTTAGAAAAAGAATACTCTTTGCCAATGACATGGAGTGAAGGATCACCTGTTTATGTTTATAAATTAGATCCAGAAGAAGCGAAAAAGATAAAGAGAGAAGATACTAAAAAATAAGTCCAAATTTTTAAATATGCCAAAGGATAAAAGAAAAATTTCTTTTATCCTTTTTTATTTGCCCAAAAAAAGTTCTTTAGTATATTTAATTTAAACTCTAAAATAAATAAGTAATGAAGATTTCAAAAAGCAAACTTTTTTATTCATTCATTTTTGTAAATATAGTTTTTATTTTTTTACAAATTTATAAACAAAGTATTTTCATTAAATATACTTATCAAAATCAAAAATTAATTTTACGAAAAGAACAACTAATTCAAAATAAAAATGAATTAACTCAACAATTGTTAATATTAAAAAACCCAACTTCAATTAAAAATTATGCGATCAAAAAATTAAAGATGGAGAAAATAAAATTAAATCAAATTAAAAAATTAACATGAATAGAGCTTATAAATTAAGAACTTTTTTGATTTTTTCATTTTTCATCTTTCTTTATTTTACAATATTTTTTAATTTATATCTTATTCAAATTATTAATTCGACTTATTTCTCAGATCTAGCTAAAAAACAATATAATATTTCAGTCACCATAAATCCTCCAAGAGCAACTATATTTGATTCTAAAAATAATCCGGTAGCTTTAAATAAAGAAAGCCTATCGGCATTTATTTTGCCAAATAAACTACAAGAGTCTGAAAAAGTAAAAAAATTTTTAAAAAAATATTTTCCGCAGGCGCATGACCGACTGAATAATTATAAAAATAAATTTTTTATGCATATAAAACGCAGGCTAACAGAAGAGCAAATTAATCTTATAAAAGAAAGTAATTTAGAAGACATTAAAATTTTAAAAGAGCCTAGCAGATTTTATCCAAATGAATCAGTTGCAATAGTTACAGGAGTCACCAACATAGATAATAAAGGGATGTTTGGGATTGAATATGAATTTAATGATCAACTCTCTGGCTCACCAACGTCAATGGTTTTAGAAAAAGATGCACGCTCAGGACACTTCTATTTTAAAAAAGAAATTACTAAAACCGGTATAGATAGCAAGTCAATTAATTTAACAATTGATAGTGAACTTCAATTTTTGGCTCAGGAAGAATTACAAGAAACAATGGCGGAATTTGAAGCTAAAGAAGGTGCAGTTGTAATACTCAATCCTGATAATGGACATATATTAACAATGACTAGTCTACCTGGTTTTGATCCAAATAATTATGAAAATTTGAATCTAGAAAATACAAAAAATAAGGCAATCTCAAATACTTATGAATTCGGATCTGTAATGAAAGTTTTCGTCGCAATAGCAGCTTTACAGGAAGGAGTAGTAAAAATAGATGAATTAATAGATTGTGAAAATACAAAAGAAACCCAAATAGATGGATTTTCATTCAGCACTACAATTGCCCAAGGCATCGTTCCTTTTGCAGAAGTTGTTGAAAAATCAAATAATATAGGAATGGCCAAAGTATCAAAAAAACTTGGAACTAAAATATATGATCATTATTTAAACTTTGGATTTGGCAAAAAAACGAATATTCCATTAAATGGAGAGAACAAAGGATACGTTAATCCTCCCGACAAATGGTCTAGAAGATCATTCATTTCATTATCTTTTGGTTATGAGATAACTGCTAATTTATTACAACTAGCTACCGCGTTTTCTATCATAGCAAATGATGGATATCAAGTGAGGCCAAAATTAATAATTAGTGAAAATGATCAAAAAGAAAATCCAAAACAAATATATTCCCCGGAAGTAATACAACAAATAAAACAAATATTACAAAATACAGTAAACCAAGGAACAGCAAAAAGAGCAGCAGTTAAAGGTTATAAAGTTATGGGAAAAACAGGAACAGGAAATTTAGCTATTGACGGCTCATATTCTAAAACAAAAAATATATATTCCTTTCTGGGAATTATAGAAAAAGATGATTACAAACGAATAATTGCAATCTACATAAAAGAAACACCACGCGGAGGAAAAGATTTATTCGGATCAGCTGTAGCAGCACCCCTATTTGAAAAAATTGCAGAAAAATTATTAATTCATGATAAAATAATTAAATAAGAGTTTCAAATTAGGGATTTTATGCTGATTCCATTAGATGTGCCTACATCAATGCATCCTATTTTTTTAGATAATCATAAAGCAATTACGCATGATACAAATAATTTAATGCTTTTTGCCGTAGATCAAAAAATAGAACATTTAAATGGAGATTTTTATGGCAATTCTATTGATATAACCGCAAATCAGCCTGATCATATTTTTCAAATTGCAAATCGCGGTAGAATTGGCGCATTGGCAACGCATCTAGGTTTAATTGCAAGATATGGAGCTCACTATAAAGATATAAATTACATAATAAAACTTAATGCAAAAACAAATTTGATAAAATCAGATTCAGTTGACCCTTTAAGTAGAATTCTTTGGTCAATAGAAGATGTAATTAATTTTAAAAAAAGTTCCGGATTAAAAATCAGAGGTATTGGATATACTATTTATCTGGGAAGCAAATATGAACCTGAAATGCTTGCCGATGCGGCGCAGGCAATTTTTAAAGCACATCAAAATGGATTAGTCGCAATATTGTGGGTTTATATTCGAGGAAATAATATAAAAGAAAAAAATGAATTAGAACTCACCACTGCAGCTTGTGGAGTTGCAAATTCTTTGGGTGCCGATTTTGCAAAAATAAAAACTCCAAAAAATATTCAAGGATTTACATCAACAGATATTTTGAAAATCGCAACTCAAGCAGCTGGAAACACTAAAATAATTTGTTCCGGTGGAAAATCACAAGATCCTAAAGATTTTTTAAAAGAATTATATTTACAGATAACTGAAGGAAAAACTGCTGGAAATGCAACAGGCAGAAATATATTTCAACGTTCTTTAAAAGAAGCAATTGCAATGACTAATGCAATTTCAGCAATAGTTTATCATAAAAATGAAGCAAAAAAAGCGATTGAGATTTTCGAATCTATGAAATAGGAATTTGTTTAGAATAAATTTCTTCATTATTAAGTTTAACTTGTAAATTTATCTTCTTATTTTCTTTTTTCTTCAAAACTTTCTTAGCCAATTTATAAATTAAATTTAAAAATGTATAAGTTAAAATGGCGCCAACGATAGCATATTTTATATTATTCTTTAAAGATGCATTTTGTAAAATTGGTAAATGTGGTAAATTATCTTGAACTACAGGAACAAAATCCTGAACATTTTGCAAATTATTTAAAGATTGAGAAAAATCGACAGAATTATTTAAGTCCAAATTCCCAAAAATGTCTTCCGGATTATTTTGAAAATTTAAAGCATCATTATTTAACTTATTTGGTTCTTGAAAAATATTAAATCTATTTAAGAAATTGTTAGCACGATTTAAAAATGAATTAATATTAAAAAATGAAAAATTTTCATGAGATGGACTTTTATCCATGCATTCAGAATCTAACGAAAATAAGATAAAAGATATTAAAATTATTTTTTTAAACATAATTTTAAACACCTTTTACACTATATGATTGCACATTTGATGATTTATCTGTTTTAATCTCAACAATAACTTTTACTTCATTAGAAGCTGTTCTATTTGCTATTTTATTCCAAATAAATTTTGCAGAACGATAAGCGATATAAACTGTTAATAAACCAACAGCATATTTTTTAACAGGAACTGTTTGTAATTTTTCTTTTAAAACTATTGCAGCTTCTTTTGAATATTTTACACCACTATTCCATTTAGATCGTATATAATCCAAATATGAACTATTAAGTTGAGTTTCACTTAATAATTCAGGAATTTCTGAGCAAGCTAAACTATCCTGCAATTGTTGCTCTTTCACTCTCATTTGAATTTCTTCAAATAAATCCATGCTTCCCGATTTTAGTGCATTATATTTTTCATTTGCAAACTTGGGTGCCTCAGTTTCTAAGTAATTATAACCGTCAATTACAAATTTAGATCCTTGATCAACACCTGTTTCTACCATCGATTTTGTTGCGCCCCAGAGACCTTTAACGGAACTTAAAATTAATGATTTTATAAATTTCGAACTAATATCCGAACCATTATTATTCACAAAAGAAAATGTGATTAAAAAGATTAATAATTTTATAAATTTATTCATATCTGGCTCCATTTGAATAAAAATAGGGCATTTTACTGCCCCTTTTTTACTTCGATTATCTTATCTATTCAATTAAAGGATATCACAAATTTAAAAAAATATAAATAACAAAAAAGGGACCCAAACGGGTCCCTTAATATAATCTTTATAGGTTTGTATAATTATTTTGTAAATGTACATCCCATATATTTACAAGCAAAACCAACTCTTGTTATACCTTTTGTTCTATATTCTTGATATTTTCTAACTGAATAAAAAGTAGCCGCCGCAACCGGTAAAGCTACAATAGCAACTCTGCTAGCAGTAGATCTGTTTGTCCATAATGTATTTTTAGTAGCAGATGCTAATGCTGAAACTCGTGAAGAAACAGCTTGTGAATACTTATTGTTCAATAATGAACTGTTAACTAATGAATTATATAAACTTTGTAATCTTCCTTCTGCCTTTGCAACAACTGGCGCAACTGCATTTGTTGCCCCATTCACAATAGGCTTTACAGCATTTTCAACTGCAATGACAGCTGGTTTAACTTCTGATGCTACAGTTGACACGACTTGGTCTGCTTTTGCAACTGCTGCTTGAGCTGCATTTTCTACTGTTGCAACTACATTTGAAGTTGTATCTGCATTAATGAAAGGAGCAGAAAGTAATAAAGCTAAAGCAAATTTTATGTATTTCATGTTGTACCCTTTTATTAGATTGTGAAAATTTACAATATTCTTGAATTTATTTTATTTATCAAAACATAAATGTCAATCGCTAATCTTAAATAAAATATATAATTGGATAATAATTTTGACTTTTATGAAAACCAAACTTGTCTTTAGAATTAACCTATCTTAATATATCTAAGCAAATATAATTACCATAAAAAGGGAATTTTAAATGAAACGTTCTTTTTATTTAATAATTTTTTTGTTAACAAATTTATTTTTTTTAGAAATTAAATGTACAGATACGCAATGTCAAAATAAATTAGGATTAAAAAACCATTATAGCCAAAGTAACATATTTACTCGTCCTGCATATTTCAATATTGAAGCATGGCAAGCTTTTTGGCATAACATTATTTATTGCAACCCAGAAAATTTAAATACAAGTGCGCAGGTCATGATGTTTTATCAAAAATCATCTGATAATGCGCCCACAAAAAAAAATCAAAAAATAAGTGAATATTTTTTGATGAAAGACAGACATTTTTTAACAGTAAAAGGTGACCTCGTAGGCACAAGCACAATCAGAGACATACGCGCTGAATGGTTACAACTATCAGATGATTTCACAGGAACTTTTTCTTTATTTCCTGAACAAAAACAAATCGCATTTGTTTTAGATATTAAACAAAATTTAAGAGGTTGTTTTTCGTGCAGTTTGTTAGAATATTTTTGGCTTGGATTTTCTGCAGTAATTGAATCAGTTGATAATGATTTAAATTTAGTACAAGATGTTCCAAATAATCAAAAACCAACCATAATTGATGCATTAAGAAGACCAAATTTAACTTATGGAAAATTTTATGGCAAAAGCGCAACAGCAGGTTTTACTGAACTTAGATTTAAATTTGGAACTGAATTCAATTTTCGCGATGATTGTCAGGTGAATGCACATACTTATTTACTTTTCCCATTGGCTGAAAATCCTAATCCAAATGTTGTTTTTCCTGCTTTTAGAGGATTCGGGAATCATTTTGGATTAGGAACTGTTGTAGATTTTCAAGTACCGTTAAATTGTAGAAGATCACCATATTTATTTGCATTGAATTTTGATATAGAAATGCTTTATTTATTCAGAAATAAACAATTGAGATCAATGGATTTACGTAATAAACCATGGAGTAGATATTTATTATTAAATAAATCTGACGGAACAATAACAAATATTCCTGCAATAAATGTTCTTACACGAAAGGTAAAAGTAGATCCATATTATATGATAGATTTATCGGCTGGATTCAGATTCCGTCAAAATAATTTTGAAGCAGAAGTAGGATATGGCCTTTGGGCACATTCTGATGAAAGGTTAAGATTAGAGGAATGCTTTCTTGCTGAGTGGGGAATTGCTGGAAAGCCTGGTGATTTAACTCCTGAAGGAATACCCGCAACTGCAAGTGAAAGTACAATTGCCAAATTAGCTCCAACGGATAAAGATGAAAAAGGTAACTTTATATTTGTTCCAATTCAAGAAAATCAAATAGATTTATATTCTGGTGGCGCAAGAGGAACAATCACACATCGTATTAACATTGCGCTAGGTTACACGTTAAGAGGTGATCGCAATAATGGTTTTGTCGGAATAGGTGGATTTTTTGAAATTCCTCAAAACAATTGCGCCTTGCAACAATGGGGATTCTGGGCAAAAATTGGTTCAACATTCTAATAATTTTAGGATTCCAATAAAGTAACATAATTCCAATTTTCATCGATATATTTTATAAAAAAATCAAAAAGTGCTTCAATTTTTGATTTAATTTTATCATCGAATTTTATTTGAGCATCTTTCCATTCTCGAATTACCTGTTTTGTGCCTATTACAATAGACAAAGCTAATTTTTCTTTATCGAAAGATTCGAAAAAATTCCTACCATTGTTATTTTGAAAAACTTGCTCGCGCCTTATTTCTTCATTCCAACTATTTAACCTATCTTTTAGATCTCCTAATGCAAATAATTCAGGTAAATTGTTTAAGCAATCAGTCATTTGTTTTTTCAATATATCCAATAGTTCATTTATTAAATTACAATCCAAAGATTGATTTTGAATAGCTTCCAAATTTGCAGTATTTATTTTTTCATTATTTTTTTGATCCACTAAACTCATCGAAATAAATTTTTGATCCATTGCTGAAATCACCGAAATTAATGAAATCGCCAAAATTATTAATTTTTTAATCATTTTTTCCCCTTAAAATAAGCTTAATTTGTATTTATTATAATAAATTTATCATATAATATGACAAATAGCAAATTTTACATTTTTTATCTTTTATATAATACTAATTAAAAAATATTAATAAATTAAAAATACTCAGGAAAATCATGAATAACAGTTTCAAATTAATAATTCTTTCATTTTTAATCTTGATGACACCATTAAATTTAAAATCCATAAACTGGAATGATTTAATGTTCCGAGGGTTTTGTGGAATTATATTCGCAACAACTATTAAGGAAGTCGAAAAAGTTATTGATAAAATCAAAGATGGTAATCCAGACTATCCTCTAATAAACCGTTATAGTGAATTATTTGGTGCAGGATTAATTTTTCTCAGTTTCGGTGAAGGAATGGTAAATGGAACAAATGGAAAATTGGCTCAAATTTTCAGCTATATAAAAAACGCATTGCCTACAATTTCACTTCCCAAGATTTCGAAATATAGAATTCTAGGATTAATGTTGCCATTTGTTCTTTACAAAGTTTGGCAGAAGACTTTAAAAGAAAAAGCAGATAAGAATTTATCAGAAAGTCAAAAAATGTTTGTACAAGCTACAGTTTTTATATTATCTATCGCATTATTTATTAAGGCAGAAAATTATTTAATGGATCTAAATCTTAACGAAAAAGTTCAGGAAACTCTAAAAAATAAATGGAAAGAATATAAAAAAGCCAAACTTGCAAAAAAGCTGGCGGAAAAATTGGTTGAAAAAAGCGCAACTGTCTAATTTTTATTTATCGCGTTTTCTTTCAAATGCTTTTAATTTCTTCTTGCGCAATCTGATAGATTTTGGAGTGACTTCAATTAATTCATCCGGCTGAATCCACTCAAGACAAGTTTCTAAATCCATAATTTTTGGCGGTGCTAATTTTACTTGGTCATCTGTTCCTGAAGCACGCATATTTGTAAGTTTCTTACCTTTACAAGGATTGACTTCTAAATCATTATCTCGGCTATGTTCACCAACAATCATACCTTCATAAACTTCAACGCCAGGCGCAACAAAAAGAATTCCTCTTTCTTGTAAGTTATCTAATGCATAAGCAGTAACAGTTCCAGCTTCCATAGAAACCAATGAACCTTTGGTTCTTGTAACAATGTCGCCTTTGTATGGTTCATAACCATAAAAGTTGAAAGTCGCAATTCCGGTTCCACGAGTATCTGTTAAAAATTGACTCTTGAATCCCAGCAATGCCCTTGAAGGAATTTTAAATTCCATTCTTTCTCTATCATTTGAAAAATGCTGCATATTTTGCAATTCAGCTTTTTTCTTACCAAGTCGTTCCATAACAATGCCATGATATTCGGTAGGAATATCAATAACCATGAATTCTATTGGTTCACTTTTGTGGCCATTAATATTTTTATATATAACTTCAGGAGCCGAAACCTGCAGTTCAAAACCTTCACGTCTCATTGTTTCAATTAAAACACTTAAGTGCAATTGACCACGACCTGAAACTTTAAATACATCAGGCGAATCAGTAGGCTCAACTCGTAATGCAACATTTGTTTTTAATTCTTTTGTTAATCTTTCTTTTAAATGCCTAGAAGTTAAAAGTGTGCCTTCGCGACCATTAAAAGGCGAATCATTCACGCAAATATAAATAGAAACCGTAGGTTCATCAATTTTTACATATTCTAATGGCTTTGGATTTTCTACATCACAAATAGTACTTCCAATTGGTGATTCTTCATCAAACCCTGTAATTGCTACAATATCTCCGCAAATTGCCTCATTTTGTTCAATTCTTCTTAAACCTTCAAAACCAAAAATTTTTGTAATTTTTGTAGGTTTACTTCTATAATCGCCTTTGCAAATAATAACCTGTTGACCTAATTTAATTGAACCACTAAACACTCTTCCAATTGCAATTGGTCCTAGATATTCAGAATAATCCATATTTGTGCATAAAAATTGTAAAGGCTCATTTGCCTTATCTTTAGGTGCAGGTATTTGTTCAATTATTGTATCAAGTAAAGGTTTCATAGAGTCAGATTTTTTAGAAAGATCAGTTGTCATAAAACCTTGTCTGCCTGAACCATAAACTACCGGGAAATTCAATTGTGCTGAATCAGTTGCAAGATCTAAAAACAAATCATGAATATTTTGTTCGGTTCTTTCTATATCCGCATCAGGACGATCTATTTTATTAATTACTACTATTGGCTTTAAATTTAAATTTAAAGCTTTAGAAAGCACAAATCTTGTACCTGGCAATACACCTTCTGCAGCATCAACTAAAAGCAAAAAGCCTTCAACCATCTGTAAAGTTCTTTCTACTTCTCCACCAAAATCACTGTGTCCGGGAGTGTCTACAATATTAATCTTATAATCGTTATAAACTATGCCAGTATTTTTTGCCAAAATAGTAATACCACGCTCTTTTTCAAGTGCATTTGAATCCATTAACCGCTCTTCGCCTTCAGGTTGAGCCATTCCCGATGCCTGAAATAATTTATCTACTAGGGTTGTTTTACCATGGTCTACATGGGCAATAATTGCAATATTTCTTATATTTTTCGTTGTATTATTCATGTTTCTAATCTTATTTTTAAAGGATATTTAAAATTATAAATTAAAAAAAATAATTCGTCTATTTAAAAACCAGCTAAAAATCAATATTTTTTACAAGTTTACATTATTTTATTGAATTAATTCACATAAGACAGCTAGGCTAAGTATAGATGGAAAAAAGGAGTAGTAATGAAAAAAGGGATAATATTCATCACATCAATAATAATACTTTTGCAAAATAATCAGGTATATACAATTTCTAAGTTTAGCAAAACTCAATCTGTTGAAATCGGGCCATTAGAACAACAGGATGCCCCAAGTATTTGCAAATATGAATGTGATAAAAAAAATCTAATCTGGAATAATAAATGGTGTTGCCTATATTCTCCAGAAATAAAGCAGCACAATTGCGTTTGTCAGTGTATTAAAAAATAAATTTTTCGAATTTGCACCGTTTTCAAAGTTATTTTTTTAAGTTATATATGGTTTCTCTGGTGTCAGCAAAGCAATAATTGCATCATAGAATTTTTGTTGAAACAAATCCCTTTTATTATTCACTAAGTCATTCAATCTATCCATTATATTAAAAGCATTTTCATTTTCAAGCCTTTTACGAAACTCAACTGCATCATAACCACGTATTCGTGCTGCTTCTTCTTCATGTGCAATTAATAATTCATATGATTGCTTCTCAAGAATAAAATAATTCTTCAAATTTGCTTTATCTCCAGAACTTAAATCCTGAAATTCTTCGCTATCAATAATTTTTTTAGCTGCAGCAATAGCCTCTTCCAATTCCTTTGATTCCTTTTTATCAAAATCGGTAGATCTAATATTAAAGACCAAAGATATTAACACTAAACAATATAAACTTTTCTTCATTATTCCTCCTATTTTATCTAATTGTAACATTGTCAAAATAAGAAAAACAAGAGTTTAATTAACTATTCTTATAAGATATATTCAGATAGCATTAAATAATTGTTGATTTTTGGTTTTTAGATCAGTTATTATATAAAAAAGGAGATTATATGAAGAAATTACTTTTTATAATTTTATTTAGTTGCAACTCATTTAATTCTTAAAGCTGATCTAAATCCAGAATTTTATAAAGTTTTTATAGAACGTCTCAATAAATCCAATGAATTAAATACAAAGTCATTTGCAGCCGCGCAAGAACTAGAAACTAAAATACTTGTACTTTTGGGGATTGTGCCCACGTGCATCAACATTGTTACCAGTAATTAAATCTTTATCTGCCGAGATTCTAAAAACACGTGACTCAATTAACAAATCTTTTACTGAATTAGACAAATGGAATTCGAAACCTTTAACAACTTAAAATTGATAAGTTATTGCTCAACTGACAATTTGCCCGTAATGAAGCCCATTTGATTAAATAGATATTTCAGATCATCATCAGAGAATCTTAAGCCCATACCAACGAATGGACTAGCATTAATTTTACTTACAAAATCATCCATACCAAAGTTAAAATAAACATTATTAAATAAGAAAATTCTGTTTATCCATTTTAAATGCGGACTTCTGTCATCAACACGATCTTGACCTCTTAAATCAAAAGCTTCAAAAGTTGTAACCCATCTGAAAATATCATTACAGAAAGGAATTTCATAATCAACGCCGGCGCCAACAGTATTTTCAAAAATACCAAATCTTAATGCCAAATCTTTATAAATTTTACCGAATTGAAAACCATATTTTGTTGTGTTACGAGTTATGTTAACTGCATCGGTTCGATAAGGAGGGAAATAAAAATTATCTGCTGGAACTTTTTCTATATCAGTATCATTTAATTTTTTGCCGAATTGATCATAAAATTGATTTCTGTTGGATATTCTTCCTACTGTACCTTTTTCTGAACCAACTATTTGAAATAAATAAAAAGTATCTTCATTTGTATGAAATCTGAAATCAAAATAACCTTTGGAATCTTCATGTTTATAATGTTCTGCTTTTCTTTGCATTGCTTCGACGTGAGCATCAACCACTATTCCTAATTTATCGCCAATATCAGCAGCTTTTCTGATTCCTTTAGCACACACTTTTAAATCTTCGTATACATCATTTTCATTAATTAATTTTCCAATTAAGCCTTTTCCTTGATCAATTTTTTCAGCAACAGAACCAATGTGTTTCATGGTATCATCAAATCTATCTGATAAACGATCAATATTCGTATCTAATTTTTCCGCAATTTTATGAATATCTTTGCCAACAGGAACTATTTCATGTGAAAATGATTTTATATCATTTAAAATTCCATCAATATTTCTTTCATTTCTGGAAAGTATGTCAGCAAAAATAGCAATTTTTTTAGATGCTTCACTAATATTATTAACTATTGAACGTAATTCATTTTGTTGCTCAGGCGTACCGATTGCTCCCTTTAAAGCAGCTGAAACATCTTCAATGTTATGCGCAATTGTTTCGAATCTATCCATTAATTTTTCAATCGACACTCTTTGTTTTACTGTTCTTTGCAGTGTGCCTCCAGAATGTATAATATCAAGTCCTGGACTTCCGGGTACAACTTCAAGATATCTTGAACCCAATAACCCTTCCTGATGAATTTCCGCATATGCATCACTATAAAGAACATATTGGCTCTGAACATAAATTTTTACTCTTGGATTGGAATCACTTTGCATTAATTCAGTCTGATCAACCCAACCAACTTTTACACCCGCAATTTTTACATCTGCTTTTTTGCCTAATCCACTTAAAGTTTCAAAATAAACATAATATGTTTTGTAATTTTTTATATGAAAATTAAATATTCCAAGATGCATTGCCATATAAGCAAAAATTGCAATTGATATTAAAACAAAAATTCCAACTTTAGTTTCTGTTTTTAAATGCAATGTAATTCCTTTTTTGCTATATCGAGTAAAGCTTTATAACTTCAAAAGTTGCTTCATCACTCTTATTTTTTCGTAAAATAGCAAATACTTTTTGAGTAATTTCACCAACAGTACCATAAGATACCACAGAAAATATATTTGGATCAAATTCACTATTAAACAAAATTTCAATGCCTTTTGGCATTGATAATAATTCTTTTTCATAAAGAGGTTTCATTATTTTGTCCCAATCTTTCACCCAATCTGAATTACTTTTAAAATTTTTGATCCATTGTTCAATTTTATTTTTTCTTTTTTCAATCTCATCCGGATAAATTCTTTTTAATCCTAAAATTGCTGCTACTGAATCAGAAAGTAACCATGGCTGTAATTGAATGTTATCAGTCCAAGTTGTAAAAATGTCAGTTAAATAAATAGGTCTCTTTTCAAGTCTTTCACCTTTGATCGGAGGTTCATAAAAAACATAATTTTTAAAATATGAAAATTGAGGAATTAAAAGTAATTCAGTAACATCATTTAGTGGAAATTTTCTTTTTATCAAAAATTGTTCTAGAGGTTTCAATAGATCCTGCGACGTAATTGACCGAATTTTTTTATTTATTTCATCTAAAATTTTAATAAAATCTTTAAGTATTCCGTCATTAATAAATCTTTTTTTTGAATAGTCAAAAATTTTATTGATATTAATTTTTCCATCTTCACAGCAAATACAAATTTTTACCTGTCCATCGATTTCTTCATTGTCAGATTTTAAATTTATAACGATCCAGCTATTTAAAATTGGTAAGATTCTTGATAAAAATCTAATATTGTTTTTTGTTTTTTTATCTTCGACATTCTTTTTTTGAGCTTCTTGGCTTTGTTCTTCCTGAGATTTTTTTTCTTCAGGTAATGTTAATTTACTTATTGCCAGCTGAACGCCAGATAAAGCCAACATCTTAGCTTTTTCCCTATCAATTATAGTTTTTGAAAATACATTGTGAGCGGTGCCAGTATAAAAAATATTTGTCACCACAATGATTAGAATTGATAAAATCATCAAAGTTAAAATTAAAATATAACCGTTTGATTTTGTATTCATTAAATTTTTGTTGGTAAAGATTTTTTCTTTTTTTCTTCTTCTTTTTCTTTCTCGATTTTTTCTTTTTGTTCTTTTTCTGCTTTTTCCTTCATTTCTTTATTTGATTCTTCTATTTTTGGAACCGCTATTTTTTGCTGCAAATTAAATGCAAATATTTGATATGTAAATTCAAATGGTTGAATTTTTTTCTGTCTAGCATCCCATAGGTCCAATTTAATGTTAACAAACATCGGCAATTTTACATTAATTTTTTGATCTTGCTGTCCCCATTGATTTGCTTTTTTAAATTTTCTTTCTTCCATTTTTGAGTCCAAATAAAAGTATTCAACTGAACAAGATTTAATATTATCAGCTATTTCATATTGTAAAGATTTACTTGCCTTCTTATAATCTAACTCCAATGATTCTTGTCTTAGCAACTTGAATGAATTTTTACTACTTTCTTTTAATTTGTAAATTATTCTGGCAATTCGTGGGCTCTGTTGACCATAAGATTGCAAAGGATTGCATGTTATCAGCGTTAATTCATTTAAATTTTTATCTTTATTAATACTATAAAAAGCTTTTTCTAGCTGCTCGGTTTTTTTATTTTCTTCCTTAATTTTCTTTTGTTCGATTTCCTTTTTTTCAGCCTGATTTTTTTTATCAGCCTCTGATTTTTTTTCTTCAATTTTTTCTTTTACTTCTTCAATATTTGGTATAAATGCACCTGTAATATCTTTTTCTAATTGATTTTGCAAAATTGAAGCTCTCAAATCAAAAGAAATCATATTATTTACATCCAAAGATGTTCGGTTTGTTTGATAAAAACTAGTAAAAAGAACAATTGCCAACATTGACGCAATTGTAATTGCGACAATTAATTCAATTATTGTAAAACCTGAAAATTTATTTTTCATTTCTTTTTAGCTTTTTGATAAATATAGTAAATCATACTTTCCTCTTGCTGTCTTACAAGCCCTCTCCATGAAGCTGAGGATTTTAATAAAGAAATATTTTCAAATTTTTTTATCTGAGATTTTTCATTTAAATTTTTTAATTCAAAGGTTAACTTTGTAAGAGGATCTTTCAACTCTTTTTTTAATATCTTATTTTTATTTAACTTTTCTCTTGCTTCAAAATTAAAAAATAAATTTTTAATAAAAAAAATACGTGAAATTTTTGAATAATTGTTGAAAGTCGAATCAAAAAGAGCTGTTTGTAAAGAAAATAATGAAGTAAGAACCATCCCAATTATCATAACTGCAATAACTACTTCAATAAAAGTAAAACCGCTTTTTTTAAGGTTTTTGGAATTTATCATATTCTTTAAATTGAACTGAAAAAGGGTTTAAAACTAAAGATAATTCTTGTTTTATATTCTCAGATATATTTTCAACAATATTTAGGATTACATTTTGTGCCATACCATCTGCAGTAATATAAAACCAGATTTTACCTTTTCCTCCAACCAAAGATGTCATTTCATCTTTCTTGCCTATATAAAAATTTTTAATTTCAAAATTATCAGGAATTTCTAAATTTGTTTTTAAAAACCTAACTTGTATCGGTTTATATATTTCTTCATTTGATGAAGATTTTTTTCCTGTGGCACTTTCAAGAGAAATATTTTTTTTATTAAAAATAATTTTTTGCACTTTGCCTGTTGCTAAAGCATTTTGCCAACTAACTTGAAGTAGAGAATTCAGCTGATCAATAAATTGTCTTCTTTGATATTCAGGATTTCTCGAACGGAAATTTGGAACGATGATAGTTGCCAAAATACCTAAAATGGCAATGACAACTATCAATTCCAAAAATGTGAATCCTAATTTATGCCCACGCATCGATCCAGTCTTCCGGAGCGCTACCTGGTCCTGTTGGTCCCCATGAATATAAATCATAAGGGTGATTATCTGATTTAGCGTTTAATTTATATGCAAAAGGATTTCCCCAAGAGTCCATTGGAATTTCTGTAGTTTCTAAAAATGGAGCAACCCATTTTTTTAAAGGAACATCTGCAGGCTTTTTTAATAAATCATCAAGTTTAGATGGGTATTTTCCAACTGCAAGAAAATAAGAATCAACTGCCCTTTTTAAAACTTTTGCATTTGTTGTAGTAGCATTTATTGATGCTTCTGTTCTATATCGTAATACTGAAGGTCCGACAATTAATGCTAAAATTCCAATAATTGCAACCGCAATTATTATTTCTATAAAAGTAAATCCACTTTTTAAATGTGTTTTACGATTTAAATTAACTTCCATAAAATTTATCCTTTCATTTTTTTTATAATCCGCTTATTAATTGATTCATCTGCACTAATGGTAAAACCATTGCAATAATTATTGACCCGACAACCAAAGCCATAATCACAATCATTAATGGTTCTATTTTTTTTGTTAGATTATCCGTTAAATCAGAAAGTTCAACTTCATAATTTTGCGCTACCGTTAACAACATAAAACCAAGTTCACCTGTTTGTTCACCGGTATTTATCAAATAAATTGCAATTGGAGGAAATATTTTAGTTTCTTTTAAAAATTGCGCAATTTTACCTTCTTTAATAATCTTATCACGCGCTTCTTTTAATTGGCTAGCAAGAACTTTATTATCAATAATATTAACAACTATATCTAACGCTTCAGATAAATTAACACCACTTTCTACCAACATACCCAACGTTCTACTAAATTGTACGACCGCATTTGTTTTTGAAAAATAACCAATCAATGGAAGTCGTAATTTTATGGAATCAATAATTCTTCCGCCAGACGGAGTTGATTTCCAATATCTGAATGCAAAAATGAAAGTGACAATTAATCCAATCCATATTAAATAATAATTTCGTATTGCATCAGAAATTGCCATTACTACGCGCGTTGGTCCTGGCAATTTGCCACCCCTTTGATTAAAAGTTTGAGCAATTTGCGGAAGTACGTTAGTTAATAAAAAAATTACAACAAGGCCAATCAAAACTAATTGCGTTATGGGATAAGAAAGCGCAGATCTTATTTTTTTTTGAATTTCCTGTTTACGTTCAATATAACTTGTTAATCTTTCTAAAATTATTTCAAGCTTTCCAGTTGCTTCACCGGCTCTTACTAGTTGTACATAAATATTATCAAAAACTTTTGGATATTTTTTTAATCCATCCGCTAAAGATTGTCCTTCTTTGATTCCATCTTTTAATGAAACAATAATTGATTTCATTCTTCCTTCAAATTGTTCAGTCAACAATTCAAGAGCTTGTAAAAGTGGAACTCCGGATTTTAATAAAACACTTAATTGTTTTGTAAATAAAATTTTATCTTTAATTGAAACTTTTTTTTCAAATAATCTTTTGTACCATGGTAGTTGAGATGCTTCACTCATCAAATTAATATTTGTTATATACAAACCTTTTTTTAATAATTGATCTTTTGCATTACCAATTGATGACGCATCAATATTGCCTTTTATTTTTTTTCCATCTTTTGAAATTGCCTGATATGAATATAAAGCCATTAATAATTCCTTAAATTAGGAACTTTTAATTGAATTTTACAATGAGAAAAAAATTTTTTATGATAATTTTTGTAAATCAAAATTAAACCTTTTTTACAAAGGGAGAATTAAGTTATGAAAAAAATTTCAACTTTATCTCTACTTATTCTTATTTACATACATTTTACCATTTGTAAAGTTTTAGCAAAAGCTGAACAAAAATCTTTCGACAATCAAAATGAGAATTCAGCGGAAATGAATTTAGATGAAGATTATCTATTCGCACCGGTAAAATTTACTGATGACGGATTAAAAAATTATTTTGAAAAAAAATTTAACCACACCAAATATAATCAGGAAATATTGCCAAATAATTTTTCAGATTTTTTAAGTTTTTTTCAACATGGAAGAAAAACAAATCAAAAAAGAGCGTACACAAAAGTAATTTTAAAAGCATTTTTACAAAAAATAAAATCAATTGAATATGTAAATGCAAAAAAATTTGTTGAATTTGTGCTTGATTTACATACTTTAATTTCAAATCATTTTGAAAAGCCAAAAGAAGAAAAAAACCCCAGAACGAAAGCATATAACATTTTATATTCGCAAATGGTTAATCACTATGATGTCTTTAAAAGAACACCGGAAACTTTTTTAACCAACGTCTCGGAAAATATTTGCAGCGCTGTTTTAAAAAATATTCACGATTATGACAAAGTTGATGATATAGCAATGTCAGAGCTTAAAAATATAGTAATAAGATTTACAGAATGTGGTTTGGGAAAAATGTTATGGACAGTTGATAATGATATTTGGGTACAATTCAAAGATACATGTGACTCATTATATCAACTAAAAGATCATCAAATAGGTTATGACATGGAAGAAATTAATGATTTAATTAATAGCGCATTAGCAAGATTTGAATTTTTACTTGAAATAATGGGCTCTGAAATTGACATTGAAGTCTATGATAAAGCAGCTAAAGAAATTGATAATGCGCAAATACCATGGCTGGAAATTGAAGAATATGATGAAATTATGACTCCAAAAAGAAAATGCTTAATTTCAGCTTTACAAAAGGGCAAAATAAAAGCTATGGCTAATAAAAAGTACGGAATTCTAGCATAGTCTCAATAAATCAAACTTCTTTCCTTTATGCATAGAAAAACCCTGTTAAGACGCTTAATTTGCTCCCTGATTAATACTTAAATCATCAATAATGCTTTTTTATTATAATTTTTCATTTTTAGACAATTTGACTTGCTTTTTTTTAAAAAACATCTATAATTTATTCTAATAGTCAATTATTATAGAAAATGGGGTTTTTAAATGAAATTTTTAAAATGTCTTTTGTTTATATTTGCATTAACAGTCCTAAATTGCGTATTACAAACAAATGCAATGGAACGTTTGTTTGAAAAACAAGACTATAAGGCGATCATAGAAAAAATAAATAAATCGAGACTTAAACCAGAACAAAAAATTGCATGGCTTCAAAACCAGGCAAAACTAGGTCATACAATTTTAATTGAAGAATTAATCAATAATTTAATCATGATAGGTGGCCAAAGGGAAGATTGTTTTTATTGGCAATTTGTGATGTTGTTCCGATTGAGTCAAGATCTAAGTTGTTACAAAAAAAACGATTTATATGAGACAGTCAATGAGCAATTAAAAGTCATTCGAGTCACTTTAATTAAATCTATACAAAAAAGCGCTTCACTTGATTTTAAAACTAAACTGAGAATATTAGATGAAGCTTTTAAATTAGTGCTAAATTTAGAAAATAATCTACCAAATCCATATATTGTTTCATTCAAAAATCACAAAAAGAATTTATTGCCTGCAAATGAATGGCCAGAACTAAGAAAAAAATCACTAGTTGAATGTTATGAAAATATCCGAGAAGAACTTCAAAAAGGATCTAAACAACAAACAGATAATAAACAAAGTGAAACTCAACAACAAACAAATATTGAACACACATTAAAAAGGCTTCATGAATTATTAAAACAACAAGATTATGCTGCAATTTCAGAATTGGTAGAAAAAAATAATTATGAACAAATTACAAATTGGTTAAGAGTTGAAGCTTTAAATGGCCACTGGCCATTAATGCTAGATCTCACAAGGAAAATGATTATTCTTGGAATGTATGAAAATGATAATAATGTTGAATTTTTACTTATTCTTTTATATGCTGCTAATCTTCGATTAAACCAGGATATGAATTGTTTTTTGAATCTGTCTAATCACAGACAATTATTAGAAAGAATTTGTAAATCAAGTAAAACGTCTTATCTATCACTAAAAAATAGTGAATTATCAGATTATGATATCTTTTTAAAAGCAAAAGAATTGATAAATAAACCATTACCACGCCCATTTATACCTGCTTGCAAAAGTCTACAATTAAAAGCTGATTTTGAAAATATCAGAGCTGAAGTTTTACATGATGAATATACAGATTTTTGCTATTACTGTAAGAAATCTAGAAACGAAAACGGACGTAAAGCCTTGCAGTTGTGCGATGGTTGTAGAAAAATACGCTACTGTTCTAAAGAATGCCAAAGACAAGACTGGTCAAGACATAAAAGTGAATGTGTAAAAAAAGAAAAGAAAAAATCTGAAGATAGAAAAGAAGAAAGAAAAGAAGATCTTGCAATAAAATATTGTCAAAAATGTGAAGCTAACGATAAAGAAGTTGCTGCCTTAAAAAATTGCGATCTGTGCTTTGATACCACGATGTATTGTCAGAATTGTATTGAAGATCATACACACAATAATATTGATTAATGGATCATATATTGACGAATTAGATTAATTAATTTTTAGTGGAAAAAACTATGAAAAATTTAAAAATATTTGCCTTAATATTGTTAGGGATTGTTTCAACAAAAATAAATGCTTTAGAAGTTATTAATAAATCTTCTAAAACAGCCATGATTTATTCTCTTGGTCCGATACCAGAAAACCCGAAACCGGAATTAATTCTACAAGATAACTGGTATTATTATTCTAAAATATATGTTGGAGCAAATAGTAGATTAGATTCTAATAGCCGTGAATGCCAATCAATTTTACAAGGGATGGCTAAATTCACATTATTTGGTATTAGCATTAATGAAAATGAATCCATTTATTCGAAAATTTTTTGGTATAAAATAGTCGATAAATTTAGAGAATATCTTAATAATAAACAAAGAATAATAATTACAATTAAAGATGATAAAACTGCAATCTTGGAAATAAAAAATATTGTAAAATTTTTTGGTAACTCGGAGTGCGTGAAAACTTGTTATTTTGATCCAGAAACACAAAAATATCAAAGACCACTTAGTTGCGTTAAAAAAAGTAATTTAAAATCATTAATAAAAGACCCAAATCTGGAAACCTATTTACTTGAAATTGCTGTAATAAATTGTTGTATTGTTTGCAAGAAGCCAAAAGAATCTTTCATTAAAAAAAATAAATTTATAGAAGGCGCCGGAAAATGCAAAAAATGCAATACGCCAATATATTGCTCAAAAGAATGTCAAATAAAAGATTGGAAAGCAGGAATTCCGGGATTTGAACCACATAAAAATTTATGTAACAAAATTCAACAATCAGGATTCAATCAAACTCAAGAAGATTCAAAACAAAAAGCTGAAAATTCTCAAGAATTAGAATTTACAGATCACAAAGATGGCGTTGCGCCTGCAGTAACTGAACAGCCAAAAAAAGAACAAACTGATAATCAAGAAACCGTTTTACCAAATAAATGCGCAAATTGCCTAAAAGAACCAGGCGAAAATGAATTATTTAAAAAATGCGGGCGATGTTGTAGTGTTCGTTATTGTTCAGCTGACTGTCAAAGAGCTCATTGGAAATCAGGACATAAACAAGCATGCATACCCACTTCTCAACCGGCACCAAAAGAAAAAGATGGAGCACAAGGCCCAACTGTCGATGGATTAGATTAAATGGAGAAAATATGAAAAATTTAAAAATATTTACCTTAATTTTATTTGGAATAATTTCCACACAGATTTCAGCGTTGAAAGTAATTAATAATACAGATTCAATAATTATAATTTTTGGCCTTAAGCCGATACCCGACAATCCGCAACATCCGGAACGAATTCTAAATGATCCAAATAATGTACTAGGTAAAAATAAATATGCGGTTTTAAGAGCAACAATATTTCCTAAAAAAACAGCAAATTTCACAAATATTGGCCCTGATATTAAAGTATTAGATATGACTAAATATAATCCAGAAACATCACAATGCATGCCTCTTTATTTGACTGAAATTCCAGAATGTTTTGAAAATTCACTTTTTTTAAATAACAGTGTTCTGGAAATTAATTCATTAGAACCACTAAATTTAAAATTTCAATGGACTGAACGGTTTCTGACTAAAATAAAAAATGGTAATGCAAACCATTATGCTGATGGTGTCAAATTGCTTACTGGCAATGAAAATTTAAGATTTCATCAAAAAGATGATCCAGAATTTGTTCAACAAATTCGCCAAGATCAATGCGCAAATTGCAAGAAAATTAATGAACAATCAAAGTTCGCAAAATGCTCTAAATGTATGATGACCGTTTATTGCTCAAAAGACTGTCAAAATGAAGATTGGACAACACATAAATCATATTGTGAGAAACTTAGAACATTAAGAACTCAAAAAGATGATTTAAAACAGAATTCCCAATCAGAATCTACAGATCGCAAAGACGGCGTTGCGCCTGCAGTAACTGAACAGCCAAAAAAAGAACAAACTGATAATCAAGAAACCGTTTTACCAAATAAATGCGCAAATTGCCTAAAAGAACCAGGCGAAAATGAATTATTTAAAAAATGCGGGCGATGTTGTAGTGTTCGTTATTGTTCAGCTGACTGTCAAAGAGCTCATTGGAAA
>JABDEC010000007.1:0-14730 GCA_013287265.1 Candidatus Babelota bacterium | reverse complement strand
TAAAAGAACCAGGCGAAAATGAATTATTTAAAAAATGCGGGCGATGTTGTAGTGTTCGTTATTGTTCAGCTGACTGTCAAAGAGCTCATTGGAAAAAAGGACATAAACAAGCATGCATACCAACACAAGAACAAACCAAAGTTGAAGAATATGGACCTGATGGTTCTGTTAATGGTTTAGATTAATTTCAAAATATAGGGAAAAACTATGAAAAAAATATTTTTTATAATTTTATTATTAAGTTTAAATTCAATAAAGGCTTTTGAAGCAGATAACAAAGAAGAAAATAAAGCCAATGGTATACCAACCATGGAAGAAATGTTTCAAGTAACACAAGGCTATTCAAATGATGAAAATTTGAATCGTAAAGTGTGGACATTTCTTAAAAAAACAGAAACTCCTGACCATTTTGAACGTTTTCAGTATCGTGCCCGATCAAACAGACTTACAAGAATAAGAGGCTCTCGCCCACTTGAAGCTTACGAAATTGCGAATATATTTTATCGATTAGAAAAAAACGATGAGCCTAAAAACCCAGATATTATTGAAACAAAAAGCTTTGTTCACATGCTAAAAAATTGCTTTAAAAGAATTAAGAAGAAAATATCCTAATCTAAAAAATATAATTTAGTTCCAAAAATTTTATTTAATTTATATAAAACAATAAAGAATAACATACAAAGTGGTCCAACCCATAGCCAGAAGCCAACTTTAACAAGTAAAAATTTTGCTAAAGTTGCAGGCATGGTTTGGATCATTTTGTTTAATAAATAATAAACTGAAAAAAAGCCCACAAGAGCTGTACAAAGCTGAATTATATATTTATATAAAAATTTTATAAAATGTTTTGGATAAATATTAAAATTATATTTTTTTACCAAAACAAAAAGTAATAAAGTTGTTTGAATTAGACCAAGAGAAATTGTCATAGCAATTGCCAAGCCTGTTGCAAAAAACCATCTCATTAAAATAAAATTCAAAGTTAAGTTAATTAAACCCGCTACTACAGATATTATTGTTGGAGTAAATGTGTTTTTTACTGAATAATAGATGTTGGTCAAGATTTTATTTAAAGAAAAGAAAAATAACCCAAGAACAAATGCAATTAAAATATTTGTGGCTTCTGGAACTTTGGACATGGGAAATTTGTCTGATAAAAATAAAGTAATAAAAATTTTATCTGCAAAAAAAATCATTAAAATTGTAACAGGAATTGTTACCCAAAAAATAAATTTTGTAGATTCAAATAAATAAAAACTTAATCTTTTTGGTGCATAAGTACTTATGCGAGAAAAGTGTGGAAACAAAATTGTAGAAAATGCCGTTGCAAAAACTCCAAGAGGAATTCCCATAAATCTATTTGCATAATAAACAAGTGTAATTGAACCCGCTGGCAAATAAGATGCAAGACTTTCATCTAAAAATAAAATAATTTCCATCAAACTCATGCTGAATAAAACAGGAAAAAATCTTTTTAAAAGATCATTAAAATTGTTCCATGAAATTTTATTTATCGCTCCAAAATTAAAATTCAATTTAAAGTAAACAAAAAGATGCATTAAAAATTGTATAAAACCGGCAAATAAAATTGCATAACAAAGATATTCAACGGGCAAATTATAATATGCACCAAGCACTGCGCCGGAAATAAAAATAACATTTAATAAAACTGGACTAAAAGCGGGAATAAAAAAATGATGCACTGACTGCAATGCCCCTGCTAACAAAGAACTGCTTGAAAGAAAAATAATAAAAAATATTAAAATCTTAAAAAGAGGTAACGTTACTGCAACTTGTTCAGCTCCAAAACCAGGCGTCGTAATTGCTATTATTCTATCGGCAAATATAAATGCCAGCGTGCAAAATGATAATAATGACCCTTGAAAAATTATAAAAGATAAAGAAATTAAACTATTAACCTGTTCTCTTTCACCCTTTTTTTCCAGACCGACAATTGTTGGAATAAATGCTGCACTTAATGCGCCCTCTGCAAAAATTTTTCTCAACATATTTGGTATTTTAAATGCTGTAAAAAAAGCATCAGAAACAATCCCTAATGGCAAATAATGCCCTAAAGCGACTTCTCTCACTAACCCTAAAATCCTGCTTAAAAATGTAGAACTACCAACTTGAATTGTTTTTTCTATTATTGATTTTTTTGTTAAAACTTTTTGATTTATTGTTTGTTGAATTCCATTCATGAAAATAACCTTTAACCGTTCATCCTGAGCATGTCGAAGGATATGAACAATACGATATTGAAAAAGCTCGCATGGTTCGACGAGCTCACCACGAGCGGAAGAAATCAATATTTAGTGTATCTGTTTTATTTGATTTTGGTAGTATCTCTCGATACATTTGACATTCAAAATGATTAATTAGAAGATAAATTTTTAAATCATTGCAAGAGCTGGTTAAAATAAGAATGAAATCTTAATTTCGTTGTTAATTATTTATCTAAATCACCTCGTCCGGCCGTCGTAGCTGTTGGGCAGAGTAAAATAACTTTGCAATGAACTAAGGCGGAGTCGGCAGTAATTTTTCGTAGAAAAATTGTATCGAGAGATTCAAAATCTCTCTAACTTGCCATCTTTAATTATTAAAATTTCATCTGCTAAACTGGCTAAATTTTTATCATGTGTTGCAATAATTAATCCCATCTGCCATTCATTTTTAAATTGAAACAATAAATCAGCTATATTTTTTGCCGTTTTTTCATCCAAATTTCCTGTAGGTTCATCCGCTAATAAAAATTGAGGTTTATTAAAAATTGCACGACAAATCGCAACCCTTTGCTGCTGACCGCCGGATAAATTTGAAGGATATTCATTTGCTTTATTTTCAAGATCAACATTTTTTAATAATTCTAACGCAAAATTTTTACAATAATTTAAATCTCTTTTTTTTATGAAGCCTTTAATCATAACATTTTCAATAACTGTTAATTCATTAATTAAATTAGGTTCCTGAAAAACTAAACCTACGGATTCATTTAAAAAAATTTGATTTTGTTCAGAATTAAAATGACTTAAATTAAATTCATTAAATAAAATGTGCCCATTAGTAGGAAAATCTAAATTTGAAATTAAATTTATTAATGTTGATTTACCAATACCTGAAACTCCCATAATTGCATAGCTTTTATTTTGATGAAATTTAAACGATAAATCATTAAAAATGTTAATTGTTTGATCAACTGTACGATACGATTTGTTTATATTTTTTAATTCAATTGAAGACATTTAAGTATTGAATAATGTTTTGTTATAATGATATAGTGTAACAAATTTCAAAAAAAAATGGCGACTTAGTTTTAATCAATAATTTCAGGATATTTTTCCGGATCTGCTAAACAATATTTTTCACCTTCACTACCCTGCTTAAATTCCACAACGGTAACGAATTTTCTTTCTTTATATCCGCCACGTTCTAAAAACTTTTTGTTTTGAGCTTCAATAATTTCTTTAAATTCAATTTTATTAAGCTCGCAAATTGCATTCATAACTTCCAACACGTCTGCTAATTCTTCAATTAAATGTTCTTTGGTTTTGGTATTATGAACTTCTTGGGCTTCTTCGATCAATTTCAATTTTAATTGTTCCTCAAATTCAGCATCATCTAATTTTTTCCAATGAATTTTATTGCAAGCGTCTTTCTCCATTTTTTCAACAATTTTATCCCGCCACAATTTGTTTGATTTAAATTTTTTAAATTTCATAATTTTTTTAAATATTTTTAATTTTTTTCTTAATTTAACTTAGAATTTTGTTATAGTAAAAACATAAAAATTTTTTCATAATTTTTCTTTTGCTAAGAGGGATCACCAATGAAAAAGCTAAGAGTTGGTGTATTTATGGGGGGAAAATCGGTTGAAAGAGAAGTCTCTTTTAATTCAGGAAGAACCGTTTGTGATCATTTAGATACGCAACGTTATGAAATCTTGCCGATTTTTCAAACTGCTGACGGTTTACTTTATATTTTGCCGTGGCGATTTTTACATCGTGGCAAAATAAGTGATTTTGCGCACAGACTTGCATACGAAGCAAGACAAATTACATGGTCTGAGTTAAAAAAATTTGTAGATTTTTTGTATCTGGCAGTTCATGGCAGATTTGCAGAAGATGGCACATTGCAAGGGATGCTTGAAATTTTAAAAATTCCATATTTGGGGTCAAAAGTTTTTTCAAGTGCATTGGTAATGGACAAAATAATTCAAAGAGATTTTCTAAAATCGCACGATATATCAATTACAAAAGCCATCATAGTTACTCCAAACGAAATTATTAATTTTGAAAAACATAAAGACGATATTTTTAAGAAATTGCAAGAAGAACAAATTAATTTCCCATTCATAGTAAAGCCTCACAAAGAAGGTTCAAGTTTAGGAACGTCGTGCATTTTCAATAAAGACGAATTACTTCCGGCGCTAAAAAAGGCATGTTTTGTTTACGAAAAACATCAATCAGTTTTAATTGAAGAAAAAATTGAAGGATTGGAATTTACCTCGCTAATTATTATTGATAAAAATGGTGAACCATTAGCACTTCCGCCAACAGAAATCGTAAAAGAACAAGGCTCGCATTTTTTTGATTATGAACAAAAATATATGCCAGGACGCGCAACTAAAATCACGCCCGCAAGATGCAGTAAGGAAGAAATTAAAAAAATACAACAAACAAGTATAAAAGCAATGCAGGCATTGGAAATAAAAACAATCGCGCGCATAGATGGTTTTTTAAAAAATAATGGCGAAGTTGTAATTTTTGACCCGAATACTTTATCAGGAATGACGCCGTCATCTTTTATTTTCAGACAAGCTGCTGAAACTGGCATGAGTCACACTCAATTAATAAATCATTTAATTGAAAGTGAATTAAAAAATTATGGCATTGATACAATTTCAACAATAAATTCAAAAGATCAAAATATGAATATACAAAAAATTAAAGTTGCTGTCTTGTTTGGTGGAAATTCAAATGAAAAAGAAACATCATTAGATTCAGGACGCAATATTGTTTATAAACTTTCACCAAATAAATATCAAGTGATGCCAATTTTTATTAATAACTCTATGGAATTTTACGCAATTCCTCAACAACTTCTTGTTCGAAATAGCACAAAAGAAATTGAACTTGGATTACAACCGGATATGAAAATTGATTGGTCAGATTTGCCAAAAATGGCTGATTTTGTTTTTATTGCCTTGCACGGTGGATACGGAGAAAATGGTTGCATTCAAGGTGCATTAGAAATGATTGGTTTACCTTACAACGGCTCTTCAGTTTTTACAAGTTCCCTTTGTATGGATAAATATAAAACCAATCAATTTTTAAAATTTAAAGGTCTGCAAGTTCCTGAAAATGTTTTTGTGTCAAAAAAAGATTGGATACAAGATAAAGAGCAAATCATAAATAAAATAAATGACTTAATTGATTTCCCGATAATAGTAAAACCTCATGATGATGGATGCAGTGTTTTAGTGCAAAAAGTTGGCAATAATGAAGAACTAAAAAATTCAATTGAAAAATTATTCAATAATGAAAAAGATTTTGCACTAATTGAAGAGTGCATTACTGGAATGGAATTAACTGTCGGCGTAATTGGAAATGATAACCCAATTGCATTACCACCAAGCCAGGCAATTGCCTTAAAAGGCGTTCTGTCTATTGAAGAAAAATTTTTACCAGGTGAAGGTGAAAATCAAACTCCTGCCCCACTTTCAAGAGATGCTACTAATCTTGTGAAAAAAACTATGGAAGAAGCTTATAAGTTTGTTGGCTGCAAAGGATATGCACGAATTGATTGCTTTTATCAATCTGCTGAAATTAGTCCGACTAAACAAGACAGAGTTGTTATTATTGAAATCAATACCTTGCCCGGAATGACTCCAGCAACTTGTATTTTTCATCAAGCTGCAGAAATGGATATCAAACCAATGGATTTCATTGATTTAATAATTTCTCTTGGTTTTGAAGAACACCAAATTTCTAATCCAATGTTAAAAACTGAAGAAACTATGAGCCAACTAATTTCAAAATTAAATTTGTCAAAATTTAATATAAAAAATTTGTAAAATACGCAAACAAAATTGAATAATTTAAATTCTTTTTGATAAATAAGAAAGCGCTTGCCGCAACATTTGATCAAAAGAAATTTCATTTTTATTATTATTTTTTATGTAATCTAATGCACTATTAATTTCTGAACGTGAATAACTTAAGGAATTAAGTGCTTCAGAAATATTCTTTAAGTTTTTAAATAAAATGGAATTTTCCTGGTCAATAATTGAACCTTCTTTCAACATATCGGCAACTTTATGTTTAAGACTCACAATTATTTGTTCGGCTTTTTTTGGACCAATTCCATTTATTGAACTTAATGTTTTTACATCCTGCTCATGGATTGCTTTTAAAAACTCAGATGGTTGCATTTGAGAAACCAAAGTTAATCCAATTTTAGGCCCGATTCCCGAGCAACTTATGACTAAAAGAAAAATTTTGCGTTCATTTTCTGTTGAAAACCCGTATAAAGTTGGGCCGTTTTCCTGATTCCAATGCATGTAAGTATAAAAAAATAATTCTTTATTTTTTAAAATAGTTTGAGCATTGGGAACAAAAAGATTAACGCCTATTCCGATATTTCCAATAGAAATAGTTACTGATTGGTCATTTATTTCTGAGATAGTGCCTTTTATATAATCAAACATAAAAATTAGAATTTTAAATTAATAAATTAATGATAAAATACCTTTTTTAAATTGACAAGAAGAAGGATTTTGATAACATTTAATTATCTTTTTGCGGGAATAGCTCAATTGGTAGAGCGTTGCCTTGCCAAGGCAAAGGTCGCGGGTTCGAGTCCCGTTTCCCGCTCCAAAAACCCGCTCTGATTGATTATTTTCCATTTTCAAGCTATATTGAGTTTTAAAGATTTAACCCTCTTTTAATAAATTTCAAACCCGCTCGACTTCATAACAAAAGATATGTATTGTTACTTTAAAATATTAAAAGTTTTTCTGAAAGGTTTTAACTGATGAAATCAGTAATAGAAGAAGGTCCATCAATCGCAAAGGCAATAGAACAAGGTTGGATTAAAGCAGGAAAGCCAAAAGAATTTTCAATAAAAATCTTCCAGGAACCAAAAAAGAATTTTTTAGGTATGACAACAATAGTCGCAAAAGTAGGAATTTTCTTCAGAGATTCATTTAGCAATGAAGATAGGGAAAATAAGCAAAGTTCTTATAGAAATCAAAATCAGACAAATGAACCATATCAACAAAGACCATATTACAAAAAAAGAAGATTTTCTGATAAAAATCAAAGAAATTATCGTGATAGAAATGACAATAGAAGACGATATAATAATCCAAAACCACAAGAAAATAGAAATCAAAACGAACAAAATCAATTTTCGGACAATACAAAAATAAAGAAAGAAGAATAATTTAGAAATGTTTGGGATTAATCAGCAGGAAAAAACTATAATTGCTCAAGCTACTCCAAAAGGCAGCGGAGCAATAGCTTTAATTAGAATCTCAGGATTTACTGCAATTGAGATTGCTGATCAAATTTCAAAAATAAAAAATAAAAAACTCTCAGAAGTTCCTACACGTACGATTCATTATGGTCACATATTTGATGATAATGAAATAATTGACCAAGTAATGTTAATTGTAATGAAAGCACCAAACACTTTTACCGGTGAAGACGTTATTGAAATAACATGTCATAATAATCCATTTATTATTGATAAAATAATTGAACTAGCAATTTCAAAAGGAGCAAGAATTGCTCAACAGGGCGAATTTACAAAAAGAGCATTCTTAAATGGAAAAATTGATCTTTTGCAAGCTGAATCAATAAATGATCTTATACATTCAAATACTCAAATAGCATTAAAGAAAAATTTATCTCAATTAGAAGGCAGCTTCTCTAATTGGATTTTAAAAATAGAAGAAAAACTTTTAAAAAGCTTAGTTTTATGCGAAGCAAGTTTTGAATTTTTAGATGATGAAATTGAATTTGGATCACAAATTATTGATGAAATAAATTCATTAACATCAGAAATTAAAAAAATTAAACAAACTTTTAATAATAAACAGCAGATAAAAGACGGAATTAGAATAGCTTTAATTGGTTCAGTAAATGCTGGAAAATCTTCTCTATTTAATTTATTACTCGGAAAAAATCGTTCAATTGTCAGTAATTTAGCTGGAACAACAAGAGATTCAGTTGAAGCAGGAGTCTATAATAACGATTTTTATATGACATTAATTGATACTGCTGGATTAAGACAAACCGATGATATTATTGAAATTGAAGGTATAAAAAGATCGCATGAAGAAGCTCAAAAAGCGGATATTATTTTATTAGTTTTTGATGGTTCACGAAATTTAACTGAAAAAGAAAAAGAAATTTATAATAACATTATTGAAAAATACTCATCAAAGATCATATCAATTTTAAATAAAGTAGATTTAAAAAAAGAATTTGGCCATCAAGTAAGTGAAAACATTATTGAAATTTCAACAAAAAATAATTTAAATATTCATTTATTGAATGAAAAAATTAAAGAAAAAGTTAATAATTTACTTGAAAAATTAGATTCACCTTTTTTGTTAAATCAAAGGCAATTTAACCTTCTTTTAGATTTAGAAAATAAATTATCAGACATAAAAAAATTATTGTCACAACAATCAATTGAATATGAATTACTTTCTATTCACATAAATGAAGCAATTCAAAGTATTTGCGAATTAACCGGAAAAAATATTTCCGAAAAAACTATGGATGCAATTTTTAAAGAATTTTGCGTCGGGAAATAAATTTTAACTCTTTGAAACAAAAATAAGCAAACGGATGAGATGCATGAACCATGCAAACTACGATGTAAACATATCTCATCATCCCTGCCATGGAAAAAAAGAATAAAATAAATAAGAAAGTAATATTCAATCCATTCATGATTATCAATGGCATTGCAAATTTAGGAATTCTACTAAAAGTAATAAGACCTAGAAAGAAATAAAAAATAATAAATGGCAGCAAAAAACCAAATCTAAAAATATATCGTATTATCTTTAAAAAATTGAAAAATAATTTATTTAATAAATTTTCTTTTGAATTTGCAAACCATTTAATACCTTGGAATTTTCTTAAATCCAATTTTTCTAATTTTTGTAAAGGCATTGCTTTTATTATGTAAAGCCAATTTCTAAATCGATGCTTTAAATAAAAAAATGGATATTGATAAATTACATAGTACCAGCAATTTAATAATGCATTTCGCTCTTCTTCATTTTTTCCCTTTATTAAAGGACTGTCTTTTGGAAAAACAATTTCGTCAACTTGTTCAGGGTTAAATCTCTTTTTAATTTTTTCAAAAGAATAATTTTGATTTTGCTTAATAAAATCAGGAAATAATTCTTGATTCGCCTGCAAACTTATTGCTGCTAAATCATATAATTTAACAAATTGCCAAAAATGGGATTTTTTACTTTCGCCAACAAAATAATTATTAAATGCATTAGCTAAAAAAATAAAGTAAACATAAGAAAATAAAGTTAAGATGAAAATCTTAAAGTTTATTTTAAAATCATTTAATGTATAAACCAATCCAAACAACATAAATGGCAAAACGTACATCGCCTGAAATTTAATCAGGGTACCGTAAAATAATAAAAAAAATATTAACAATATTAAAAAAAAACCAGGCTTTTTGTTTTTAGAAATTAGAAAACTTACGATTGCAATTGAAAGTAAATAACTAAATGCAAATCCGACGTCTTTCCAAATCCCACCCGAATAAAATAAGATTTGCGGCAGTAAAGGAAAAATTACATAAAACCAGGATAATTTTGATTCTCTAAAAATTGAAATAAAAATTATTAAAGCTGTATAAAGCAACAATAAATGAAACAAAAAAAGTAAGCCTGGTCCTTTATGAAAAAAATCCAATAATCTCCATAAAACAGACATCATTGGTGGATGCGCATCGGTATACTCTGAATTTATTGCCGAGTTATACTGCCCGATGCTATCGGGATTCATTTGACCAGGCCAAATAATTAGAACATTTATTAGAAAAATAAAAACTAATGTTATGTAAGGTAAATAATGATTTAAATCTCTTAAATCGAATACAACTATTCTTTTATTTAATAACATTCATTATTCAGCAACAACTGTTTCTGCTCGTCTATTTATTGCTTGTTCTTCCATACCATCTTTATCAGTTAAAAGCATAGTTGCGCCATATCCGACTGATTTAACATTTTTAGTTGGAATGCCTTCTTGTTCATAAACTTTTGCAACTTTATGCGCTCTTTCTTGTGATAATGCGTAGTTATATTCTTTATTTTTAGCTATTTTACAAGAATGCCCTTTAACTAATACTTTAGCTTTTTTATTCTTAGCAATTTTTTCTTTAATTAGTTTTGTATTTTTTCTGATTTTATCTTCTTCAGATTGTTTTATTTTAGAACTATTATATTCAAATTGAACTGTTCCAGTTTTTGCTTCATCATTAATATTTTCTTCAACTTCTGACCAATCTAAATCATTGCTGTTTTCAATATTTGAGACGCTCGGCTTGCTATCATCAAATGCATTAAAATTTGCTTCATCTTCTAAAAGAAATTCCTGAGCATCTTCAGTGACGGTTGATGTTTTGGAGCCTGATGCTTCATTTAAAACTGTATTTTCCCTTTGTGAATCAACCTTTTTTTTAAAACATGCTGGTATAAAAGCTATTGAAAGAAGGGCCACAAGGCTTATTTTTTTCATTTTATCTCCCTGAAGTTAATTTTTAAGATTTGCAAGTTATATAAATACCACATTTTTATTGTATTTTCCAGCAAATTTTAACGTTTTCTATGAATTAAAGTCTAACTAGTTTATAATATGTGTTATAGGGGAAATCCTTAAAAAAATTTTAAAAAACATGAAAAAGATTTTAATAAGCCATAATCCATGGGAAACCCGTGCTGCAATTACACGAAATCAAACATTGCAGAATGTTTATTTCTCATCACATTCAATTAAAAGCCTAGAAAGATGCTTTTTTAAAGGCGTTATTACCAAAATATTGCCAGGAATTCAGACTGCTTTTGTAGATATTAATCAAGAAAGAGCTGGATTTCTACATATTTCTGAAATTGATCGAGATATGGCATTGACCAAAATGAGTGAAACTATACAAATTGATGATTTGGAAACAACAAAAGAAACCCGAAAACAACCGCTTGATATTAGTAAAATATTAAAAGAAGGCGAACCAATTTTAGTCCAGGTAAGTAAAGAGCCAATTTATGAAAAAGGCGCAAAATTAACAACTTGCTTTACATTACCAGGCCGTTTTATAGTTTTAATGCCCAACATACCTAGAATTGGTATATCTAAAAAAATTGAAGATAAAGACGAAAGAACCAGATTAAAAGAGATTGTAAAAAAATATCTTCCCAAAGGAATGGGAGCAATAATAAGAACTTCTTCCGAAAAAAGAACCGATAAAGAACTCTCAAAAGATATATCATTTTTAGTGCACACATGGAAATCAATATTATCTAAATATGAAAAAGCAAAAAACACAGAAAAAATATATGAAGATTTACCTTTATATCTTCAAGTGGTAAGAGATAATCTGGATGACGATATTGAAGAAGTTATAATTGATGATAAAGATACACAAAATAAAGTTTATAAATTTGTTAAGGGAATTGCGCCTGAATTTACAAATAAAATAAAACTATGGAATAAACAAGCTGACTTATTTGATTATTATGAAATTCCATCGCAGATAGAAAATGCATTAAAAAAGAAGGTAAACTTAAAATCCGGCGGTTCAATTATTATTGAAACTACTGAGGCTATGACAGTAATTGATGTCAATACAGGAAAATTCACTGGAAGATCCAATTTAGAAGAAACAATTTTACAAACAAACATTGAAGCTGGTGAAGAAATTGTCAGACAACTCAGATTAAGAAATATAGGTGGCTTGATAGTTATAGATTTCATTGATATGGCTTCAACTTCCAGCCGTCAAAAATTATTTAAATTCTTTGAACAAAATTTAAAAGAACAGGACAAATTCCAATCTGTTGTTCTAAAAGTATCTGAATTTGGCCTACTTCAAATGACCAGAAAACGCTCAGGTAAAACATTAATACAACAGTTGATGGAAACATGTAAAAATTGCCATGGCCTTGGAGTTGTAAAATCAATAAAAACTCAAAGTTATACAATTTTAAGAAAATTTGAGGAAGAATTAAAAATTAAGAAGTTAAAAATGGCTACTATAATTGTAAACAGTCAAATTTTTGAATTTTTAACAAATGTTGAATTTAATTCAATTCTTGACCTTGAAAAATTATATAATTGCAAAATCACGTTGATTGCAAAAGAATCTATGGATATTAGCAGTTACAAAATAGAATCAAAATAAAACAGGCCTTAAATTTTTAGTATTTTTTGATAAAATGAAATTAAATCTTATTAATTAGTTCTTCGTTGGAGTATTTCGTGTCAAATCTTTCAATACTACAAAAATATCCTGATTATGAAGTTAATATAGGCATGGAAGTTCATGTTCAATTAACTACTAAAAGAAAAATATTCTGTACCTGTGCAAATGAAATTACAAAAGAACCAAATAGTAACATTTGTCAGATTTGTTCAGGTCATCCTGGTGTTTTACCAACATTAAATAAAAAAGTTGTAGAATACGCAATTTTAGCTGGGTTGGCGACAAATTGTAAAATCGCTCCAATTTCAACTTTTGCTCGCAAACATTACTTTTATCCTGATCTTCCAAAAAATTATCAAATAACTCAAAATACTGAACCAATTTGCATTGAAGGCAATATTGATATCACATTAGAAGATGGTTCAAAAAAATCCATAAGATTGATAAGAATTCATATGGAAGAGGATGCAGGAAAAAATATACATTCAACTTATGGAAATGAAAGCTTTGTAGATTTAAACAGAGCAGGCACACCGTTACTTGAAATTGTCAGCTATCCGGATATTTCCAGTGCTTATGAAACAAAAGAATATCTTAAAACATTAAGATCCATTGTGCAATATTTGAATATTTGCACAGGAAATATGGAAGAAGGAGCATTCAGGGCTGACACAAATATCTCCGTTAGAAAAAAGGGATCAGCAAAATTAGGCACAAAGTGTGAACTTAAAAATATTAATTCATTTAAATTTATTTCTGATGCAATTGAATACGAAATTGAACGTCAAATAACTTTATTAGAAAATGGCGAAAAAGTCAGACAAGAAACCCGCTTGTGGGATGAAAAAAATAGAAAAACTATTTTAATGCGAAGTAAAGAAGAAGCTGCTGACTATAGATATTTTCAGGACCCTGATTTGCCTTTATTGCAAATCAGTCAAAACTGGATTAATGAAATAAAAAAACAGTTGCCTGAATTACCTCATCAAAAATTTGAAAGATTTATTAAAGAAAAAGGCTTAACAGAATATGAAGCTGATATTTTAATAAATGACATTGAACTTTCAAATTACTATGAAAAAACATCAAAATTAAATCCAAGCAAACAAATAATTAATTGGATATTAAGAGACGTACTGGGTTATTTGAAAGAAAATAAACTTACAATTTCAGACTTTAAAGTAACTCCTGAAAAATTAGCAAAAATAATTGAATTAGTGGAAAAAGGAGTTATAAACAATATTGCTGCAAAAGAAGTATTTGAAGAAATCGCAAAAAACGGAAAAGAGCCATCAGAAATTATTAAAGAAAAAGGCCTAGAGCAAATAGGTTCTGCCGCTGAACTTGAAGCAATAATTAAACAAATAATTAATGAAAATCCAGGTCAGGTTGAACAATATAGATCAGGTAAAGATAAATTATTTGGGTTTTTTGTAGGAGAAGCTATGAAAAGAACCAAAGGTAAAGGAAATCCTAATATAATTCAGGAATTACTAAAAAAGTATCTAAAATAAGGCTAAATTACATAATTTTTAAGTAAAAATAACTTTTAATTGTCATTTTATTGATTTTTAATATCTAATTTTGTTACAATCTAATTAAAGGAGATAAAATGAAGAAATTATATATCTCAATGTTTATTTTAAGTATCATTTTTATTTCTAATTCCGTTGCTAAACATTGTACCTATGATATCAATGAAAAATCACTTTGCGAAAGTGAATGTAAAGACAAATGCGTGGAGGCATTTAATGGACAAACTTATACCTGTAACAAATGTTAGGATTGTCCTTCATTAGCAATAATTTTTGCTAAAGTCGTTTCAAACCCGTCAGAACTTTCAATTACGTCTTTATATTTATCGTCAAGAAACAAAGATAAAAATATGCCAAATTTAACGAAATTATTTGCAAGTTTATTACCTTTTTCTCGTTGAGCTTCTTCCATTAATTTTGTAGAATCAATTAATATCCATATCTGAACCATTTCATTTTTAAAATATTTTTTAATCAATGATTTGATCTTATTCATAATCGATTCATCTGATAAATATTTTATAAAAACTTCTTGCGAAATTGTTTGACCGGTCCTTGCTATAAAAATTAATTCAAGAGTGAGTTTATTTAAAAGCTCATGTTCACTTTGTCCTGCACTAATTAAATTATCATCCTTCTTATCATTTTCCATACAAAATAAATGCGAACAAAAGAGTAATGACAATGTAAAAATAACTTTAAATATTTTCATAAGTTTTTTCCTTCAATT